>CACBQK010000001.1 GCA_902541365.1 uncultured SAR86 cluster bacterium
CAAGCAGTTGCATCTGGAGGTACTTCAATTGGATTGAAAGGTGCAAAACTAGCAGCAAAAGTTCTCACGAATTCTGCAAAAGACATCTTTTTAGATCCAAAAATTATAGAAGACTCGAAAAAAGAGTTAATAGTCAAGCGAGGTAAAGATTTTTCTTATTATCCTCTGCTTGGTGACAGAAGTCCTCCTTTGGAATATCGATTAAATAAGTAGTTCAAGAGACACTTTAATAGATACATCTTATTTGATTTAAGTCCAGTTTTAAGTTATAAATTAGTAGATTTTCAAATAAATTAATGGGGGAAAATATGAAGTTACTTAAACTTTTTTCAATTTTATTATTATTACCTATTACACTTCTTTTTGCTCAAGAGGAATCTGATGTAGAAGAGGTTGTAGTAGTTGGGTCACAAATTAAAGGTGCAAAAATAACTGGAGCTTTGCCAGTAACTGTTATAACCGCAGAGGATATTGAAAGTTTAGCAGTTGAATCTGGTGAAGAACTTTTTGCAGATCTAGCTGAAAATGGAAGTAATAACTTTAACCAAACAGACTTTAGTGGAGGATACAATGCCTCTAGAGGTGATGTTGGATCGTTAGATTTAAGAAATATTGGAACAGGTAATACTGTTACTCTTCTTAATGGAAGAAGATTAGTGCAATCACCTGGATATGCAACAGAGTGGGTTGGTGGAAGTTTTGTACCTGTTTCTAGCGTTAACTCAAATACAATACCGGTTTATGGGGCAGAAAGAGTTGAGATCCTTCGTGATGGAGCTTCTGCAATCTATGGAGCTGATGCTGTTGCCGGGGTTATAAACACTGTTCTCAAGGATGACTTTGACGGTCTCACAATGAGAGTGAGACAAAATTGGTATGACAGCTTTGATGCAAAAGACAACAAAGTTAGTATTCAATGGGGTAGAACTATGGCTGACGGTTCAAATCTATCAATTTATTTCGACAGATACGATAGAGAGAGAATTAGAGGTATTGAGGACCCAAAATGGTCTGATGGAGATCTAAGAAGATTATTGCCTAGTCCTGATGAAGGTGGACTTGGAGCTTTTAATGATACTACTTGGAGAAATGCTAGTGCTAGTTCAGTCTGGGCTCAATTCTATGAAGGAAGTAATATTTTTACAATTTACAGACCGGATGATTCCAATTGTTTAAGTAACTCATCAAGTAATCTTTATAATATTCCTGGCTTAGATCATATGTGTTTATATGACTCCAGTTCTATAAGGGCAGCAAGTAGAGCAAGTTATGGTCAAACATATGATAAGAGAGGCCCATTGTTGAGAAATAATTTAGTAATGTTTTATAACACTACTCTCGATAGCGGCATAGAGGCATACAGTGAGGTAAGTTATTATAAATCAACTGCTAACAAGCAACTTTATGGAGGTGCGCCTCTTGGAATGGGGTCTTCCTCAAAAAATGGTGGAAACACTCAACCGATTCTTGTTCCATCAACTAACTATTGGCTCAATCAACTCCAAAGACCCAATGGGGACCTTTTTGTAGACAAGGAAGGAGACCACCTTTGGTTTAGGTATTTCAGATTTAATACTCCAAGAAGTTGGGACTCAACTAGAGAAACTTGGAGAATAGTTCAAGGTTTCAGAGGAACTTATGGTGATTGGGATTGGGATGCTGGTCTGGTTGCGTCAGAAGCAAGTTCTGAGATGGATAACCATGGAAGACAAAGTATGACATTGCTTAATGCGGCTTTAGCAGATTCAACACCTAATGCCTACAATCCATTCAATGCTGGTCTTAACAGCAATGAGGAGCCATTTACAATAAGTATATTTAGGAATAATAATACTGACCTTTATATGGCTGACTTTAAAATGTCTAATCCATCTCTCTATTCAATGCCTGCTGGTGATTTAGCTGTATTGGTTGGAGCAGAGGTTAGAGCAGAATCTATGGAAGATTTAAGAGATCCTAGAATCAATGGAACAATTGCTTATTCTACTCCTCCAGAGGCAGCTAATCAGTCAACCTTCCCATATATTTCTGATGTTGTGAATAGTAGTCCATCTCCGAATACAACCGGAGACAGAGTGGTGGCTTCTCTGTTTGCAGAGGCACAAGTTCCTCTTCTGGAAAGCCTAGATGCTCAAATCGCTGTAAGGGTTGAAAATGCAGATGACTATGGAACGAATACTGTTGGAAAAGTTGCTCTTGGTTATGCGCCTACAAGTTGGTTCAAACTTAGAACATCAAATTCAACATCGTTTAGAGCGCCAAACTTGATTACAGTTAACGAGGGTTTAGTTGTTAGAAACAACTCCCAAGAGGATCCTTTATATACCAAAGCAATTGGTGAGAATTATGAAAACTACTCTATTCAGAGAGTTGCAAAAGGTAACGATGCTTTAGAAGGTGAGGAGTCTACAAATGCCTCCATTGGCTTGGTTCTTACACCTGGAGATAACTGGATTATTACAATTGATAAATGGCAGATCGAACAGGAAAGTGTTGTAGGATTGTTTGGTGAAAGAAATCACATGCTTTTAGATACTCTGATTAGAGTTAATGGAGGACCAAACGAATGTGTCGGTAATCCATTTGTTATAAGAAGTGATTTTATACCTGACAGTGATCCAGAATCACCAACATATAACGCAACTTGGGATCCAAATCTTTGTTTAGCTGGAACTGTTCAAAGAGTTGAAGATGTTTATGTTAATTTAGACGATAGAACTCTTGAAGGAACTGACTATGCCATAGAATATTCTATGGATACAGATTATGGATCTTTTTCTGCAAAGTTCATGAGTGTTCAATTTGATTCTTTTGAACAAGATGCTGGAGCGCTAACACAGCAGTTATTTGATGCTGCTGGTGCTGGAGGAGCTCTTGAGGGCCTCATTTCTCCATCCGGCTTTGGTGATCTTCTTGGAACTTATGACAGAAGAGCATACCCAGAGTATAAAGATTCTATGAGAATTTCTTGGAATCACAATGGTTGGAGTGCATTTCTTTCAGGAACTGAAATAGCTAGCTTCAGAGAAATTGCTGTTACTAATAATGCAAAAGACTCATCAGGTAACTATGTATGCTCTGGTACAACATCATATTCTGGTGGAAACTGTGGAGAAAATTGGTTAGTTGAATCAATGATGACTCTTAATTTTACTCTTGGATATAAATTCAAGAATGGTCTAAGAGTTAGAGGTCAAATCAGAAACCTAGAAGATACTCGAGCACCTTTAGCTGATGAGTATACATGGGGTTTCGTTGGAGACGTTCATAGTGACTACGGAAGAAGTTATGCTATAGAGTTTTATCAAAAATTCTAAAAACTCATTAATTATTAAAAGGGAGCTTTATGCTCCCTTTTTTTATCCTATAATTAATTTATGGCTTTAAGAAAAAGAGGGTTTTGGATAGGAGTATTTCTTTTTACTGCGATAATCATATTGCCCTCACCTTCAGGTTTAACTGAAAGTGCTTGGTTAGTTGCTGCTGTTGCAGTTTTAATGGTTACTTGGTGGGCAACAGAAGCCATACCAATACCTGTAACTTCATTATTGCCTTTAGCGCTGTTTCCGATTCTTGGTATTACCTCAATAGAAACAGCTGCACTACCATATGCCAATAAAAATATTTATCTCTTTTTGGGTGGTTTCCTAATTGCACTAGCAATTGAAAGATCTGGTCTCCACAAGCGCCTTGCATTAATTATGATTAAAAGACTTGGGTCAGATGGACCTAAACTTATTGGTGGCTTCATGCTTGTTTCAGCTTTAATTAGCATGTGGGTGATGAATACATCAACCACACTGATGTTATTACCAATTGGTCTAGCAATATGTTCGGTTGTAGCAAAAACTGTTCCAAATATGTCTGAAAAAGATAGAGGTAATTTTGATAAAGCTCTTTTGTTATCTATTGCATATGCTGCAACCATTGGAGGAATGTCTACACTTGTAGGTACTGCTCCAAATATTGTTTTTAGCTCTTTTATGCAAGAAGTTTATGGTTTGGAGATTTCTATGTTTGATTGGATGAAGTTAGGCGTTCCAGTTTCAATTTGCATGCTTACATTAGCATGGTTAATTCTTACAAAAGTCGTATATCCCGTAAATTTTGCTTCATCGGATGAAACAAAGAACACTCTTTCAAAAATGTTGACAGATATGGGTCCCATGTCTAAGGACGAATTTAGAGTTGGGATTGTCTTCTTCATCGCAGCAGGTTTGTGGATGTTTAGAAGTCTTATTGATAACTACGTAATCGGGCTTACAGATGCCGGTATTGCAATTCTCGTAGCAATTGCATTATTCATAATTCCTTCTAGTGGAAGGAATGGAGAATTACTCTCATGGGAACAATCAAGTAAACTTCCATGGGGATTATTACTCCTCTTTGGTGGAGGTTTATCGCTTGGTGTTCAGATTAATGATACTGGTCTTGGTTTGTGGATTGGTCAAAGCCTTGTTAGTCTTAAAACAGTTCCGTTAATAATTCTCGTTATGGCTGTAGCTGCACTAATAATATTTTTAACAGAAGTTACAAGTAATGTTGCAACAACCTCAACTTTCTTACCAGTTTTTGGAGCAGTCGCAGTTGCTGTTGGTGTTGCACCTGAAGTCTTAACTGTTCCTGTTGTACTTGCAGCAAGCTGTGCGTTCATGTTGCCAGTAGCAACACCTCCAAATGCAATTGTATATGGGGCTAATAAATTTAAGATCATTGATATGATGCGTGCCGGATTTTTAATTAACATAGCCGGTATTTTTGTAGTGACAGTTTTTGCATATTACTTTGCGAAAGTTATTTTCGGATGAGATTTTTAAAAATAGCTTTTTTTCTTTTTCTTTTTCAGGCACACGATGCTCAGCTTGATGCATATCTAGACTATAAATCACCCTTCCATCCGACAATTTCTGAAAATGGGATGGTGGTCTCTCAAAATCTTGAATCTTCAGAAATTGGAACTATGATATTGGAATCAGGAGGTAATGCAGTAGATGCTGCAGTAGCTGTTGGATTCTCATTAACCACAACTCTTCCAAGAGCAGGAAATATTGGTGGTGGCGGTTTTATGTTAGTTTACATAAAAGAAACTCAAGAGTTGTTTTCAATTGACTATAGAAGTAGATCTTCTTTAAATTCAAATTTAAAAGATTTATTCGGCTCTAAATCACCAGCACAAATTCAAGATGATGACTATGATCTAACTAAATATGATTACAAAGCATCAGCAGTTCCTGGAACCGTATATGGTCTCTTAGAAGCTCATGAAAGATTTGGAGATTTGCCTCTTGAAAAAGTTTTGCAGCCGGTTATCGATCAAGCAAGAAATGGAATTATTGTTTCCTATGACTTACATAATGCAATTGATAGCTCCTATCAGCTAAAGAAAGACACTGAATCACGAAAGATTTATTTTCAAAACAATAAACCAGTAGCTATTGGCTCATTAATGAAAAGACCTGATTTAGCTAAAACTTTTGAAGCAATATCCAAAGATGGTAAAGATGGATTTTATGATGGGTGGGTCGCTGAAAAAATTCAATCCTCTATGAAGGATAATGGCGGTTTTATAGATAGCAATGATCTAAAGCAATATAGCTCAAAGTTTAGAGATCCAATTGGAGTGAATTACCGTGGATATAGTGTATATACTCAAGGGCCTCCATCAGGAGGAGGAATAACATTTCTAACTGCTTTAAATGTACTCAGCTATTATAATCTTGGTAAATATAGAAAAGATTCATCTCTAACCTATCACCTTCTGGCTGAGGCATTAAGAAGAGGACATAATAATAGATCTCATCATGTGGGAGATCCAGACTATTATGATGTGCCTACTGAAGGGCTTATATCACAAGGCAGAGCTAAATTATTAGCTAAGAATATTAGTTTTGATAAAGCATCAAAGGCATCTTCAATCCAAAAATATAATCACATAGAGGAAAGTAAAGATACCACTCACTATTCTGTTATAGATCGAAATGGAAATGCTGTTTCAAATACATATACATTAGGATATTCATTTGGTTCAGGAGTTACTATTCCAGGAACAGGAATCTTGATGAATAATCAAATGAGAAATTTTGCATATAAGTATGGTGATAAAACATCTACAAGCAGAGCTTCAAGCCCAGGAAATAGGTTTGAACCAGGTAAAAGACCAATGAGTACAATGCATCCTATTATGGTATTTAATAAAAAAGGTGAGTTGTCTTTGATTACTGGATCACCCGGAGGATCTCAAATACCTGCTGCGAATCTAAGAGTGGTAACGGGAGTAATAGATTTTGATTTGCATATAGGTGATGCAACGATGCTCCCTAGAATACATAAAGATTGGCCTTATGCTGACCTTGATTATGAATCGACAGTTAGTCAGGATAACTTAAATCTTTTAGACAGAATTGGTCATCAACTAGAGTTATCAGATACTATCGGCAGCACACAATCAATTCAGATCATTGATGGAATCAATTATGGTTTTGCTGATCTAAGAAGACCTAATGCTGGAGTTTCAATAGAAAAGTCTAACTAATAAAGTCTATTGCTTTCTGTATCCTTTCTAATGACTTTTCTTTACCAAATAGCTCTAACGTTAACCCAAGAGATGGCGAGACAGTAGAGCCAACAAGAGCTATTCTCATTGGTTGATTAACTTTAGGAATAGGAAGATTGAAATAATCTCTAACTTTTATTAATGCCATATCGAGTTCTGTTTCATTCCATTCAGTCACTTTTGATAGTACTTGTAATGCAAAGCTAAGTGTATCGAGGGATTCATTAAGAAACTTTTTAACACCCTTCTCGTCATAACCATCTAGTTCAAAAAAGAATGGTCTTGTTGCATGAGCTATATCTTTTAAATTTGTTTTTGAAGTTCTCATTGCAAGAAGAATCTGCTTATAGTTTAGAAAATCTTCACTGACGCCCTCGTCTTCCATGAATGGTTTGATTACTTCAAAAAAACCATTTTCATCTAGTTTTGCTAATTGCTGAGAACTAACCCAGTTAAATCTTTTCTGATCAAAAACCGCTGCAGCTTTTTGAACATTTTCTAGCTTGAATGATTCAATCAATTCATCAATTGAAAAAATTTCATTTTCAGTTGACCAACCAAGCAATGCTAAGGCATTTATAATTGTTTCTTTCGTAAATCCCATTTCCTTATAGGCATTTAAACTAGTTGCAGCATGCCTTTTGGAAAGCCTCTTTTTATCTTCACCCAGCACCAAAGGTAAGTGTGCATACTCAAGATCTGGATAGCCAAGTGCTTTCTGGATATGGATTTGTCTTGGTGTGTTACTAATATGATCCTCCCCTCGGATCACTGTAGTCACGCCTTGATCAAAATCATCGACAACATTACAAAAATGATATGTTGGAGTACCATCACTTCTCAATAGAATTAGATCATCTAATTCACTATTGTTAAAAGTTATCTCGCCGCGTATTAAATCATTTACAACCGTTTCTCCTTCAAGTGGCGTTGCTAATCTAAGAACAGTTTTATCTGATCTTTCAATGCCAAGATTTCTACTTCTTCCATCATACATTGGCTTTTTACCAGCTGCAGCCTGCTGTTCACGCATTTCTTCTAAATCTTCTGGGGAACAATCGCACCAATAGGCATTTCCTGAATCAATGAGCTTTTCAGCAGCTTTTTGATACTTATCTGATCTTTCCGACTGTCTTATCGGTGTTTTATCGGGAGATATACCAAGCCATTCTAATCCAGATATTATGTCTTCTTCATATTCCTTCTTTGATCTTTCTCTGTCAGTATCTTCAACTCTTATTAAAAACAAACCTCCAGATTGCTTTGAAAAAACATAATTGAATAAAGCAGTTCTAACTCCTCCAATATGCAGATTGCCTGTAGGGCTTGGCGCAAATCTAGTTACCTTCATTTAAGAATTCCATAATGTTTTCTTACCAGTCTTTTTCTCAATCTCTTCAAGTCTTTTAGAGTGCAAGAGTTGATCTTCTTCAGAAGTAATAATCTTAGTAATTTCGAAATCATTTGAAAAATCTCTTGTTTGCTTTTTATTTTCCTCTGTAAGATCAGCCTCAAAGTTATTTGTAAAATTAATTTTACTTTGACCACCTGTAAGGTTTGAATAGACATCAGCTAATATATTGGCGTCCAGTAAAGCTCCGTGATAACTTCTATCATAGCCATTGATGTCAAAACGTTTAGAAAGCGCATCAAGGGAATTTCTCTGTCCTGGAAACTTATTTCTTGCAATTGCAAGTGTGTCTTTAACTTCACAAATCTCAGATATTGATGGATAAGTTGAAGATGCTATTTTAAATTCAGCATTTAAAAAACCGACATCAAAATCTGCGTTATGAATTACTAATGTTGAGCCATCAATAAATTCTAAAAGATCCTCTGCAATCTCAGAAAAAAGAGGCTTATCTTGGAGGTCTTCATTAGAAATACCATGAACTTCTTGAGCTTCTTTATCGATTTCTCTCTGTGGATTTATATATACATGAAATGTTTCGGAGGTTTTTTTTCTACCATTCATTACAACACCTCCTATCTCAATAATTCTATGCCCTTTTTCAACATCTAATCCAGTAGTTTCTGTATCAAGAACAATGTGTCTTTTTTCCATTTTAAAGTTCGTCTATACCTCTATTTGCAAGCATATCTGCGGTTTCATTGCCTGGATCACCAGAATGACCCTTAACCCAGTTCCATTTTATATTATGTTCATCTCGAAGTTCATCTAATTCTTTCCAAAGTTCAATATTTTTTACTGGTTTCTTATTTGCACCTCTCCACCCTCTCTTTTTCCAGTTATGTATCCACTCTTCTATGCCTTGAAGAACATATTTTGAATCTGTGTAAAGAATGATTTTGCAAGGTTCTTTAATTTCTTTTAAAGCCATAATGGCTGCTGTCAGCTCCATCTTATTATTAGTAGTAGAAATATCTCCTCCATAAAGCTGTTTGCTTGATTCACCATATTTAATAAGCACTCCCCATCCTCCTGGTCCAGGATTACCTCTGCAAGCCCCATCTGTATAAATAATTACAGTTTTAATCATGTTAGTTGTAAAATTTGCATGTGATTAATATTAAACCATTAAAGGCCTACACTGATAATTATATTTGGTTGCTTGAAACTAATGAAGATGTTTCTGTTGTTGACCCTGGTGATGCGAAACCTGTTGTAGATTATTTAAGTAAGACAAATAAAAAATTAAAGGATATTCTTATAACTCATCATCATTTTGATCATACTGCTGGTGTTCCTGAATTAGAAAATATAATATCTGGATCTATTTATGGACCTAAAAATAGTTATGAATTAATAAAGGAGAAAGTCACTCAAGGAGATGTACTTTCTAGTTTGGGAATAAAATTTGAAATCATTGAGGTTCCAGGTCACACTCTTGACCACATAGCTTTTTACAATGAGGAAAATAATATTCTCTTTTGTGGAGATACCTTGTTTGCAGGTGGTTGTGGAAGAGTTTTTGAAGGTACTTTTGATCAAATGTTTGAATCTCTTAACAAATTAAAGCAATTACCAGAAAAAACACAAATCTATTGTGGCCATGAATATACAAAGAGTAACTTACAGTTTTCAGTTGAAGTCGAACCAGAAAATAATGACCTAGTAAAAAGAAATACTGAAATTGACAACCTTATTATGGAAAATGGTTCCTCACTTCCCTCCTCCATTGAGCTTGAAAAAAAAACAAATCCTTTTTTAAGATGTGATGTATTGAGTGATAACATAAAACTCATAAAGAAAATTGGATTAAATAATCCTTCGGAAAAAGAAATTTTCAAATATATTCGAGAATGGAAAGACTCAAAATAAGATATCTAACTCTAATTCTTCTTTTATCTGGCTGTCAAATTTTAGAAGTTACCAATAGTGAATCTTTTGAATTAATTCCTGACCTCTCTCTACCACAAAATGAAGAAACTATTGAGGCTAATCAATTAGTTGAAGTTGCTAATATTGAGCCATCCGTTCCAGAAATCATCAGTATTTGGGAAGTTTTAAAAAATGAAGCTGTAATTAAAGATTATGAAATCGATGATTTAACCCTTTATTACATGAATCAACATCTTAAAAATGTGGACCTTTTCGAAAACTATCTTGAAAATTCTTATTATTTCTTATATTACGTTATCGAGGAACTCAAAAGGAATGACTTGCCTATTGAGCTTGCTTTTTTACCGTTTATTGAGAGCAGCTATGACCCATTCTCTATATCTTCATCTGGAGCAGTAGGATTATGGCAAATAATGCCTAGAACAGCAGAATTGCTTGGATTAAAAGAAAATTGGTGGGTCGAAGAGAGGCATGATCCTTTTAAATCAACGGATGCTGCTATTAGGTATATAGACTATCTATATAAAAGATTTAATCAAGATATTTATCTTGTTCTGGTTGCATATAATGCTGGTCCAACTTTTACTTCAAAGGCTATTCAAAAAAGCTCTAGAAGGGTTTCATCTCTTTCTTACAAGGACTTGCCTCTGTCTGCTCAAACCAGAAACTACATTCCAAAGTTTTTAGCATTAATTGAACTTATCAATAACAATGAAAAATATAATATTGATCTTCCAGATATTCCCTATTCAAAGGTTGTTGATAAAATTTCTTTTGGAGAGCAAATAGAGATCTTAAACTTTAGTAATTTTCTTAATCTAAAACCTGAGCTTCTTTATAAGCTTAATGCAGGTTACACAAAATGGGCTACTGATCCGAATATGATAAGTACATTTTATATTCCAGTTGAAAATAAAATTAAATATGAGACTAATGGGCAAGAATATGTTCAATCTCAAAAAATAAACTGGATTTCTCATGATGTTTCAAGAGGTGAGAGTTTGTGGGTATTGGCAAAAAAATATAAAACAAAGATTGATATTATTAGGCAAGTAAATCAGCTCGAGTCAGATACATTGTCAATAAATCAAGTATTGCTTATTCCAGTTGGGCAAGCATCTTCTAATATTCTTATCCCTTTTGAAGCTCATGTTGTAAGCGAAGGAGACACTCTTTGGAGTTTAGCGAGAAAGTTTGGTGTTTCTGAAAAAAAGATAATAGATATAAACAATCTTGATAATGGTTCAGTATTAAAAATTGGACAAGTCCTCAACATAGGTAATAAAAATATCTATAGAAATATAGAGTCAAAGAAGAGAACAATACTCTATTCTGTTAAGCAAGGTGACAACTTATCAAAGATTTCTAAACTTTTTAATGTATCCATTAAAACAATCAAACAGGATAATGAAAATCTCGATATTATAAGACCTGGCCAAATTTTAAAAATTACAATAAAAGCTTTCTAGTCATTTGAAGTCTTTGGATCAAGAGCATCTCTCAGACCGTCACCAAAGAAATTTAAAGCAAAAAGGGTTATGGTAAAAGTTAAGCCAGGATATATCAGAAGCCAATAATGCTCTTCCATTGATTCAACACCATATCTTATAAGGGTTCCCCAACTACTCATTGGTGGCTGGATACCCAAACCAAGAAAACTTAAAAAAGCTTCTAATAGCATTACTTGCGGTATTGTAAGTGTTGCATATACGGCTATTGGTCCAAGAATATTTGGAAGTATATGCCTTCTAAACATTGAAAAATTGCTGACTCCCATTACTTGAGCAGCCTGTACAAACTCTTGGTTTTTTAAACCAATTACTTGAGCTCTAACAATCCTTGCCATTGTCAGCCACTCAACAGCTCCTATGGCTGCAAACAGGAGCCATATATTTCTTCCAAAAATAACCATTAAAAGGATAATAAAAATAATAAATGGAAGTCCGTATAGAACATCAACTATTCTCATCATTATTGAGTCAACTCTTCCACCAAAATAGCCGGCAACAATCCCCCAGCTGACTCCAATCACTAAAGCTACTCCCGTTGCAACAAAGCCTACCAACAAAGAGATTCTAGCTCCGTATAAAAGTCTGCTTAATAAATCTCTTCCAAGCACATCAGTGCCCAGCAAATGCTCTGCAGAGGGTGCAGAAGCTCCAATATCTAGATTTTGATACGAATAAGAGTATGGTGCAATCCAAGGAGCAAATATAGCAAGTACGATGAGCACAAGAATTGTTATGCCGCCTATCATAGCAGCCCTATTTTGAATAAGTCTTCTTACTGCATCTTGCCAAAGAGAAGAATTATTCATAAATTTTCCCTTGCTCTTGGATTTAATAAAAGAACAGCTAAATCTGACAATAAATTAAAAAATATTATCATCGCTGAGAAGAAAATTGTTGTCCCAAGAATCATTGTATAGTCTCTGTTGAAAGCAGCTTCAACATAGAATCTTCCTAATCCAGGTATTTGAAATATTGTTTCTACAACAAATGAACCACCAAGTAATCCGGCAATTGCAGGACCCATGAATGAAACCACTGGCAATAATCCTCCCTGCATAGCATGCCTCGTTACAATACTAAATTCACTTAGACCTTTTGCTCTCGCAGTTCTAATGAAATCTTGACCTAAGACCTCTAGCATGCCTCCTCGACTCAACCTCGCTATATATGCAGCGTATGCAAAGCCCAAGGTTATTGAAGGTAAGAGTTTATCTCCTGACAAAGTATCCCAACCAGAAACTGGTAGTACTTCAAGATTTATACCGAAAACTAAGACTAGTATTGGACCCATTAAAAATGTGGGAACACATATTCCTAGCATCGCAATTGCCATTGGAAAGTAGTCCAAAAAGGTATTTCTTTTTAAAGCAGCTAGAACACCAGAAAATATCCCAAGTGCAACTGCAATCATTAAAGCATAGAATGCCAACTCAAAGGTTATGGGAAGTCCTGTGTATATCATTTCAGATACAGATCTTCCAGGATATCTAAAAGAAGGACCAAAATCTCCAACAACTACTCCTGACATGTAATCAAAGTATTGTTCATGAAGTGGTGCATCAAGATTATAAGCTGCATTTAGGTTTTTCATTACTTGAGGAGAAACAACTTTATCAGCATCGAATGGTCCGCCAGGAGCCAATCTAATAAAAAAGAATGTAAGACTAGCAACTACAATTAAAACAGGAATTGCTATTAATATCCTTCTTATTAAAACATTAAGCATTAATTTTTTAGTCTCGCTCTAGATAAAGTGTTTTCGGGTGATGATGATCTAAATAATTTGGTGAGTATCCTTTTACATCAGGAGAAAGCTGATATGAACGAACATAGGTATAAACAGGAATTATTGGCAATTCATCAATAAGTATTTTTTCTGCCTCACCAAGAAGCCTATATCTCTCCTCTTGATCAGTAGTTGCATTAGCTTTTCCAACTAAATCATCAAACTCTTGGTTACTCCATCCAGTTCTATTATTCCCCCTACCAGTTCTCATAATATCTAAGAAAGTATTTGGATCCTCATAATCACCAATCCATCCAGCTCTTGAAATTTGATAATCCATTGAATTTTGTCTACTCAGATAAACTTTCCAGTCCATATTCTCTAGCTCTACATTAATACCCAAGTTTTGCTGCCACATTTGCTGGATTGTTAAAGCTATTTTTCTATGATCTTCAGATGTGTTGTAAAGGATTTGAAGAACTGGAAAATCTTCTGTGCTTTCATAGCCGGCTTCTGCAAGAAGCTGACGAGCAAGCTCAGGGTCATATGGAATTTCGGTGTTTGGATTATATCCAGCTGCTCCTGGAGGCGTAAAAGAGTATGCAGGAATTTGTCCACATTGGGTTACCTTTTCAGTTAGTTTTACTCTATCAATTGCATAAGTTAAGGCTTTTCTAACTTTGACATTATCAAGTGGCTTAACATTCACATTAGCTCTGTAATAATAAGTTCCCATATATGGATCAATTCTAAGATTAGGATTACCTTCCTCTCTCCAAACACCGCACTTCTGAGAAGGAACAGTTGATGTTAAGTGGAGTTGTCCAGCTCTAAACATTCTTTCTTCAGTATTAATATCTGAAACAGGGTAAAAATGCATTTGGTTTAGCTTTACCTTATCAGCATCCCAATATAGAGGATTCTTTTCAACGATAATTTTTTTGTTTAACTCCCATGACTTAAGATTCATTGGTCCATTACAAACAAAATTACCTGGTCTAGTCCATAAACCTTGCCTATCATCGATTTCACCAAACTTAAGGACCGTCTCTTTGTGAACTGGCCATGTTGAATAGTGACTAAGAAGCCCAAGAAAAAATGGTGTCGGGTTATTTAATTTTACCTCAAGAGTTTTGTCATCTAAAGCTTTGACTCCAACCTCAGAGAAATCTGTAGTGACGCCAGTATTGAAATCTTCTGCACCTTCTAAGTAGTAGAGCATATCTGGATATTGAGAACCAAGACTAGGGGTAAGAACTCTCATCCATGACCAAACCATGTCATCTGCAACAAAGTCATCACCATTCGACCATTTAGCATCCTTCCTTATATTGAAAATATAGGTTTTGCCATCCTCACTTATTTCCCAACTCTCTGCCATTCCAGGAAGATTTGCTCCACCCTCAGGATTTGAAATTGTTAGACCTTCGCACATGGTTATAAGAAGATGATGTTCAGGTACTCCCGTTACAATATGCGGATCTAGGCCTTGAGGTTCAGATCCATTTCCAATATGCATTACTTGATCAATTAAGCCTTGATCGACCGGAGAAACTGATGAGCCGCAACCATATAAAATGGCAACCAAAAATATAGATATTATTTTTTTCATATTTATTTAAATGTTTAAGTTTTTAATATTATCTCTTATTTCCTTATTTATCTCTTTTTCAAGAATCAAATTAAGTTTTACAAGCGATGTGGTTGAAGAAAAGTCCTCATATTCAGACATAATTGTATTAATAAAATCCTCAGATGGTTCTGTTATTTTTTTCACTTTAAAAATGTATATATCTGAATTAAAAGTTTTCTGAGTATTTACAGAGTTAACTTTAGACGAAAAAATATTGTTGAGAACATCTGACGGGAAAAGGGTTGATCCTCTTTTTACTGAAATAAAGCTATCTTTGAGAACATTATTATTTTCTAAAACATATGATTCATCATCCATAGCAATAATGAGACTTCTCTCAAGATCCATGACTTCAATATTAGCTTGATCCTCTCTAAGACGATCAAAAACCTCATCTGTTACATTATCAAAAGGAAGCACTGAAGGCTCTATAACCTCAGATACAGATGCAACTATTATTTCATTATCAAGCTCTAATATTTCTGCAAAGTCACTTGAAAAATCAATGCCATATAGAAAATCTTTGACGCTGATGCTATCGTAATTATTGAAATTATTATATCCAGTTGGTTTAGTGGCTATTAGTTGTTGGTTTACAGCATCTGCAATTTCTTCTACAGACAAACCATTCAATAAAAGATCCTCTATTTCATCTCTTAGATCCAGCATTAAAGCATAAGATTCTGCCTCAATCAGCTCATCAATAAATTGGTCTCCCATGATTTCTTTTGACTTTGGTGTTTCTTTATTTTCTTCAGTGAATTTGATGATATGAAATGACTCATCAAGCTCAATTATCTCTGAGGTTTCACTAACAACCATAGAGTCTAAAGCTTCTTCAAATTCGGGAGGAAAACTGTCACCACTTGAAAACCCTAAATCTCCTTCAAGGTCGGCAGAAATTAAGTCTTCGCTAAATTGAGATGCAGCTTCTTCAAATGTAAAGTCGACTCCTAGCCTACTTTGAATTGAAATAAGAGCTTCATATGCATCTTCTCTGGAATCATAATTTAAGACATCTATCATAATATGAGAGACTCTTCTTTCAGCAGTAGCATTAATTCGATTAAGATAGTCCTCATATTCAGCATCTATGAAACTATCAGGAATCTCAACAGAATCTCTAAATTGATCTTGATTTACAGATAAAATACTAAATGATCTCTTTTCCTCATCCATAAATAGCAATTTGTTTTCTTCATAATAATTGACTGCGCTTTCTAAAGTTGGATTTATATTTCTCTTCAATGAATTAAAATCTATTTTAAAGAAATCAATATCTCTCTCTTGCTCGATAAGCTTTATCTGTTTTTTTAATTCTGATTCAATTTGGAAACTTGAGTCAGATACAGCTGATAAAAAATCATTAACAAGTGAAGTATTTTGAACATTTTCTATATATTCATTTGGAAGGATGCCGTTGGCTCTTATAGTTGCTTCAAAGATATCTTGATTAAATCTTCCATCTGTCTGGAAGGATGGTTCAGACATTATTAGTCTTTTAGCCTCTTCTTCAGAGTTAACTAGTTCCATTTGTTGCGCTTGATAGAGAAGAGCCTTTTGGCTAATGATCTCATTTCTTACTAAACTATTTAATAACCCATCTTCTAATGTATCAGCATTGAATTCTTCACCATAAATTTGCTGCAATCTTGAAGTGACTGTGTTTATGGCGATATTCACATCAAGAGCTGAGACTGTAAGTCCATTAACCTTTCCATAATTTGTAAAAACAGTACCAAATGAGCTTGAGCCAAAAAAGACAAAGGGAATAGCAAGAAGAATACCAATAATAGCTAGCCTTCTTCCTGATAAAAATGATCTTAGTGCATCCATAAACGTTGTTATTATAATAAAAAAAAGGGTGCATAATAAGCACCCTTATCGATTTTTAAAGACTTAATTAGCCGTGCTTGACTTTGTCTTTAAGAGCTTTACCAGCTTTGAAACCAGGAACTTTTGATGCAGCAATCTGCATTGTAGCCCCAGTTTGAGGGTTTCTACCCATTCTAGCTGCTCTATGTCTTACTGAAAATGTTCCAAATCCAACTAAAGAAACAGAATCACCGTTTCCAAGTGCATCTCCAACTGAACCAAGAACTGCATCTACTGCTCTTCCTGCTTCTGCTTTTGACATGTCTGCTCTCCCAGCAACTGCATCTACTAAATCTGATTTATTCATTTGATCTCCTCTAAATTGAAAAATTTACCCTTCTATGAAAAGCCAGAAACCCTAAAAAGTCAAGTGTTTAAAGGGTTTTTTTAGTAATTGAGAATTAGTGTTTGCTAACAGTTTTTGCCGATTTTTTTGATTTAGATTTAAAGCTTGAGGATTTATTAATTGCTTTTGGTTGCGACTCAAGTGAATGCAATATTACTTCATCAATCCATTCGACTGGAATTATTTCAAGTTTGTCAGTTATCACATCAGGAATTTCTTTTAAATCAGCCTTATTGTCTAAAGGTATAATAACTTTTTTTATGCCGCCACGCTTTGCTGCTAGCAATTTTTCTTTTAAACCGCCAATTTTCAAGACTTGACCTCGCAATGTTATTTCACCAGTCATGGCAACATCTGATCTTACTGGAATTTCTGTAAAAGCAGATATCAGTGCAGTTGTCATACCAACTCCAGCACTTGGTCCATCTTTCGGAGTAGCTCCCTCAGGAACATGTATATGTGTATCAAACTTTTCGTAAAAGTCTTTCTTAATGCCCAGTGAGTCTGATCTTGATCTTACAACTGTTAAAGCTGCTTGAATTGATTCTTGCATTACTTCGCCTAATGAGCCAGTTTTAATTGTTTTACCTTTACCAGAGACTTTTGATGCTTCAATGGTAAGAAGTTCGCCACCAACCTCAGTCCAAGCTAGTCCACAAACTTGACCAATAGTATTTGAAGACTCAGCTTCTCCAAACTTAAATTTTCTAACTCCAGAGTATTTTTCTAAGATTTTAGAATCTATTTTTGTTGCTGTTTTCTTTTTAGATAGCAGTCGTTCTTTAACAACCTTTCTTAAAATCTTTGAGATTTGCCTTTCAAGACCTCTGACACCAGCTTCCCGCGTGTAATACCTTATTAGATCTAAAAGGACATTTTTATTTAAATTCAGTTCTTTATCTTCAAGCCCATTTCTTTCAAGCTGTTTAGGAAGAAGATAATTCTGAGCAATTTGCAATTTCTCATCTTCAATGTATCCAGGAATTCTAATAATTTCCATTCTATCTAAAAGTGGTCCAGGAATATTTAAACTGTTAGCCGTGCATACAAACATCACTTCTGATAAATCATAATCTACCTCGAGATAATGATCGCTGAATGATGTATTTTGCTCAGGATCTAAAACCTCCAATAGTGCAGAGGCTGGATCTCCTCTATGATCCATACCAATTTTATCTACTTCATCCAATAAGAATAGAGGATTTTTTACACCAACCTTTGTTAGTTTTTGGATTATTTTTCCTGGCATAGAGCCAATGTATGTTCTTCTATGACCTCTTATTTCAGCCTCGTCTCTTACACCACCAAGAGACATTCTTATAAATTTCCTATTAGTGGCTCTTGCTATAGATTCTCCAAGAGATGTTTTACCTACACCGGGAGGACCTACAAGACATAAAACTGGAGCTTTAAGATTTTTCACTCTTTTTTGAACTGCAAGGTACTCTAAAATTCTATCTTTTACTTCTTCAAGCCCGTAATGATCATCATTAAGGGTTTCTAGAGCAGCCTTGATATCTGATTTAACTTTTCCTCTTTTTTTCCATGGAACGTCAATTAAACACTCAAGATAAGAGCGAACTACCGAAGCTTCAGCAGAAGTTGGAGACATCATTTTAAATTTTGAGAACTCACTCTTTGCTTTTTTCATTGCTTCTTTTGACATCCCAGAATTTTCAATTTTATTTTTTAATACCTCAAACTCATCTCCCTCTTCTCCCATCTCACCAAGCTCTTTTTGGGCAGCTTTGATCTTTTCATTTAGGTAGTATTCTCTCTGAGATTTTTCCATCTGCTTCTTAACTCTTGACCTTATTCTTTTTTCAACATCTATAACATCAAGTTGAGACTCTATAAATGTAAGAATACTTTCTGATCTTTTTTGAAGATCAAAGATTTCTAAAATTTCTTGTTTCTGAGAAGTATCTATATTTAAGTGATTTACTATGTTATCAATAAGCTTTGAAAGATCATCTATGGCGTCAATTGTAGATAAAATCTCAGGGGGAATTTTTTTTGTAGATGAAACATAATCATTGAACTTTGTTTTGATAAATCTTACAAGATTCATTGAATCGGAAACTTTGATAACATCATCATCAATTTCTGTTACTGCTGCTTTAGTTAAACCTTTAGAATCAGAGATCTTATTAATTTTGCATCTCTTGGCCCCTTCAACTAAAACTTTCATTGTGCCATCAGGCAGTTTGATGAGTTGGAGTAAGTTACTTACAGTTCCAAAGTGATATATATCTTTAAAAGTTGGGTCTTCGTTTGAAGCATCTTTTTGAGCAACTAAAACAAGTTTCTTATCAGAAGCCATAGCCGAATTTAAAGCTTCTATCGATTTTGATCTTCCAACAAATAATGTTGTGACAATTCCAGGAAAGACAACAACATCTCTTAATGGAATAATTGGATAATCTTTTGTGATTTTAACCATTATTTATATTTAAGGACTAATTAATAATTATCAATTAGCTTGCAGAGGATTTCTTTTTTGGTGTTTTAAAGACTTTTATGGGCTCTGAGCCATTATCAGCAGAGTTCTCATCGATGATAACTTTTTCTAAGTCTTCGTTGGGTAACTCAAACATTACATCCATGAGTATATCTTCAAGTATAGACCTTAAGCCTCTAGCTCCAGTTTTTCTAGCGATAGCTCTTTGTGCAATACTTTTTAGAGCTTCTTCTCTAAAGCTGAGATCTACTGAATCTATTTCAAATAAATATTTATATTGATTTACCAGCGCATTTTTAGGCTCTTGAAGAATTCTAACAAGGGCATCTTCATCTAATTCATGCAGGGTGCTAATAACAGGAAGTCTTCCTACAAATTCAGGAATTAATCCAAATTTTACTAAATCCTCAGGTTCAACATTATCAATATTCATTTTAACTTCTTCTTTATCATTAGTAGCATTTACTTCAGCAGAAAATCCAATTCCAGTTTTATCAGTTCTATCCCTAATAACTTTATCAAGACCAGAAAAAGCTCCACCACAAATAAATAGAATATTTGATGTATCAACTTGAATAAATTCTTGCTGCGGATGCTTTCTCCCTCCCTGAGGTGGAATTGAAGCAATTGTTCCTTCAATAAGCTTTAAAAGAGCTTGCTGAACTCCTTCACCTGAAACATCTCTTGTGATGGAAGGATTATCAGTTTTACGAGCAATCTTATCTATTTCATCGATGTAAACAATACCAAGCTGAGCTTTCTCAGGGTCATATTCACATTTTTGAAGAAGCTTTTGGATAATGTTTTCAACATCCTCACCAACATAACCAGCTTCTGTTAGGGTTGTAGCATCAGCAATCGTGAAAGGTACATTTAATATTTTTGCAAGTGTTTGAGCTAAAAGAGTTTTTCCACTTCCTGTTGGTCCCAATAAAAGTACATTACTTTTTTGAAGTTCAACATCATCTGCTTTTGAATTTTTTAATCTTTTGTAATGGTTATAAACAGCAACTGAAAGAACTTTCTTTGCTTTATCCTGACCAATGACATAATCATCAAGTTTTTGATATATCTCTATAGGTGATAGAAGAGTATGCTCGCTATCTGATTCCTCATGCTTTACTTCTTCTTCTATTATGTCATTACATAAGTCAACACATTCGTTACAAATGTAGACACTAGGACCAGCAATTAGCTTTTTTACTTCATCTTGATTCTTTCCGCAAAAGGAACAATGTAGTTTTTTTTGTTCTTTAGTATCAGTCATTAGCTTCTTTCTTCTAATATATCGTCAATGATTCCATATTTTTTTGCTTCCTCAGCATTAAGGAAGTTATCTCTATCAGTGTCTTTTTCAACTGTCTTTAAATTCTTTCCGGTATGCTTTGATAAAATTTCGTTAACTTTTTTCTTCATTAGCAATATTTCTTGAGCATGAATCTCAATATCTGAAGCTTGGCCTTGGAAACCTCCAAGTGGCTGATGGATCATTATTCTTGAATTAGGTAAAGCAAATCGCTTCCCCTTTCCACCACCAGCAAGAAGCAATGCTCCCATTGAGGCAGCTTGCCCAATACATAAAGTAGATATAGACGGAGATACAAACTGCATCGTGTCATAAATTGCTAAACCAGATGATATGACGCCGCCTGGTGAGTTAATGTAAATGCTGATGTCTTTCTTGGGATTTTCTGATTCTAGAAATAATAATTGAGCAACTACAAGATTTGAGACTTGATCATTTATGGGTCCGGTTAGGAAAATAACTCGCTCTTTTAATAGCCTTGAATATATATCAAAAGCACGCTCACCTCTGGCAGTTTGCTCAACTACCATAGGTATTAAAGTTGAATTATGTTCTTCCATTAGTATTTCGATAAATCCTTAAAATTAATAACCTTATCTCTTGATTTAAGATCATTATCTAATTTTTCAACCAACTGATTCTCAAGAACTATCATTCTATATTGATCCATCTGATTAGGTTGATTATATACCCATGTCTCAAATTGTTTAGGATCTTTATATCTTTTTGCCTCTTCCTCTATAAATTCTTTAAGATCATCTTGATTCACTTTTAAATCATAGTGATTTAATAAAGCAGTAAATAAAAGATCAAGTTTAACTCTCTTTTCAGCATTTTCTTTAAAAGTATCGAGAGGAAAAAGGTCATTATCACTCTCCTCTTCAGGATTTCTTCCTATTCTAGAGAGTGCTTCTTTTCTCATTAGCTCTGATTGCTCTTTGATAGTGCATTGAGGTGCAGAAAATTTATTAATTTTTAAAAGAAGCTCATACATAGAATCTTTTGTTAGAGCTTTTTCTTGAGTCACAGACTCGTTCTCCATTCTCTTTTTAATCTCATCACGAAATTCTTTTTCGTTCTTAACTTCCATAGCAAGCTTCTCATAGAGATCCTTATTTATTTTTGATGGGACGTTTTCTTGGACTTCTTTTAAATTTATTTTGAAGACTGCCTCTTTCCCTGCTAAATCCTTTTTAAAATAGTCATCAGGAAAGTTTGTCTTAATTTCAAAATCAGAATTAATCTTTTTATTGATTAGTTGATCTTCAAAGCCTGGGATCATAGATTTAGATCCAATTACTAATTTAAAGTCTTTGGCTGTATTTCCATCAAAGGGCTCACCTTCAATAGTGCCCTCAAAATCAATAATTACTTGGTCGTTTTCAGCTGAATTTCTATCAACTTTTTCCCAATCACCGTACCTCTCTAAGATATCCTGGATAGCGTGATCGATATCTTCATCGAGAATATTAATTTTATGTTTTTCAAAAGTTTTCCAACTACTCACTTTTGGCTTAATGTCAGGAAAAACTTCAAATACAGCATTGTATTTAATGCCTTTATCAGGATTATCCTCGACCATTGAGATAGTTGGAGTATTCGCAGGCCTTATTTTTTTTTCAGCAATTTCTTTTGGGTATGAATCTTGAATAAGATCATTTAAGACCTCTGCATGAACTGATCCTCCATATCTTTGTTCAATAACATCATTAGGGACTTTGCCCTTTCTAAATCCATCAAGTTTTACATTTTTTTTAAGGTTTGAAATCTTTTCATTGAATTTTGATTGGTATAAATCTTTTTCGATTGAAACTGTAAGACTTCTTTCCAGGTCTTTAAGTTTTTTTAAACTGCTTGTCATTTTTAATCCCTTATTAATGGGGCGAGCGATGGGGTTCGAACCCACGGCCTCCGGAGCCACAATCCAGCGCTCTAACCAACTGAGCTACGCCCGCCGCGAACTAAGTATTATAATGATACATTGATAAAAAAATAGTAAAATTTGTTTGGGAGAATAAATTAAATGGCCAATAATGGTTCAAAATATTCATTTTGGGAAAGCACACAATCCATTATTGATGAGTCCCTCTCCTATACTAAAATCCCAACTAACCTAGCTGATCAAATTAAAACTTGTAACTCGACCTATACAGTAAGGTTTGGTGTGCAGTTAGGAAAAAAAATTCATAATTTTGTTGGGTGGAGATCGGTCCACTCAGACCATATCATGCCTGCAAAGGGAGGAATTAGATACTCAATAGATGCTAACCAGGATGAGGTTGAATCTATGGCAGCTTTAATGTCTTATAAATGTGCAATTGTTGATGTTCCATTCTCTGGCTCCAAAGGAGCTTTGAAAATTGATCCTAAAAAATTTGAACGAGGAGAAATGGCAAGAATTACAAGAAGATTTGCGCAAGAACTCATTAAAAGAGATCTTATTAATCCAAGTCAAAATGTCCCAGCACCAGATTTAGGAACTTCTGAAAGAGAAATGGCATGGATTGCAGACGAATATCAAAAGTTACATCCCAATGATATTAACGGCAAAGCATGTGTTACAGGGAAGCCTCTTCATAAAAAGGGAATAGCTGGAAGAAATGAAGCAACCGGAAGAGGAGTTCAATTTGGTCTTCGCGAGTTTTTTGGAGATAAAAAGCTTCTTGATACAAAAAAAATTGAAACTGGTCTTGAGGGGAAGACTGTTATTGTTCAAGGTCTTGGTAAAGTTGGGTATCATGCTGCGAAATGTCTTTCAGAAGATGATGGATGTAAAATAATTTCAATTGTCGAAAAAAGTGGCTCTCTCTTCAATGAGGAAGGTCTTCCAGTAAAAAAAGTTAAGAAATGGCTTGATGAAGGTAAAACTCTAAAAAGATGCCCCTATGGAAAGTTTTTTAGCAACTCAGCAAAGGAGCTTGAAAGAGAGTGTGACATTTTAATTCCAGCAGCTGTTGAAAATGTTATTAATCAAAAAAATGCTCAAAATATTAAAGCTAAAGTAGTAGCTGAAGCAGCAAATGGCCCTGTTACATTCAAAGGAGACAAGATTTTAAATAAAAATGGAGTTTTAGTTATTCCCGATGTATATCTTAATGCAGGTGGGGTAGTTGTAAGTTATTTTGAGTGGGTTAGAAATATTTCTCAAATGAGATTTGGCAGACTTGAGAAAAGAAGAGATGAGGCTCAAATTGATCAATTTATAAAAGTTGTTGAAAAAATGACTAATCAGAAGATGTCTAAAGTAGATAAATTAAAGCTATTTGATGGAGTTGATGAAATTGATCTTATTAGATCAGGACTCAATGACATGATGGTAGATGCTTATCAAAATATCAGGGGACAGATGCTCAGAAGCAAATTGCCAAATTTAAAAATAGCTTCTTTTAAACTTGCTCTAGAAAAGATAGCTGGAGCTTACGATACTATTGCTCTCTAGACCAACAATTACTTATTAATATTATGTTGATGGAAAGTAGACAGGCTTTGCTCCTAATTCCCACTCATCATAATTAAACATTATCTTTTTAAATTCTTCTGAATCTAAATAATTGTTTAAAATCTTTTTAATTCTGCTTATCTCTTCAAGCGAATCAAACCATTCAGGATTTGCAATTCTGAACTGACGAATGAAAGGTAAAATTGAGATATCCAGTTTGTTTAAATTTTCTCCAAAGATCCATTTTTCATTTGAAGCTATGGCCTCAAGATCAACTAATATCTTTAAACACTCAGCTCTGTGAAAATTCGAATCTGTATTCTTATATCTTGTTGCATATTTATATCTGTCTAAGTGATGTTTAAACTCATCATCAAATTTTTTAATTAATGATTCTGTTAAATCTATTTGATCTGATTCCAAATTGTCATTAAAAATATTACTCTCTTCAATAACCCAATTTACAATATCACAGCTTTCATCAATAACTTTATCTTCCAAAATAAGGATTGGAACAGTGCCTTTTGGTGATACCTCCAACATCTGTTCTGGTTTATTGCTCAACCTGATTTCTCTTAATTCACATTTTATTTCAGCCAGATGCAAAGCCATTCTTGCCCTCATAGCATAAGGACATCTTTTAAATGAGTATAAAATTGGATGACACATATGGTTAATTGAAAACTTCTTCTTTTGGTCCGATATGCTTCTGATTTCTTTGTTTTGCCAGGTCAACTTGCTTTTGTCTACTCATATATCTAGATTTTTGCTCTTCTGTAGTTTGGTCATAACAATTTGGGCATGAAACTCCTCGAATATATTTTTGAGAAGTTTTATCTGTTTCGGTTATGGGCATCCTACATCCATGACACATATCATAATCCCCAACAGATAAATCATGTTTAACTGAGACTCTGTCATCAAAAACAAAGCATTCTCCATTCCAAAGAGATTTTTCTTTCGAAACTGATTCAAAATATTTTAAGATGCCACCTTTAAGATGATAAACCTTCTCAAATCCTTCATTTTTCATTAATGATGAGGCCTTTTCACATCTAATACCTCCGGTGCAAAACATAGCAACTTTTTTATTTTTTTTATCCTCTTGAGTGAAATCCTGATCTTTTAGCCATTTCGGGAAGTCTCTAAATTTTTGTGTATTTGGATTAATCGAATCTTTAAATGAGCCTATAGAATATTCATAATCATTTCTTGTATCAATAAGAAGAATGTTTTCTTCTTCTAAAAGCGAATTCCAGTCTTCAGGATCAACATACTCACCTACAATTTTTGTAGGATCTATAGATTTATCACCAATAGTAACTATTTCCTGCTTTAATTTTATTTTTAACCTTATAAAAGGATTCTTTTTGGAGTCTGAAAATTTTATATCTAAATCATTAAAGCCCTTTAGATTTTTTAGGTAAAATAAGGCTTTATTGAGATGTTTTTCATTTTTAGCAGCTATTGTCCCATTAATGCCCTCACTTCCTACTAAAATTGTCCCATAGATAGAAAGCTTTTTTAGAATCTTCTTTAAATAAATCTGAACTTCTAATGGATTATCAATTTCAGTGAACTTATATAAGGCTGCTACTTTAAACATGATCAAATTTAAGCAAAAAATGGCGCGCCTGGGAAGATTCGAACTCCCGACCCACTGCTTAGAAGGCAGTTGCTCTATCCAGCTGAGCTACAGGCGCTTGGTCGGGGTAGTAGGATTTGAACCTACGACCACTCGCTCCCAAAGCGAGTGCGCTACCAGACTGCGCTATACCCCGGTGAAATGAATCTTAAAGTTTTAGTGATAAATAATCAATCTTCATTGGAATAATTATTTTAAGATGAGAAAATATTGGAATGGTGGCACAAATACTTGATGGAAAGAAACTCGCAAGTGAGTCTGAAAAAGAGATCTTGGAATCTGTATCAGTCTTAAAAGAAAAAGGAATAATTCCCACCTTGGCAACCATTCTTGTAGGCGACGATCCAGCATCTGAAACATATGTAAGAATGAAACAAGAAACTTGCAAAAGAGTTGGCATGCAATCATTAGCTATTAATTTACCTAATGAAACATCTACAGAGGAACTCCTATTGAAAATTGATGAACTGAATAATGATAAAAATATTCATGGTATTTTGTTGCAACATCCAGTCCCTAATCAAATCAATGAAAGAGAATGTTTTGAGAGGATTTCTATAGAAAAAGATGTTGATGGAGTTACATGCCTAGGTTTTGGAAGAATGTCTATGGGTCTGTCTGCATATGGATCATGCACTCCTGCAGGGATTATGAGAATTCTTGAATTTTATGATGTAAATATATCCGGAATGAATGCTGTTGTAGTTGGAAGAAGTCCTATTTTAGGAAAGCCGATGGCTATGATGCTTCTTAACAAAAATGCAACTGTAACCATTTGTCATTCTCGAACTAAGGAATTAGAGGATCATGTACGTAATGCAGATTTAGTTGTTGGTGCAGTTGGTGTTCCTAAGTTAATAAAAAAAGAATGGATCAAAAAAGGTGCTGTAGTAATCGATGCTGGTTACCATCCTGAAAAATGTGGCGATATTGATTTAGATGGAATCGAGGAAATTGCTTCCTCATATACCCCTGTACCGGGTGGTGTGGGCCCAATGACAATTAATACTTTAATTCTGAATACTATGGAAGCTGCTAGGAAAACTCTTAACTAGTTTCTTCCTTTTCTTCTTTAGGAACATCTTCTTCGATTTCTGAATCTACAATAACTTCTGAACTCGATTCACCATCAATATCTGTAAAAGGAAATGGGGGTAGATCTGTTTGAAATAGAAGATAAGCAATGATTTGGTTATAAAACTTTAACAACCAGGAGCAAACTCTTGATAAAGGTTCATTAACATTACCGGTTAATAAGAAGAAAACAAACTGTATTAAAGCAAAGCCAAAAAGAAAAGGAATACTAAAATTAAAAATAAATGCATAAATAAGCATATAGACGAATCTTGCCCACTTACTAGTTTTTGTAATTTCTTCTCTATTAATTTGCTCCATACCTATGATTCTACATCAAAATTCACATCAACATAAATTTCACTATTTATAATCTGCTCCAAGAGTAATTCTTTGCTTCCGTTATTAAACAATATTTCATATATGCCAGATACAAGTGGCATCTTGATTTCAGATGAAGAAATCTCGCTGTGAATTATTTTAATAGTATTTAATCCCTCTGCTACCTGACCCACTTTATTTTTTGCAGCCTCAATATCAAGACCTTCTCCAATAGCCCATCCAAACTGATAATTTCTTGATAATTTTGAAAAGCAAGTTGCAACCAAGTCACCCATTCCTGCAAGGCCTAAAAAAGTAATTGGATTTGCGCCCTTACTAACAGCAAAGTTGCTCATTTCTGCCATACTCCTTGTCAGTATAAGCCCGATAGCGTTCTCACCCACATCAAGAGAATGACAATAACCCGATATAATTGCATAAATATTTTTTAAAGCTCCCGCAAGTTCTATACCTTGAGTATCTGTGCTTGTGTATATCTTAAAAGTACTTGAAGACAGAATTTCTCTTCCTAGATTACAAAGATCTGCATGCTTACTTGCTATAACAGTTCCAGCAACCTTTTCATCTGCAATTTCTCTTGCTAAATTTGGTCCGCTTAAAACACCCACCTTGATGCTGGAATTTTTAAAGTGTTTTTCAATTGTTTCAGACATTGTCATGAAAGGTTTTTCATTAATGCCCTTAGTGCATGAAATTATCATCTTATTATCCATCGAGAAATCAGAGATTCTATCAAGGACATCATTAATAATTTTACTAGGAGTAGCTACAAATATTATTTCAGATTCTGGAATAATTTCTTCTAGCTTCTCAGAAGCAATAATATTATTAGAGAGTTTGAGTTCAGGATGATATTCAGTATTTCTGCTTTCAGAATTTATTCTTAAGGCTTTATCAGAATCTTTAACCCACAGAGATACATCATGTCCTTTCGATGCAGCTAAGTTTGCTAATACAGTCCCAAAGCTTCCTCCACCGAGAACGCAAATTTTGTAATTTTTATTCATATTAAGAAAGATATTTATCAAGCTGTCTTAGATATTTAGAGGGATCTTTTGGAGATCCTCCTTCTGCAATTACTGCATAGTCATAGAGAAAATCTACAAACGCTTTAAAGTCTTTACCATCTATCTTTGAAAGCTTTTTAATGAGCTTGTGCTTCATATTTAACTCAAATATTGGAACTACATCACCCATTTTTTGACCTGCAGCCTCAAGAATCTTTCTAAGCTGTATTCCTGGTTCATTGCTCTGCAGAACTAGACAGCAGGCAGAATCTTTTAATCGTGAGCTAGGCAATACTTCAGAGACTCTTTCTCCTAAATGATCAGCAACTTTTGTTAAAAGCTCATTTTGATCTTTTGTTGTTTTAGGTTTTTCTTCGGTTTCATTGCTAGTTTTTGCCACATTAATAAAACTCTTGCCTTTGAATTCAAAAAGAGTAGACATCAACCATTCATCTATTCTATCGGTTAGTAATAATACCTCTGTATTTTTAGATTTAAGTGATTCAAGATGTGGAGAGTTTAAAGCTCCCTCAAATGTATCAGCAACGCAGTAGTAAATGTCCTTTTGATCTGAAGGCATTCTAGAAATGTAATCATCAAGAGTTTGATCCACTTCATGTGTTTCTTTATTTGATGTAGCAAATAGTAGAAGTTCTGCAATTGCTTCCTTATGTTCAAAATCTTCAGCAGGTCCCTCCTTCAGAACAAGACCATACTCCTTCCAAAATTCTTTATATGCATTGATATCATTGTCTTTAAGTTTTTTGAGAGCATCTATAACTCTTTTAGTTAAAGCTTTCTTTATTGAATCTACTAGAGGATGATCTTGAAGGATTTCTCTTGACACATTTAAAGGTAAGTCGCTTGAATCAATAACGCCTCTAATAAACCTTAAATAAAGGGGTAAAAAGTGGACGGCATCATCCATAATAAAAACTCTTTGTATATAAAGCTTTATTCCTCTTGGAGATTCTCTGTTCCATAGATCAAAAGGCGGCTTTTTTGGGATATATAAAAGATTAGAATACTCCTGTTTGCCTTCAACTTTATTATGAATTGTTAGCAATGGATCATCCTGATCAAAACTTATAAATTTATAAAATTCATTATATTCATCTTCTTTAATTGATCTTTTGGGTTTGAGCCATAATGCATCAGTTTCATTAACAACCTCCTCTTCCTCATCAATATTTGAAAGATGGATTGGGAAATTAATATATTGTGAATATTTGTTAATGAGAAAACTTATCCTTTGCTTGTTAGCAAAATCATGATTTTCTTCACTCAAATAAATTATTATGTCAGTTCCATGTGATTTTTTTTCAACTTCAGTAAGCTTATATTTATCTTCACCACTGCTTTCCCAAAGAATAGGTTGTGATGATTTCTTTTGTGCTGATTTAGAGAGTACTTGTACTTTCTCTGCAATCATAAAGACAGAGTAAAAACCAACTCCAAACTGTCCAATTAAATTTGAATCTTTCTTTTTATCGCCGGTGAGTTTTCCAAGAAATTCTGCAGTACCAGATCTAGCAATTGTCCCAATATTTTCAATTATTTCCTCTTCAGACATTCCGATACCATTATCAGATATGGTTAAAGTCTTATTTTCTTCATCAACAATTACCTTAATTTTTAAGTCATCAGATAGACTTGCTAATTTAGAGCTGCTTATAGATTTAAATCTAAGCTTATCAAGTGCATCAGATGCATTAGAAATTAATTCTCTTAGAAAAATCTCTTTATTTGAGTAAAGAGAATGAATCATCAACTGAAGCAACTGCTTAGTTTCAGTCTGGAAACTTTTTGTTTTACTTTTTCCCATAAGTTTATCCCCTGCTAATAGTTAATGCTAAATTAAGATATTTCAAGTTTTGTAATTGCTTTAGGCAAGCGAAATTCTAACTATTTCCGTAATTGAAAAAATAAAGACGGAGATTGTGATGTAAACACTTAGCCTGTGAAGAAAAGTGAAAAGTCTATCCCATGACCTGTCTCTAGCAGAGTTTGTCATAGGAATAATTATGTATCCTATGAATGCAAGGCTGCTGTTTATTGCTGCCATTATCAAGAAACTTCTTTCTAGAAAAAGATAAGAAATTAATACCGCTAGAAGACAAAATAAGAAAATTATTAAGTAATATCTTGGAAATATTCTTCTTAAGAATTTTGAAGCAGTCTCATTGTCAAGAACTTTAAATACAACAGGAGCTGTAAGTAAAGCTTGAGCAAAAATAATTCCTATAATTAACGAATAGGTAATTGATAAAAGTATTACAACAATTGTATCCATAATAACTGGCGGACCGGACGGGACTCGAACCCGCGACCTCCGGCGTGACAGGCCGGCATTCTAACCAAACTGAACTACCGGTCCGCATAAATATATGTTTGCGAATAATATCTTTTTAAAATAATTCTGCAAGTATATTTGAATGGTGGGTGATGACAGGCTCGAACTGCCGACCCCCTCGGTGTAAACGAGATGCTCTACCAAACTGAGCTAATCACCCACGGAGTTGTATTATATTGGCTAATTTAGACTATACAAATGAAATTTTGTAATTTTTGTATCCATTTAAAATGTCTTAGTATTATTGAATAAGCTATTTTGCAATGCTTAGTCTTGCAAAATATATTCCAACGAGGGTAACAGCAGCAAAAATTATTTGAGCAAGATTGAGCCATTCTGAGAATAAGAAGGCAGCTAAAATTGTTGCTGTAAGTGGCTGCATTAACAATCCAATAGAACCGTTTGATGGTGAGATCTTTCCAATACCAAATGTTATTAAAAACTGGCCGCCAAATTGACAAACTAAAGCAAGCAAGAATAAATTAATCCATTCAAAATTTGATTTAGGAAAATTAACTCCTGAATCTAGCATCATTGGAATAATTGAAAAAAGGCAGCAGAAAAGAGTTGTATAAAATATTAAGTTAAGGGATGTTTCTTTTCCAAGCTTGGCAATTATTAACAAATATATTCCATAGCCAATAGCGGCTATGATGCATAATAAATCTCCAATTATTTTTCCATTTGCATAATTGCTAGAAAAAATAATTAGTCCAGTTATTCCCAGGTATGTTATTAAAAAAGAAATACCGAAACCTTTTGCGGGCACTTCCTTGAAAATGAGATAGGCAAAAAGAGCAACAAATATTGGAGCAGAGTTCACAATTATCGTTGCATTTGAAACTGAAGTTATATTCATACTGTAGTGCCAAAGAATTAGATCAGTTGTGAATGCAAGAGAAGCTATTGCGGTATATAAAATAGTATTTTTATTTTTGACCTTAAAAATAAAAGTCTTGTTAATAAAATAATTAAGAATGGCTAGCATTGGTAATGCCAGAAACATTCTCCAAAATAATATAGCTGAAGAAGAAAGCTCACTCCACTTTACAAATACTGGCGCGAATCCTATCAACATTGCTCCTAGGGACAGTATTAAAAAGAAATTTGCTCCCTGTAAATTTTTTAACATCTAGCTATACTCTGTTCATGGACAAAGATATTGTAGAGCAGAATAATGAAATAATCTCAGTTGGGGAATTAAATAGATCTGCGAAATCCCTCCTAGAAAGTAACTTTCCAGCTGTTTCAGTTATTGGAGAAATCTCAAATTTAGCAAGGCCAGCATCTGGTCATATTTATTTCTCTCTGAAGGATGATGAAGGTTCAATTCAGTGTGCAATGTTTAAAGGGAGCAACATGGGCCTTAATTTCAATCCCAAAGATGGTGATGAATGCATTGTCTCAGGAAATATAAGTCTATTTGTTCAAAGAGGTAATTATCAACTTATTGCAAAGAAAATGATTCTTGCTGGCCAGGGAAATCTAATGCAAGAGTTTGAAAAGCTTAAGAACAAGCTAAAAGATGAAGGCCTCTTTGATGATGCAAATAAACTTCCTATTCCCGAAGCGCCAAAACATGTTGCTGTTATTACTTCTACTTCGACTGCTGCGTTACAGGATATATTATCAACGATTGAAAGAAGAGCTCCAAGTATGAAAATTTCAGTAAGTCCTGCAACAGTTCAAGGTGAAAATGCATCCGAAACAATCATTGAAGCCTTTAAAAGAATACAAAATTATAATAACAACTCTTCAAATAAGGTTGATTGTGTTCTTTTATGCAGAGGCGGAGGTTCAATAGAAGATTTGTGGTGTTTTAATAATGAAGATTTAGCTAGGGAAATATTTAGCTTTGAAATTCCTATCATTTCTGGTGTTGGACACGAAATAGACTTTACGATTGCTGATTTTGTATCGGATCTCAGAGCCCCTACTCCAACTGCAGCTGCAGAAATTGTAAGTGAGTTTAATTTTAATCTTATCGAAAAGCTTTCAGAAATATCAAAAGATTTAGTTTCCAGTATCAATAATATCTTGAGAGATAAAAATCAAACCCTTGATTACCAAAGCTCTCATTTAAAACATCCAGCCCATGCAATAAGAGAACAATATAGAATTCTTATGTCGACTTATGAAAAAATAAAAATGCTTGTTAAGCAAAAAATCATGGACTCTAAATTGTCCTTTAAAGAAAATACAAACTCTTTAATGATAGAAAACCCTAAATATTTAATTCTTGATAGAAAAAATGCTTTTCAAAAGTATCATCAATCTTTGAAAACTTTAATTCAGGTCTTCCTAAGCAAGTCTCAATCAAAACTTATTACTTATGAAAAAGTTATAAAATCAATCGATCCTCAGAATGTCCTTGATAGAGGATATTCTTTAATAACTGATATAAAAGGAGATGTAATTAAAGATTCTGCGCAAATTAACGAAGGCGAAGAAATAACTGCTAAGTTAGCCAAGGGATCTTTTGAAGCAAAAGTAGGAAAGAAGAATGTTTAAATTTTTAGCCTTATTTTTATTCTCAAGCTCCATATTTGCTGTCGTATATGAGGGAGATTCTGGAGGTATTTTTGCACTACCTGTTTCTAGTGATTATATTTCGAATGAATATCTTCTGTTTGAAATAGATGGAAAAAGTTATGTAATTGCTGGCATGCCTTATGTCTTGGAAGAAAAAGTAATAAAAATAGATGATAAAGAAATAAAAGTTTTGCCAGTAAATTATGGAGAATCACGAATCACAATCGAGAACGATAGTCTTGTAAATCCTTCCTCATCAGATCAGGAGCGAGCAGCTAAAGAGAGAAAATTATTACAGTCAGCTCTTACAAAAAAAAGTAATTTTATTTTGAGCGATTTAAGATTTTTAAGGCCAGTTGAAGGAGCCGTAACTAGCGGTTTTGGTAAAAAAAGATTCATAAATGATCTTCCAAGAGCTCCTCATTTAGCCTTAGACTTGGATGGGTTTGATGGAGATCCTATTGTTGCACCCTTGGATGCAAAAGTAGTTCTAGTCGATGATTTTTTTTATAGCGGCAACATTATCGTTTTAGATCATGGAAGTAATGTTTTTACTTCCTATAGTCATATGAGTAAAAGTCATAGAGAGGTTGGAGATTTTGTAAAAAAAGGTGATTTAATTGGTGAAATTGGCTCTACTGGAAGGGTCACCGGACCTCACCTACATTGGGTAATTTACATGAATGGAAATCGAATTAATCCAGAAATAGTATTAAATAAAGATTTTCCTATGAATCTCCTTGCAGACTATCAAGATGTTCCTGCAGACTTGCCTCAGTCTGTGGAGTAAGAAGACTTAGCACAACCTCTCCCCCTGGTTTAATAAAATATGTTGCAGGTAAAATTGCTGGAGATTCTATGCCCCATACCTCTCTTGGGTGGGAGGTTATTGATGGAATATCAACTCCAAATCTTAATATCAAAGGATCTAAGTATTCTTGTTCAAGGCGGTCAAAATTGTATGCAAATACTTCAATGTCAGGATTTGATTGAGCAAAATTAACTAATTCTGGCATTTCCTTTAAACATGGTGGACACCAGTCGGCCCAATAATTGATGACTATCCAGCTTTCATCAAGATCATTCTTGAATTGGCTATTTGATTTATTAAAATGGACATCGCCTGAACTGCAAGAATAAAAGAGTATAAAAAGTGGTAATATTTTTATAAAATTTCGCATCAAACCTATTTTGAGACATGTTAAGCTTTTTTCAATACCCTTCTTCTAGCTTATTAATAATTTCTCTCTTAATTATTAACAAGCTGGTAATCTTAATCCTATATAAGCTGCCTTTATTAATATTTAGTTTTTGGGCAATTCCTCTTTTGTGTTTTTCTTTTTTTCTCCACAAAAAGTCAATTAGAAGCTATCAATCCTATGCATTTATACTCTTGCTTTATTTCATGTTTTCAAGCTTACGAGTTTTTGGTGTTCCAAATCCATTACCTTTTGATATTACTGAACTTGTTTTAGTTGTTTTAGCTTTTATTAATGCTTTATATGGACCAAAAAATATAAATAGCAATTGACATGTCAAGCATACTTGACATAACATAGCTACATGATTTTTTTAATAACCCTGACAATATGGTGCTTCTCTGCACTTGCATTGAAGTTTTTACCGCTTTTAATTAGCTTAATTTAATATTTAATTCTTTCATATGGCCAAGATTACTTATAAAGGAATGTGGATAGAGCTTAAATCTTTAGATAAAGATGCAAAAAGCAAATACATACTATGCCATGTCTTTCTCTTTGCAGGAGGTCTTTTTTTTGGCGTTCATCTGGCTGCAGTAGGTGGACTTGGTATTGAAGTAAGTGAAGAAGTTTCACCATCTCCAGTTTTAGTTATCGTCAGAGTCTTATCACTAACCTTTATGCTGATAGCTGCATGGTTATATAAAGAATTTTTTGCAACACAAGATGAATTTCTAAACAGATATAATGAATTTGTACTTAGCAATGGAGCTATCGGCTTTCTTTTTGTTGGTTTTCTTATTTCTATCCTGTCTCCATATATTGATTATCAAGTAACTTTTTACGAATACTTTCTTGGCTTTGCCCTTGGGACAATTATTGGTGGATATAGATTCCATAATAAATTTATTGGTCAATGAATAATTCAATCAAGCAGTTAAGAGAGCAAATGGGTTTAAGTCAGGCAGATTTAGGCAGTTCTGTAGACGTTAGTAGACAAACAATTAATTCAATTGAAAATGGTAAATTTGACCCGAGTTTGCCATTGGCACTTAAACTGGGTCAATTTTTTAACACTCCTGTTGAACAAATTTTTTCAACAAATAACTTTAATAAATAGGATAAATTATGGAAAAAGCTAAAAGCATAATCACATTTGTAGATAATCTTCTTGGAAAATTTAGAAGAGTGTTTCTAAATATTTTTACAGTTCTTCTTTTAATGCTCATCACTTTGGGTATTTTTGGCAGTTTAGATTCTCTGTTTCAATCTGATGAAATAGAAACAGAAGATCAAATCCTCTATTTAGAGCCTAATGGAGTAATTGTAGATAAGGCAATAAATAGAAATGATCCATTTGAAGAATTCGAAATTTTTGGAAGCTCTACAAACCAAATTGAGTTAGAAAATATCTTGAAAGTTATCAATAATGCTGGAACTGATGATGATCTTAAAGCTATTTATCTTGATGTTGATGGCATTAGAGCTTATTACACTTCTGCATTAAAAATTGCAGATGCATTGTATAAAGCTAGAGAGAATGGAAAAGAAATAATTGCTTACACCAGTGGGTTGGGAACAACTAACTATCTTATGGCCTCTCAAGCTAATGAAGTAATTCTTGAAAAAGATGCATACGGATCTGTTTTGCCTTTTGGTTTTAGCAGAGTAAGGCAATATCAAAAAGATTTTTTTGAAAATATTAAAGTTGATATGAATGTTTATGCTGCTGGTGATTTTAAGTCTGGCCCTGAGGGCTTTACCAGAAATGATATGTCTGAAACAGATAGGCTAGCGTGGGTAGAGTTTGTTACTCCAGTTTGGGAAAAGTATAAAGCTATGATGGAAACAGGCAGAGGTTTTGACTCAGGAACTATTCAATACATTGGAGATAATTATCACTTATTAGCAACTGAGAATGGTGGCGATGACAATGAAACTGCTCTGGCAATTGGCTTAGTTGATAAGCTAATGACAAAACAAGAAATTAGAAACTATATGATTGAAAAGTTTGGCAGTGAGGATGACTATGAGTGGCCTGAGGGAATAACTGGTAGAGAGTATCTTTCAACTCTGAAAGATGAAGAAATTAGTAGAAAACAACAAAGAGCTCAGGATAAAAATAAGATTGCTGTTATCCATGTTGAGGGAGCAATTGTCACAGGTGGCATAGACTTTAATACCGCTGGTTCTGGAGGTATCGTTAAAAATATTAATAAAGCCAGAGATGATAAAAATGTTAAAGGAATTATTTTAAGAGTAAATAGCCCTGGTGGAGATGTTTACGCTTCATCAATGATTACGAATGCTTTAGAAGAATTTCAATCTACTGGAAGACCTGTATATACATCTATGGGTGATATTGCAGCATCAGGCGGTGTTTGGGTTACAACAACTTCTGAAGAAATATGGGCTGAAGATACAACGCTTACTGGCTCAATTGGAGTATACAGTATTGTTCCTGATGTCAGTCCCCTTGAGAATTGGGCTGGTATCAACTATGACGGCGTTAGCATGACAAAAGCAGGTGATATTTATGATTTAAGTAGAGGAATGAATGAAGAGCTTAATAAGCAATTCAGAGAAAATACTGAGAACTTCTATAAAGAGTTTGTTACCAAGGTAGCTGAAAATAGAAAGATGGAATTCTCAGAAGTCCTCAAATTTGCTGGTGGAAGAATATGGCGAGGCAATACAGCTCTTGAACTAGGTTTAGTCGATAAATTGGGCTCACTTGATGATGCTATTGACTCTATGGTGACAAAACTTGGACTAGAGGACTATAAAGTCTTTTCGTACAACACTGAAGTTGAGTTTGAGTTCGATTTGAATTTACTGATTCAAAATAAACTCCCCTCTCAGATTCAGGACTTGTTGAATGAAATTAGTGGTCTTAATAGGATGCTTTTATCTGGTGAAGACAGATATGTAGTGGCCTATTGTTTTGATTGTGGCTTTAAGAACTTCGAATAACTTCTTTTATAAGATTTAAACCTATAGATTTTTTTCTTTCTAGGGACTCTTTCTCAAGCTGAGATAGAGTCCTGAATATAGTTTTAATATCTCTTCTTGAATTATTTATAAGATAATTCAAATTTTTATCAGAAATTTCTATATTAAGATTTTTAGAGATTGCTTGGGTGGCTTCTAACAGCTCATCATCATCAATAGCCTCCAATCTTAATATTTCCATTTTTTTTATTCTAGAGACAAGATCAGGGATTGCTTCAAGCTTATTAATGCTGCCTGAAAATAAAAGAAGGCACTCTTTTTCATAGCATTCGTTAATGAGATTAAAAAGCGCAATCTCCCATTCTCTTGTTTTATTTATTTGATCTACATCATCAATACAAATTAAATTAAGTTCACTTACCCCCTCAAGTATAGAAGTATCAAGGTTTATAGCTTCTTTCATAGGGATATAAATTGATGAATTATTATAATTAGAAAAATCATTGCATATAGCCTGAAGCAAGTAACTTTTTCCATTACTGCCTAGATCGTCTATAAATACCTGAGCCCCACTGTCTGAGCTGAATAGAATATTTTTAAGGACTTGAATAGTTTTATTATTATTCTTAGAAACAAAGAAATTATTCAAAGATGCTCTTTCATTAATTTGGATTTGCAGAGCAAGTTGGCGAGGATTAGACATTTTGTTTGATGAAATTACTATTAAGCCACCATCGAAAATAACTTATAAGGCTAAATAATGAAATAGAACCTATTAAAATATGGAAAATCTGAACATTTATATTCACATTAAAGATTTCAAAGATTATCAAGCCTAAAATATAAATTATTTGACATGCAGTGGTTATCTTTCCAATTAAATTTGGAGATGGAGTTTTTTCTGTGATTGACATCTCGAATGCTGCTCCAAGAAGAATAAGCAAGTCTCTGAGAACAAAAATTACAAAAACTGATAGTGGAACAATTTGATTCAACCAAAGTGCAGTTATTGAACCAATCATAAGAAGCTTGTCAGCAACTGGATCCAAGATTTTTCCTAAATCTGTTTGCCATTTAAAAAATCTAGCTAGAAAACCATCCATGGCATCTGAAATTGATGCGACGGCAAATAAAATCAATGCCAAAATGTATTTCCCAGCAAGAAGATTAAGAACTATTGGAATGACTAAAGATATTCTTACTAAAGAAATTAGGTTAGGTATAAATCTTAAATAATGCTTCATGTAGAATTTAGTGATGCATGAATTAGTCCTGTCGCAGTTCTTTCGATTGAAAAATCTTTATGTGTTTGAACGGACTTCTTGAATTGATCTTCCGTACCAAAGATTATTAAAGAAAATGATATTTCATTTTGCTGAAATGATTTAATTGAGTATTCTTTTATAGAAATCATTTTATCTAAAGCATCTAAAAGATTATCTAAATGTTCAGCTGAAGAAACTTTAGCAACCTTCATCGCTAACTTCCTTTCAGAATTATCCAGAACAAAGTCATTAAGATAATCTATTGATAAATTCTCAAATAAAGATCTAATCCTTCCAGTAACGCCATCAATATTTTCAAAAAATGATATCTGGTCTTTATAACTAATTGACCAATTATTGATTCCTGATCTTGAAATAATTAATGATTCAAGATAATCATACTTATATTGATCAAAGTCATTGTAATTCTCGTTCTCAAAAAAGTAATTCTTATTATCTATGTTTATTGTGTTTTGAGGAAATTCAAAAAATAGTCCACGTTTTTCTGAAATATCATCAAAAATTTTTTTTATTGACGATTCTAGTCTTGCTTCGTAAGGTATTGACTCTATTTTGAAGGGTTTATCGAAGCCATTATCAATTTGGATATCTAAAAAAATAATTGGTCTATTTCTTCCAATAAAATTAATACCATTATCAATAAGTTGATCCATTACAATGTCTTCTTCAAATGAAGCTTGAAGAAAGTTACGATCATTATTTCTTACAACAGCATATCTAATGAGAAAATCTTTTGAGTCAAAGTTACCTTTGATCATTTTTGCTTTTTCAAGATCCTCATAACCTATGAGTCTAAAAACAAGATTATTAAATGCACGATCAATAGAATTTTCTATGTTCTCATTTTTAATTTCTATTGTAATTTTAAAAAGATCATCAAAATCCTTTGCAAAAATATGATTAGAAAAGATAATGAGTAGGAAAATACTTTTTAAAGTGACTATCTTCATATATTTATTTTAAGGTACAAGAGCAATAATGAAAAACGATCCCTATAAGAAAGCTGGTGTTGATATACAAGCAGGAAATAATTTAGTAGATAAAATCAGAAAGGATGTGGCTAGTACTTTCGATAAAAACGTATTGGGCAGTATTGGCAGCTTTTCAGGTTTTTATTCTCTTCCCAAAGGTTTTAAAAATCCAGTTCTTGTTGCTTGCACTGATGGAGTAGGCACGAAAGTCGCTCTAGCCCAAAAGAATTCTTCACTCGGAACTATTGGGCAAGACTTAGTTGCAATGTGCGTAAATGACATGATTACTTCTGGAGCACATCCGCTATTTTTTCTTGATTATTTTGCTTCTTCAAAACTTGATGTCACTGAAACCTCAATAGTTATAAAGGGAATTGCAAAAGCATGCAAAAAAACTAATTGTTCTCTTATTGGTGGCGAGACTGCTGAAATGCCAAATCACTATATCGGTAAAAATTTTGATTTAGCGGGATTTTCAGTTGGTATTGTTGAAAAAAATCTGATTATTGACTCCTCAAAAGTGAAAAAAAATAACATCATCATTGGTATTGAATCAAGCGGGGCGCATTCAAATGGTTACTCATTGATCAATAAATTAATCAAGGAATCAAAATTGAGTAAGACTGAAAAAGAGAAATTAATTGAGCTTGCTTTGAAGCCAACTCATTTATATACAAATGTAATTTTGGATTTAGTAAAAAAGGTGAAAGTTCAGTCAATTGCAAATATAACTGGTGGAGGCCTTACAGAGAATATTCCAAGATCAATTCCTGAAACCCTATCATCTGAAATATATTTAAATAACTGGAAGATGCCAGCACTCTTTGCAACCCTCCAAAAATTGGGAAAAATTCAATTAAGTGATATGTTGAGAATATTTAATTGTGGAATAGGAATGACAGTGGTTATAGAACCCAGAGATTTAGATTCCACCATGAAAGTACTTTCCAAACATAAATTTAAAGGCTATATGATTGGAAAAGTTATAAATAAATCTTCATCTGCTATTACTTTTCTTTGATGTTCAAAATAGCCGTTTTAATATCAGGTAATGGATCAAATCTTGAAGCTATTATCAATGCGTGCAAAAACAATATAATCAATGGATCAGTTGATATTGTCATCAGTAACAATCCAGATGCATATGGCATACAAAGAGCAAAAAATCATTCTCTAAATTATAAGATCATTGATAACAAAAAATTTGAGACTAGAGAAGACTTTGATCGAGCCCTGGTCGAAGAGTTAAAATATTCAAATCCTGATTTGATTGTTCTAGCAGGATTTATGAGAATTTTAACCCCTGTTGTGATCGAAGCCTTCAAAAATAAGATTATTAATATTCATCCATCTTTATTGCCAAAATATCCTGGTTTGGATACTCATAATTCAGTTATAAAAAATGGTGACCTAAAACATGGAGTAACAATTCATTTTGTGAATGAAGTTCTTGATGGTGGTCAAATTATCGCTCAAGGAGAATTGTCTGTTAATCCTAATGAAACAGAAAAGCAATTAAAGAGGAGAATACATTCAATAGAGCATATTTTGCTTCCAAAAATTGTTTCAAAATTTGCCGATGGCTCAATTGACGTGAATAATATTATTTATGAAGTATTTTAAGAAAACTTTTTTGTTAATCTCTTTTTTTATTTTTCCTGTGAGTTTAGATTGCTCTGATATTTTTGAATATGAAATTAGATTTAAAAATAAAGTTGGGCCATTCTCGTTCGATGGACTAAAGTCTTTCACAAAGGAAGATAATGATTTTCAGGTAATATTTATAGGAGAACATAAAATTCTTAATGCTAAGATCAAACAAGAATCAAAATTTAGTTTTTCGAATTCAAAAGTTTTTCCCAGAGAATATTCACAATTTGTAAGAATACCCATTAAGGGTGAGCAGATACAAAATATTGCCTTTGACTACAAAAACCTAAAAATCATTTCCTCGGGTGATGTGAATTGGGTTATTAATTTTTCAGGTGATGAGCGACCTATGGATCCAATTTCTAGTGGCTTTCAAATTCGGCAAAATCTTAAGAAAGGAATTGATGACTTTGAGATCAGTCTTATCAAATTAGATGAAGGTACTTTTTACAAAAATTCTTTTAAAGTAGTTGGAAGTACGATATTAGAAATAAAAGATACAAAATATCCTTGTAAAGTGGTTGAGAGAACTGATAGAAAAGGTGGCAAGAGTTTATATTATGTTGCTGAAACTTTGGACTATATTCTACTTAAGGTTAAAGATGATAGGAAAGAAAGAAAAATATCAATTGAAGCTGAAAAAATTCTAAGTTTTGGGTAATGTAACTCCAGTTTGACCCTGATATTTACCATCTCTATCCTTGTAACTTACCTCGCATTGTTCATCTGATTGATGAAATATCATTTGAGCTACTCCCTCACCAGCATATATTTTTGCTGGAAGATTGCTTGTATTTGAAAATTCAAGGGTAACGTGGCCTTCCCATTCAGGCTCTAGGGGAGTTACATTAACAATAATTCCACACCTTGCATAAGTAGATTTTCCAAGGCAAATTGTCAGCACATCTCTTGGAATCCTGAAATACTCAACAGTTCTTGCCAAAGCAAAAGAGTTTGGCGGAATAACACATACATCGGAGTTGATATCAACGAAGCTTTTCTCATCAAAAGATTTTGGATCAACTATCGCAGAATGAATATTAGTAAAAACTTTAAATTCATTAGCGCACCTAACGTCATATCCATAACTTGATAGGCCATATGATATCAATCTTGAATTATCATCAGAATACCTAATTTGATCCTCTTGAAATGGATCAATCATTGCATACTCATCTGCCATTTTTCTTATCCACTTATCTGATTTAATCGTCATTTAACTCTATCCTTCCAATAATTGATTTTGCTATTGTGTTGCTATCTACATACTCTAACTCTCCTCCAACAGGAATGCCATAGGAAATTCTTGTAACCTTGATATCTTCAACATGATCCCTTATAAATATTGCAGTTGCATCACCCTCGATAGTTGAACTTAAGGCGAGAATTATTTCTTTTACGCCCTCCTCTCTTATTTTTTCTAATAGTTTAGGTATTCCGAGATCGTCTGGGCCTAAGTTATCAAGAGGTGAAAGTCTGCCCATTAAAACGTAATACTTGCCTTTATATCCCCCTGCAGATTCAATGGCTAAAAGATCAGATGGACTTTCAACTACACAAATACATTTAGAATCTCTTTTTTCATCGCGACAAATATTGCATAAATCATCTGTTGTTAACATCCTACATGAGTTACATCTTTGAATATTTTCTAGTGCGCCATTGAGAGAGGTTGCAATCTCTCTTGCTCCACTTTTATTTTTATCAAGAAGGTATAAAGCCATTCTTTGAGCTGATTTCTTTCCAACACCGGGAAGAACTGTAAGTGCTTTTATTAATTTATCAAGTAAATCGGAACTCATTTCTAACTCTTGATTTTAGTCACAATCTCAATTTCACCGTCAAACTCGTCAAGAAAGTCTTTAATTTCAGAATCTTTTGAAAGTTCATTTTTTGTGTTTTCAATTTCTTTTATCTTTTTTTCTTCATTAATTCTATTTGGTGAAGATGATGAAATACCCTCTTCCAAGCATACTTCAATCTTGCCAAATTTCTGTTTAACTTTTTTCTCAAACTCACTTATTATCTTTTCTGGAATATCAAGCTGCTCTTTCGATCCACAAAGAGTTATCTTTTGGTCATTAAATTTTAAAAATGAAAGATTACCAAAGTAATTCTTAGCAAATGATGAAAGTTGCATATTGTTAAACAAATCGGGCCAAGATGAAGAGTCTATTTCATGACTATCTTTTTCAACTTCATTTTTTTGAAGAGTTTCTTTACCTAGACTCTTTGTTTTGGCTTTATTGATCTTTTTTTTTTGAGTTTTAGCTTCGCCCATATTTATATTTTGAACAGGCTGGAAGGCTAACATTCTCAATATGCACATTTCTACAGCTTCTCTTGGTGATGGATGAGTATGAATTCTCTGGAAAGAATTAAGACCAATTTCATAAATAAGCTGACAATACTGCTCATCTATTTTAGATGCCATATGAGCAATGGATTCTTTATTTGAATGTTCAAGAACTTGATGCATAGAAACTTCATGGATATTTGAAATAAGATCTTTTAGAAGGCTTTCATAATCTGGATTAAGTTTTTCAATATCAATTAATGTTTCAAATGCATCCTCTTTTCTTCCATCAGTTATGGAGTCAAGTAATTCATGAATTAAACTATCATCAATAGTACCTAAAAGGTTTTTTACATCAGCAGCAACTAACTTTCCGTTACCATGAGCAATAGCCTGATCAAGCAAAGTTAAGCCATCTCTTACTGATCCTTCTGCAGATTTAGCAACTAAAGATAAAGACTCGCTATCTGATTTGATTCCCTCTTTGTCACAAATTTTTTTGAAGTGTTCTTGAAGCTCATTTGCAGAAACAGCTTTAAGATTTAGCTGAAGGCATCTAGATATTACAGTTTTAGGAACTTTTTCAGGATCCGTTGTAGCCATTAAAAAGATGACATGACTTGGAGGCTCCTCAAGAGTCTTCAAAAGAGCATTAAAACTACCTTTAGACAACATATGAACCTCATCAATCAAAAAGATCTTAAATCTTGAAATGCTTGGCGAAGTGTGAACAGATGAGAGAAGTTCTCTCATATGGTCTACTCCAGTCCTTGAAGCTGCATCTATCTCAAGGAAATCAATACTTTTTCCCTCTTGGATAGATATGGATGATTCACATTGGTTACATGGCATTGAAGTTGGTAAATCAGATGACATGCAATTTAGGCACTTTGCAAGAAGTCTTGCAATCGTTGTCTTACCCACCCCTCTAGTTCCACTAAAAAGAAAAGCTTGATGAACTCTTTCTTGCTCAATACTGTTCTTGATCACTTGAACAACATGATCTTGACCAATGACTTCATCAAAGGAGTTTGGTCTATATTTTCTTGCAAGTACTTGATAAGACATAAGTACCAAATAATAACATGTACTAGTCTAAAACTGATTCAATTTGGTAAAAAGTAAATCCTTTATTGGATAAAAAGTTTTTTTGTTTTTGTAGCTTCCGAAAATCTTTACTAACGCCGTCAGGGAATTTCTTTTTAAAAGATAATTCAGCTATTTTTTCCCAATCATCAAACTTATCTATCTCTTTAGAAATGAGCGTTTCATATACACCCCTTTTCTCGAGCTCTGCCGAAATCTTAATTGGACCAAAACCTTTTTTTCTTCTTGCTTGAACATATTCCTCTGTAAATCTGGAATCACTTAAAAGATTCTTTCCCTCTAATTTATCTAAAGTTAAATTGATTTCCTCTTGTGATTCAAAACGATTAATTAACTTTAGAAATAGCTCTTTTCTTGAATGCTCTCTTCTTGATAGAAGATCCAAAGCTTTGTTATAAATTTCGGCTGACGCCATTAATTATTGAATGGTTGAACTCTGCTTCTATAGTTTGATTTAACTACTTTTACTCTCTGTCCCTCAAAAAAACTATATTTATCTGATACCTCTTGAACAATGGATATGATTCTCTCATTATCTAACTCAATAGTTAACTCAATAGCTCTTTTTTCGTTAACCTTAGATCCTATTTCTGAGCCCACAGCAGAGCCAATTAAAGCTCCAATTACACCAGCGGCAACAGGTGCTTTGTTATTATCCGAAGCTAAATCACCGCCAATTGCTGCTCCTGCAGCTGCACCAAGATCTCTATCGCCTTCGATAACTACTGACTCTAGTTGAAGAATTGTCCCTAAAAGAACCGTCTCAATCTCACCAGCCTGATATTTTGCAACTGATTCAGGCTTGTATTCTGACATTGAGCACGAAACTCCTATTAAGAGGATAAAAACCACTTTAATATTTCTAAGAATTTTCATTTTCAACATTTTTCTCTTCTAAAAGATATTTTTTAGCTAAATCATCCGCAATTGCATAATAGAATTTGCCTTTATATTTCCCATCAAGAAGCTTTACTTTTAAAACCTCATTAGAATAGAGTTTTTCAGTAACCTCAATTTCATATCCTTTTTTTATTCTTACAAGATCTCTTGAGTCAACTACTGAAAAAACGTCCCAATCATTAAACTCCCTTGCTCTATGGGTGTGATATGCATCAGAAGCAATTTGGTAAAGCACTTCACCTGAGCCGGTCATAGATCCGCTACTTCTAACATTTAACTTCCAGATTTGGCCAACTTCAATAGAGTCGTCATTTCCAAAAGAATAAAAGCTTAAAATTAATGGAATAGCTAGTAAAAATTTAAGTGATGTATATTTTGTATTCATATTTATATAGAGTAGAAAATATTAATTAAGTTCCTTTTATTTTAGTTATTTCTCAATGTTTTGTAATAAAAATTTTGTTTTTTTATTGTTTTTTTTATTTTTAACCATACTTATTTGTTGTAGGTGCCATGAGGGCTTACATAATATTAACCAAGCATGCCATTAAGGATGCTTATTAGTCGCTAAGGAGGACTATTATGTTAAATTTTACTGATCCATTTTTCTCAACTAGAGTTCTAGGATTTGAATCCCTTTTTGATAGACTTCAAACTCTATCGGAATCTTCTTCAAGATCATCTTATCCACCCTACAATATTAGGCGTGATGGTAATGATATTTTTGTAGAAGTTGCTGTTGCAGGTCTTTCCAAAGAAGATTTGGATATAGAGCTAGCTGATGGAATCCTTTCAATATCATATGCTGGACCAAATACTCAAGTAGTAAACGGCAGCAATGATCTTGTTTATCAAGGGATTGCTCAAAGAGCATTTCAACAACAATTTACATTGTCTGATGATGTGGTTGTAAAAGGTGCTGAACTTATCAATGGACTTCTTACTCTATATTTAGAAAAAATAATTCCAGATGAGAGAAAACCTAAAAAAATTGAAATTAAATCACCTAAAAGAATTTTAGGTAAAAAATAAGTATGAGAAAATGGGGCGTAAAGCCCCATTTTTTAATTCAATATGAATAAAACTATCTTTTCAATCTTGCTACTCTTTTCTTTTTTTGGGTCTGCTGAAATAGTTGATACTGGCCATGCCAGAATAAGCTTAATTAAAGATCACAGTGACTTTGTTCCGGGAACTTCTATAAACATTGGCTTAAAAGTTTCAATGGATAAGGGATGGCATACATATTGGAGAAATCCTGGAGATTCAGGAGGACCGATAGTGATTGACTGGGATTTGCCCAAAGGCTTCAGTGTAAGCGATATTAAATGGCCTCTTCCAGAAAAGATTGAGTACCCCCCTTTAATGACCTATGGGTACGAAGATTTTGTCATTTATCCAATGGTTTTATCAATTCCTGCTGATTATTCAGACGATTATTTTGAAATGGCTGCCGACATTCTTATTTGCGCAGACGTATGTATTCCTGAGTCAGGAAAAATATCATCAAACCTGTTTGATATTGAAAGTGATTCATTGATATATGAATGGCTAGAGTCTATACCATCAAAGTCTCTGCCAATTATAACTTCTCTTAACGATAATAATTTGGAAATTAGGTTTACTTTTGATAAAGAAATCAAAGAAATTTATTTCTTTCCTGATGAAAATAATTCTATAGATTATTCTTCAAAACAAAATTTTTATAAAAAGGATGATGATTACTTCCTTTCTATAAAACTTTTCAATGATGAGTTCCAAAATGTTTCTGGTGTATTGGATATAGATGGAACGGGCTATAACGTATCTAATGGTACGTTTGAGGATTTTAATGAGGAAGGCCTTTCATTAATAAGTGCGTTGATATTTGCATTAATTGGCGGCTTAATTCTCAACTTAATGCCCTGTGTGTTCCCAGTAATTTCCCTAAAAGTACTGAGCTTTGTTTCGATGGGAGGTAGCTCACCAAGGAAAATTCGAAATCACGCTTTGGTTTTTACAGTTGGTGTTATTGCTTCCTTCATGATGATAGCTTTAACCATTGTTTTATTGAAACAGGCAGGGAATTTTGTTGGGTGGGGTTTCCAGCTTCAATCACCACTTATAGTTGGATTGCTAAGCCTGGTGATGGTCTTCATTTCATTGGTTCTAATAACTGATAACAGTTTTGGAGAATCCCTTACAAAGCTCGGCAATATTGGAGGCAGTGAAAACGGTTACTACTCTTCATTCCTAACAGGTGTATTAGCTGTAGTTGTTGCATCACCATGCACTGCCCCTTTCATGGGAGCTGCTCTTGGATATGCTCTAATTCAGCCCTCTGGGGAAACTGTTCCAATATTTTTATCATTGTCACTAGGATTTTCACTTCCCTACTTGCTTTTAGCAGCAAATCCTAAATTAATAGATTTCTTGCCTAAGCCAGGTGATTGGATGGTAACTCTAAAAGAGTTCTTTGCGTTTCCAATGCTAGCTACTGCATTATGGTTACTTTGGGTGTTTTCTCTTCAAGTTAATCAAATACTTGTAATTTTCTTATTGATTGGTTGGCTTTTATTGGCATTAAACTTTTGGATCTTTCAAAAAGACTATAAAACAATAAATAAAGTTATATTTCTTGGTATATCAATCTTTAGCATGATTTATTTCCTTCCTGAAACTGAGGACATTGAAACTGAACAAAATCTAATCATTGGTTCTGCTACAGAATGGTATGAAGGAATTGAGGATGATCTAAGAAATAAAAATCAACCTTACTTTATAAATTTTACAGCTGCTTGGTGCATAACTTGTCAAAGTAATGAAATCACAGCTTTTTCTAAAGATGGCTTTAAAAATCTTTTGGAAGAAAAAAATATCAAATATATTAAAGCCGACTGGACAAATAGAAATGATGCTATTACAAGATCTTTAAAAAAATATGGAAGATCTGGTGTGCCTTTCTATGTTTATTGGGAGCCTGGTTATGAAAATCCAAAAATTTTACCTGCTATCCTGACGGATCAAATCATTAAAAATAATCTCTAGAATATATACTTAGCCCATTCACTGTCTGGAAAAGTATTCTCATCTATTTTATGTCCATTCAGTAGATGTGAAAAACTTGGCTTAAATGGTTCTCTTATTGGCTTTTGTAAACTTGATCCCTTTGCAGAGTTGCATGATTTGCAGGAAGTAACAACATTTTCCCAGTTAGTAAGTCCATTTTTAGATTTAGGGATAACATGATCAAGAGTCAATTCGTTCCTAGAGAAGATATTTTGGCAATATTGGCATGTATACATATCCCTCAAGAAAACATTTGATCTTGAAAACTTTACATAATTATGGAATTTGTGAAATCTCTTTAGCATAAGAATGCTTGGAAGCTCAATAGAAATTGATGGAGATCTTACATACTGATCATCATGAGCCTTAATTAAAATAACATTCCTTGCAAGTAAGAGTTTAACGGCAGTTTTCCAATTAATCACTGAAAGCGGAAAAAAGCTAACCGGCTTTCCGTTACCATTAAGAAGAAGACAATCTCGTGACAAATTTTTTCCTATGTAATTTAAGTTTAAAAATACTATAATTGTCCCTTGAAACCAATTCAATACTTTTTATAAAAGTTTGGAGGAGAATATGGAAGGACCAGAATTTATTTTGTTTGGAACAACACATTTAGTAGGTCTTGCAGTTATTTTTGCTGTTATGATTGCCTTTCCAAAAATAACGAATAAGTATTTTTCAGATAAAAGAGAATTAATTGGTAGGATTATAGGTTATCTAGCAATCTTTCATACATTCTTTTCACCATACAGTGATCTTTATCTTGTTGTTGAGCCTTACAGCTGGAAGGAAGTACTTCCATTCCATATGTGTGACTTTTCCTTAATCTTCATTGCAATTTATCTCCTTGGAGGAAATAAGTTCTTTTTTAATTGTGCATTCTTTTGGGGAATTGCCGGGGCCTCTATGGCACTTCTTACTCCAGATATTCCTTATGGTTTCCCAAGTATGAATTTTCTAATGTTCTTCTATGGTCATGGATTAATTCTATTTGGTGTTTTTTATGCAGTTATTGCCCTTAACCAAAGACCATATTTTAATGAAATGAATAGAGTTTTTGCATTTACATTGCTTTTGGCTATCCCAATATACTTTATTAATATTATCCTTGGTGAGCCTGCTAACTTTTGGTATCTAGCCGATAAACCAGCTGGTGGAAGCATTATGGACTTTATGCCTGATCCACCTATGCATATTGTATATACTCTTCCAATTGCTCTTGCAGCATTTTATTTGGTTTATTTACCTTATTTTATAAAAGATAGGGCAAAGTAGTAGTTGTTAGAGCTTAAAAAAGAGCTTGAAAAGATAATAGATTCCTTTTCAAGGATTTCTGAAATTGTTTACCAGACTCCTGTTCTCTCGAGTATGAGCATAAACAAAGCTTTGAAAGCTGATATAACATTCAAAGCTGAGTGCCTTCAAGAAACAGGCTCGTTTAAATTAAGAGGAGCTTCTTCCGCTATATCAGCCCTCTCTGAAGAAGAAAAATCTAGAGGCGTAGTTGCGTTCTCATCCGGTAATCATGCCCAAGGGATTGCATATGCATCAAGGGAGCTTGGAACTAGCGCAAAGATAGTTATGCCTTCTGATGCACCAAAAATAAAAATACGTAAGACGCAGGAATATGGTGCTGAGGTAATCTTTTATGATAGAGATGAAGACAACAGAGAGGAGATTGGATTTAGTATTGCCATGAAAGAGGGAAGAAAACTTATTAAACCCTTCGATGATTTAAATGTAATTTATGGTCAAGGGACTGCAGCTTTGGAAGTAATGAATGAAGTCGATACAAAATTTGATATGTCAGTTGTTTGTTGCAGTGGTGGAGGTTTAGCTGCGGGTACAGGAATTGTTCTAAAAAATAGCTTGAGTGATTGTCAACTTTTTACTGCTGAGCCAAAAGACTGGAATGATCACGAAAAATCATTCTTGCAAAATAATATAGTCTCAATTAAAACTAAAAAACATGGCATATGTGATGCGCTTGAAAACCCACAACCAGGTGAAATTACTTTTAGAATAAATTCTGCTTTAAATACAAAGGGTCTTTCAGCAAATGATAAATATATTATTGAGGCTATGAAGATTCTTTATGACGAATTTGATCTAATCGTTGAGCCCAGTGGAGCCATTGGCCTGGCATGCATACTTCAAAATAAAGAGATTTGTCAAAATAAAAAAGTTTTCACAATTCTGTCAGGTGGAAATATAGATGCAAATAGATACAATGAGCTTTTAGGTATCGATAATGGATAACTTTTTAGCAATCTTAAATGAGGTTTGGGTAAATGGTCTTCTTGGCGTGAGTATGACCAAAATTATTTTTTCGATTGCCGTCCTGTTGCTATCTTTCCTTCTTAGAGGCTTTGTAGTTACAGTTGTTGTGTCATCTATTGAGAGACTTGCAAAAAGCACAGAGTCTTCACTGGATGATGAGATTCTAAAAGCAGTTAAAAAGCCCTTAAGCTATGTTCCTGTTACTATCGGAGTATACGTAGTAACAATGATCTTACCTCTTGAGGGTGTTGCCGGCGATATATCTTCAAATATTGTTAAAGCTCTAATTATTTTTACAATTTTTTCTGCATTAGCAAATTCAATACATCCTGTTTTTACTGCCATGTCGTCTACTTCTTGGTTGACGGAGTCAATGCAAATATGGCTTGAAAGATCTTCAAGAGTAATAATTTGGATTATTGGTATTGCCATAATTCTTGAACTTTTTGGAATCCAAATTGGGCCTCTAGTAGCTGGTTTGGGTTTATTCTCAGTGGCAGTTGCACTTGGCGCTCAAGATTTCTTCAAGAACTTGATTTCAGGGATCTTAATAATTGGAGAGAATAGATTCCAGCCTGGAGATAGAATTGAAGTTCCAGGACAACTTCATGGAATTGTCGATACTATTGGTTTTCGTTCAACAATTATTAAAACTTTTGATACAGCACCGATGATAATTCCAAACAAAGATTTATCTGATATGCGACTGATTAATCATGGCAATATGGAATATCGAAGAATTAATTGGGTAATTAATTTAATTTATTCAACTTCTCTAGAGGATCTAGAAGAAATTTGTAACCAAATTTCGAAACATATTAATGAGTCTGATGACTTTGTAGATAACCCTAATCAAGAACATCTTGTAACAATCAATGAGCTTGGTGCAAGCTCAATAGATGTTGGAATACTCTGCTATTCTAATGTATGTGGCTTTTCTGAATTTAAAAAGATTAAACATAGGTTTATTAAAAATATAATTAAAATTGTCGAATCAAATAATTCGGAATTCGCGTATCCAACTTCATCAATTTTTGTAGAGTCTCTGCCCAAGAATAGTGAATGATCAATTAATTTTGTCCATTGTAATTATTGGACTTTTAGTTTTTTTTATTTCAGGTAAGTATAGATATGATTATGTATCTCTAGGTGCATTAGCCCTTCTTATACTTTTTGATATCATAAAAATTGAGAATGCCTTCATTGGTTTTTCTCATCCAGCGGTTGTAACTGTTGCTTTAGTTTTACTTATAAGCAAAGGCCTTCAGGATGCTGGCTTATCAGCTGTAACTGGAAACATTATTGGAAGATTTTCTCCAAGTGAGACACAGTTCTTATTTCTAATAATGTTCATTGCAGCTATTCTTTCTTCATTCATTAACAATATTGGCGCAATGGCACTTCTACTTCCAATAACTCTATCGACATGTCAAAAAATGGGATGGCATGCTGGAAAATTTCTCATGCCTCTTGCGTTTGCTTCAATTTTAGGAGGAATGAATACACTCATTGGGACTCCTCCAAATATTATTATTGCTGAATTTAAAGAATTCTATACTGGGGAAGCATTTAATTTCTTTGATTTCTCTTATGTAGGATTACTTGTAAGCTTTTTAAGCATAATTTTTATTGGATTGATAAGTAGCAAACTCGTTGCAAAAAGAAAACTTGCAAAAACAAATAATCTTATAGATCTTGATAACTTCTTATTTGAGCTAGTTGTTCCAGAAGGGAGTAAAGCAATTGGACTAACATTTTCAAGTTTTATTAAAAAAGCAGGAAATGAAACTGAAATTCTTGGTCTTGTTAATGAAAATGGAGCTGTATCTAAAGTCGGAAATAATTCAAAGATAAGAGCTAATCAGCACTTAGTAATGAAAGTTTCTCCTAATCATGTCTCATCCATTCAAGATAGATTTGGTTTAAATATTGCTGAAAGTTCTCATTATCTTAAAGAGGAGTTAATTGATGAAATAGAGGTAGTTATTACTCCTGGATCAAGGCTTGTTGGTAGAAAGCAAAATTATTTGATGAAACTTGCTTATGAAGAGTTATTTTTACTTGGTATGTGGAGAAAAGGTGCCAGATTCAGAACTAGGCTATCTAAGCAGATGTTTAAAATAGGAGATGTTTTGCTTTTAGGTGTCAGAAATACAGACAAGGAAGATGTTACTGCAAAAATAAACCATCTCGGTCTAATGCCAATTAGATCTCGTGAGATATCTACTCTTCCTAGTAGAAGTAGATTTTTAAAGGCAGTAATCTTCTTTACGACTGCTATATTGCTTGCTGCCTTCAATGTAATTAATGTTCTTACTGCATTCCTTTTATGCGTGTTAGGATTTGTAGGGATCAAAATACTTAAAAGTAACCTTTACAGGCATATTGAATGGCCAATTGTTATCATGCTTGCAGCAATGATCCCAATTGGTCAAGCTTTGGAGTCAACAGGTATCACTGCTCTAATTGCAACTGAGGTTGTTTCTTTTGCAGGTGATCTTCATATCTTTTGGATCTTAATGATTATTCTAATAATTACAATGTTGATAACTGATGTAATTAATAATGCCGCAACGGCAGTAATAATGGCTCCTTTCTCCGTAAATATCGCCCTTCAATTAGGACAGCCTTTAGAGCCATTTCTCATGGTAGTTGCAGTTGGAGCAAGTTGCGCTTTTTTAACACCCATCGGTCATCAATGTAATACTTTGGTAATGGGTCCAGGTAATTACAAGTTTTCTGACTACTGGAGGCTTGGGTTACCATTAGATATTCTTATAGTCTTAGCTTCAATACCAATGATACTATTTGTATGGCTTTAATTAAGAAGATAATTCGTCAATAGCATCTAAAACAAGACTGTAGTTTTCATAAAATTCTTTTGAAGCTCCATCTCTATCCGTATTAGGTGTAATAACTGTAACTTCTCTTCCCTCTTTTGCCTCGATTGATATAAAACCCCATTTTTCAAGCTTTTGATAAAACCAAATCAAAAATTCAACATTATTAAGTGCGCTTAACCATGATAGATTTCCCCATTTTTGGACAGACCCTTCAGAAGGCTTATATCTGGTTATTCTTACAAAAACAATATCATTCTTGGGGTCGACAAAAATGTACTGACCAAATCTACCACTAGCATTGAAAATCTTTGATTCATCTGTGTATCTTGATACCCACCAATGCAATGAATAGCCCCTCTTCTCGTCAGTCCACCAATTAGGCGTATCCCAAACATATTGGAAGGTTTCATCAATTAATTCTTTAGAAATGATCTGCTCGCCTTTCCAGCTGCCTCCATTGGAGAATAATTGGCCAAACTTAGCATAATCTCTAGCTGACATATCAATACAACAGTAAGTTAAAACATTCTGCGCTTCATCTCGCCAAAGAGTCTTTTGCTCAACGCCAATCTTATTTAAAATTCTTTCTTCTAAGAGGATATCAGCTTTCTTTCCTGTAGCAGCTTCAAGTATTTCACCCAAGAGCATGGAATTGACATTGTTATATTCGAACAAAGTATCTGGCTCTTTTTCTAATCTTATATTTCTTGAATATTCAAGATGATCTTTTCTAAAGAACATAGTTTCATGTTGATGATCTGGATATTGCAACCCGCTAGACATGTTTAAAAGCTGTCTAATTGTAATAACAGATCTCTCATCATCGAAAAAAAGTAAGTAATTTGAAGCTTTTTCGTCAAGACTTTTTATTTCACCCCTGTCAATAGAAATTAAGATTAAAGCTGCGTAAAAACTCTTTGCCATTGACCAAGAAGTACCATATGAATCTTTATTGAAACCATCCGCATACCTTTCTCCAATAAGATAGCCATTTTTAAGGAGTGCTACAGATTGAGTAGATTCATCCTCGAAAGATAAATTAAATAAATTATCTACATCTAATTGACTAACACCCAGCTCATCTGGATCTTTTATTTCTAGGTTTTCAGCACTAAGATTAAAACTGATAAATAAACCGAATAAAAATAAAGATTTCAAAAACATAAAAATACCTTCCTTAAGTGGTGACTCTGGCTGGACTTGAACCAGCGACCTCTTGCATGTCAAGCAAGCACTCTAACCAAACTGAGCTACAGAGTCTGAAATAAATTATTTACTTATATACTTACCTAACTCGTACCTGGCAACTGCTCTTCTGTGAACTTCATCTGGCCCATCAGCAAGCCTTAAAGTTCTCATATGAGCAAACATAGATGCTAAGGGTGTTAACTGCGAAACTCCCTCACCGCCATGTATTTGAATTGCTCTATCAATTATATCCAAAACAATGTTTGGAACCATAACTTTAATCTGTGCGATCTCACTTGCAGCAACCTTATTTCCAACCGTATCCATTTTGTGAGCAGCATCAAGTGTTAGAAGTCTAGCTGCATTGAGTTCAATTCTAGAGTCAGCAATATGATCAAAATTTCCACCAAGTTGAGCCAAGGGTTTGCCAAATGCATTTTTATTTGGGTCTATTCCTCGTGTACACATTAATTCAAGAGCTCTCTCACCTACACCAATAGCTCTCATACAATGATGAATTCTTCCAGGCCCCAATCTTCCTTGTGCAATTTCAAACCCCCTTCCCTCACCGAGAAGTAAATTATCTTTTGGAACTCTGACATTATTGAATTTAATATGCGCATGGCCATGAGGAGCATCATCATAGCCAAATACATGCATCATTTTTTGGACTTCTAAACCATCTGCATCCATTGGAACTAAGATCATAGAATGCCTTTGATGTTTTGCATTATCTGGATTTGTGACACCCATAAATATCATAATTTTACATCTTGGATCTCCTGCACCTGAGGTCCACCATTTTTCTCCATTAATTACATATTCATCACCATCTAAAACAGCGGTTGCCTGCATATTTGTTGCATCGGACGATGCAACACCAGGCTCTGTCATACCAAAACACGATCTTATTTCACCATCGAGTAAGGGCTTTAGCCATTCCTCTTGATGTTTATCATTACCATATCTTGCTATTACTTCCATGTTACCAGTATCAGGAGCTGAGCAATTAAAAACCTCTGAACCCATACTATATTTTCCCATTTGCTCGGCAAGATGAGCATATTCATAATTTGTAAGTCCTGCTCCAAATTCACTTTCTGGAAGAAATAGATTCCAAAGACCTTGAGATTTTGCTTTGTCTTTTAACTCTTCAACAATCTCTGGGAAATAATTCCATCTGTCTTCGTCAGTTTTAATTTGTTCATGAAATTTAGCTTCATTAGGAGCAACCTCATTTTCAAGAAAATTAGATACTCTTTCTAATAAATCTTGGGCTTCAGGTCTAAGATTCATACTCATTTTTATCCCCACTATGGTTTGACTTACAGTACATTATAAATACTGTGAATATTACAAATATATTGTTATCATGATAACTTTAAGTAGAAAGCAAATCTATACATGTCTCGCAAAATATGAAAATAAGTACATTTGATTTAAATCTTTTTGTAGTACTTAACGCTATATACACAGAAGGAAGTCTTACGAAAGCAGCTGAAGTTGTTGGAATAACTCAGCCTGCCGTTAGTAATGCTCTTTCTCGCTTAAGAGAAAAGTTTGATGATGATCTCTTTATAAGGACGGGTTCTGGCATGACTCCGACTCAGAAAACAGAAAACATTATATTAGATGTTAAAAAAGCTTTAGATTTAATGCAAAAAAGTGTGAACGAGCCTGATGAATTCAATCCAGAAACCAGCGAATTAACTTTTAGAATTTCTCTAAGCGATATTTCTGAAGAGAGAGTTCTTCCTTATATTTTAAAAAAAATAAAAAAGATTGCTCCAAAAGTATCTATTGAGAGTTATCAATTTGAAAGAAAAGATTTTGTTCATGCTCTTGCAACCAATCAATTAAATTTTGTTGTTGATCCAGTTATCCCAAGATCTAAAGATATAAAACATGATCTGATATTCGAAGATGAGTTCGTTTGTGCTCATAGAAAGAATCATCCAATTGGTGATGAAAAGAAACTTACTATGAAAGAGTTTTTAAGCTTGAAACATATCAATATATCTAACAGAAGAAGAGGTCCATCATTAATAGATGTTGAATTGGAAAAGCTTCAACTTAAACGAGACATTGCGTTGAGGGCCCAGCATTTTATGGTTACTCCTCAAATTGTAAAAAATAGTGATTATGTTTTGATTTGCTCCAAAACTTTCGCAATTAAAAATAGCCTTGCTTTTCAGAAACTTCCAATTGACCTTCCAAAAGTAGAGCAACATCTAATATGGCATTCCAGTGATGATAACGAAGGCCCTCACCTATGGATGAAAGATCTTTTAATTGAAGCCTTTGCAGAAGCTCAAAAAGTTTAGCTCAAATCATGCCCTGAGGCATTAACCAGACCTCCATCACAAGTAATTGTCTCGCCAATAGTATAAGAGCCTGCGCGAGAGCATAAAAATATAGCTAATCCTGCAATATCTTCAGGAGTTCCAACTCTTTTTCTTGGGTTTCGAACAGCAATGCCTGAATAATCATGATTTACAGCTGAGCCCAGCATCATGCTTGGAAATGGACCAGGTGCAATTGCATTAACCAGTATATTTTCCTTTACCAACTTACTTGCAAGAGCTCTAGTAAGATGATGAACTGCAGCTTTGGAAGCACTGTAAGAGAAAGTCTCAAATATCGGTACATTTATTCCATCTATTGATCCAATGTTTATTACTCGTGAAGGCTCATCATCAGAGGTATTTTTAGAAAGAGCAGGAGTGAGATCTCGCGTTAAAAAAAACATGCTTTTAACATTTGTATCCATAACCTTGTCCCAACCCTTCTCAGAGAAATTTTCATATGGCTCGCCCCATGCAGCACCAGCATTATTTACTAGAATATCTATGCTATCTTCATGATCAAGATAATCAGAAACCAGCTTTTGTATGCCCTCCATATTGCTAAGGTCACATGGAATTGCAATGCATTCTCCATTAAATTTTTCTGATAACTCTTTTGCTTTTTCTATTAATGGAGCTTCCTTTCTTGCAGTAATGTAGACCTTAACACCATTCGCTAAAAATCCAGCTGCAATCATTTCTCCGATACCTCTAGATCCACCCGTTATTAATGCTATCTTTCCATCAATGTTAAAAAGTTTATTTATATCCATGCTTATCCTCTCTTAAAAAAACTATTATAACTTTGAAAAAGAAATGTAATACGAAATTCTTTTAGTAATATAATCTTAATTATGGATAGAAGAGATTTTTTAAAAATATTAGGCCTTTTTGCCCTATCACCTAAAAAAATCTATGCCCAAAAGATTAAATCTAAAGAAGCAGTCATTATTGGGGCTGGAATTATCGGTTGCTCCATTGCTTATGAGCTATCTAAGCGCGGGGTTAAAGTAACTTTAATAGATAAAAATTCTCCTGGTTCAGCCTGCAGCGGTAGCTCGTTTTCATGGATAAATGCAACATATCCTAAAAAGCCATATTCATATAATTTATTCTCGCAGCTAGGTATAAATGCATTTCATTTAATGCAAAGGGAGTTATCTCTCGATATTAAGTGGAACGGATCTTTAGAATGGTCTACAACAATGAAGGACCAAGAGAAACTAATAGAAAGCGTAAATGAATTACAGAATTATCCAAAATACACTCCTACTTCAGTAATTGACCATAAAAAAGCCAAAAAATTGGAACCACATATAAATTTCAGAGGAAATGAGAATATTATCTTTTCAAAAGCAGATGGAGCAATGAATCCTAAAAATGCTATATCAAAAATGATAGATGTAATTAAAAAAAATGGTGGTTCAGTTTTATATCCTTGTAAGTTCGAAAAAATTATAGAAAGCAGTGACTCCTTCTCAAAAATTAAAACATCAATGGGAATACTAAAATCAGAAAATGTTATTTTTTGTAATGGCGTTGATGTTAATAACAGCTTTAATGTGAATTTTTTAAAAAAACCAAGGCCAGGTGTAATAATTAAAACTGAACCACAGAAAAATCTTATTAATTCAGTTGTTTATGGGCCAAAAATACATGCGCATCAACAAAGCAATGGTCAAATAATAATTGGTGAACAAATTACTGCACCAATAAAAGAAAATACAAAAGATCATATAAAAAGAATAAATAAGCATTTCAAGAGTATGGTTAAAAGTGGAACTGATTTAAATCCATCAGAAGTATTAATTGGGTGGAGGCCTATTCCGAAAGATGACTTACCAATTATCGGTAAGTTTAAAAATAAATCAATTTATATTGCTGTAATGCATAGTGGAATCAGTCTTGCAGCAATTGTAGGAAATTTAGTCTCACAAGAAATTGTAGACGAAGTTGATAGCTTGCTTTTAAAAGATTTTAGACCTTCGAGATTTTTTTAATTAAATCTATACAATATAAATATGTTTCTAAACATCTCGCTCCTTATTATATCCATTGCAACTCTAGTCTTTGGTGCTGAAAGGTTTGTAGATGCATCTTCTAAAATAGCTAGAAATTTTGGCATTAGTGACTTGTTCGTGGGCTTAACTATTGTTGCTCTTGGTACATCTGCTCCTGAAATATTTGTTGCTATTAGCTCTGTTATAAACTCCGCTGAAGCAGTAGCTATTGGAACAATAGTTGGATCAAATATTACTAATATTGCGCTTATTTTTGGCGTATCTTGCTTTGCAATTAATCAAATTAAAAAAAGGTTTTCACTTGAATCTCTTATACCATTCTTATTAAGTTTTCTTTTGTTTTTATTTGCTCTTAAAGATTTGAAATTTAGTTTAATTGAAAGTCTTGGATTTATTACGATCTTATTGTATTTTCTTGTTATTCTTTCAAAAGAAAGATCGAGTGTTATTGAGGTCGCTTCAGGCAATTTAGATATGCTCAAAAACTTCATAATACTACTAATGGGTTTGGTGCTGCTTGTAGTTGGTTCAAACTTTGCAGTGATATATGCAGAAAAGTTTGCTTTGTCTATTGGTGTTTCAGAAGTAGTAGTTGGTTTGACTATTTTAGCCCTGGGTACAAGTCTTCCTGAACTAGCAGCAACTGTTTCGGCTATCTTCAAAGGCAAAAATCAAATGGTGATAGGTAATATTATTGGCTCAAATATCCTTAATCTAGTAATTATTGTTCCAATCATAGGTATATTTTCCTCTGCTATTATGCCTGTTGAATTATGGGAAAGAGATTCATCCCCCCTAATTATATTAACTTTAACTTTTACTTTGATAATGCTTTTTTTATCAAGAGTGCAAATGCCAAGGTATTTAGGGACCCTTCTTGGGTTCGGATTTATAAGTTTCTATATAATTTACGTCTTAAATTTAAGTAATCTTATTAGTATCTTTTAAGAGTTTAATAAAAATTAAGCCAATTAAGAAAACAATAATCTCAAAGATAAGGAAAGTATTAATTTCTGCTGGTAACCCTGCTTGAGAACCAAGCAACATCAACAAGAACCTACCCAGAGCTATTGAACCAACAAGAAAAACAAGTATTTTTATAGAAAATAATCCAACTTGTTCTCTGAAAATACCTATTAAGAACATCAGGCCAATGACAATATTAATACCGCCATATATTCCTGCAAATTCAGAGTACCCAATTGGGGATATAACAGATAAGCCTACAGCTTCATAAAAAGAAGGTAGCTCTAAACCAAGGGCATCTTGTGCTGGAGCAATAATTGCCCATAAGCCTATTGGTAAATATATGGCTGCCATCAAAAGCAAAAAGATTATCAGGCTTATGCGTTTAAAAATATTCATTAAAATGTATCCATTCTTATTTCTTTTTTTCTCTTTGAATGACTAAGTCTAACAAAAAGAGTTACAAAAATTGAGACGACAAACATACCAATCCCAGGTATACCAAATTTATATGGTCTATCAATAAATAGTAGTGATTGAGTAAGAGTAAAGAATAAAAGTATCAAAAAAACAGGCCAAAGAGTGGTAGTCGGATTCTTCCCAAGAAAGTGTCTTAATATAAAATAACATGCTGTCATATAAAAAGCTGGTTGAATTGTCCTCGTCCTCCACTCAGCCATCACCATCGGATCTAATTCAGTTCCTGGAAAAACTACAACTAAATGATTGGCAAACATAAAAAGGCCAGACATAATAAGCAAGAAGGTAAATAAACAAAATAATACTAATTTTTCAACAATATTCATGAATCTTAAAAACAGTTTTTTATCATTTTACTTAGTTTTAGTATCATTTCCTATTATGTCGACAAATATCATTGTGCCTAATGAAGAAATTTTAGAAAAGCCATTCCCTCTTCCTTACGAAAGAGTTAATTTAAGTGAGAGTGACTTAAGAGATTTTATTGATAATACTATCAACAATAAAAAGCAGCCTGTAGTTATTTTTGGTGCTAATTGGTGCCCAGACTGCAGGATCCTCAGTGCTGTTTTAGATCTTGAAACTGTCAATAAATATATGGATGTTAACTTTGAAATTCTCTATATTGACTTAGGTAGATATGATATCAATATGTCATTGATGGAATTTTTCGATATTATGCCTCAACAAGGCATTCCTAGAGTAGTTATTCTCAATAAAGATAAAGAGGTCCTAAATATTAAGGATACGGGTGAATGGACTACTGCTAGATCAAGAACTAAACAAGAAATCTTCAATTACTTCCAAGAATATAAGCAATAAAAAAAGCCAGGTGTAAACCTGGCTTTTGCTAAGAAATATCGATCTTAATATCTGTAAGTATATCTAAGTGAGACGCTTCTTGGAGGAATCCACTGAAGATAATTCCTTGGTCTCCATCCGGGACTATCAGCAGAGAATTTAAATGCCTCTGTTCTATTGTCCATCAAGTTATCAATACTTAACTGAAGTGAAGAATTCTCATTTAGGTCAACTCCCCAATTTAGATTAAACTTCTCATATGCTGGAGACATTTGATCTTCAGATTGACCAAAAGTAGCATAACTTTCTCCATAATATAAATAATCTAGTCTGGTATAAGCAGATCGTGAACCCATTGCATAGTCATATGAAAGTCCAATGTTATATTGTTCTTCTACAGTTCCAGGCAAACTATCTCCAGCTGATGCTCCAAAACTAGGCATATCAATTGTTGTCTCAGCAGTCATAAATGATCCAGCAAAATCCATGTAAAGACCATCAGCAAGCATTACATCAAAATCTATTTCAACACCTTCAGTTTCTGCCTCACCACCATTTGCTTGGAAGCTCCATCCACATGCTGGTGCAATTCCAATCTGAATATCTGTCCACTCAATCATAAAATATGTAGCATTGAAATTAAAAGAATCTCCTCTTGCTTTCATACCAAATTCAGTATTTTCAGCTTTGTCTGAAGTATATCTTCTTTGAAAGCTAGATGCCTCAGGATCGCCTGCGCAGAAAGGAGGAAGAGCTGAGTTGTTCCCACCAGGTCTATATCCAGCCGACGATACCGCAAATAGAGTAAGATCTTCATTAGGCATGTATGTTGCAGTTAATTTTGGTCTTGTATCAGATTCAGTACCAGCTTCCTGATTACAAGTTGTACCCTCGGTAGCTAAACCATCACATCCATTACCAGAGTAAAAGATTCCAAATTCAGAAGATTTGTAACCATCTGAAATTTCATAGTCTCTTAATCCAGCGGTGAATTTCCAATTATCTAAATTTAAAGCAACCTCTCCATACATAGCTTTTTCGGTAGAATAACTATAGTAAGTGTAACTTCCGTAGTAAAAATATGGACTTGCATCATCACCACAGTAAGGTGGGCAATATGCTGAACCATCGTAACCACCAGGAACCATAAATCCTATGTAGTCAAAGGCTTCCGCAGAGAGCAATGCTTGATTCTCAACAATCTGATTTGGATCAGCATTTGATTCAAAATCATACAAACCTACTGTCCATTCAATCATACCGGGATTTGAGCTTACTCTTAATTCAGTAATTTCTGACTCACTATCAGATGTGACTATTAACGGAGCAGGATAAAGATCATCAGTATCAATCCTTCCCCATTCAGTATCACTGTCCTCATCATAGTCCCTATTCATGGTTACAAGCGTTGCTGAGCCCCAATCGAAACCAATATTTGTGGTTGAAACTAATGTTGATAAAACTACATTATGAATTTCATCAGTTACTTCGGCAAAAGCTAATAGAGGATTATATTTAGAAAGATCTCTACCGTACTCAGCAGCAAGCGCAGTTAATCTTGTACAAGAGTCACCATAATAAAAAGCTGAACTGAAACTACAATTAGGATCGAAGATATCAGCATTACCTGGCTTGTCACCATTTCCTTTTTCTTTCATTCCTTCATCATGCCGATCACTGACAATATATCTAATCATGCTTGAAATGTTCCCATCATGTAATGGTGAATCATCTCTGTTAAAGCCTAGCGTGATTGTATATCTTTCGTCTTCCTGATCTCCAACTCCCATATCTTGGGTAATAATATTTTGATAAATACCAGGATCAAGTGATTTTGAATACGTTGCTCTTAATGCAAAAAGATCATTCAATGGAACGTTAACCATTGCGTTATAGTTAACAATAGCATTTTCTGCATATTTCTTTTTACCATACTCTACGGAATAAGCGTAATCGAAACCGGAAGCATCAGGTTTTTTTGTAATATATCTGATTGTTCCGCCAATTGCGTTTGATCCATAAAGAGTTCCTTGTGGGCCGCGAAGAACCTCAATTCTGTCAATATCCCAAATATTCATAGTTGTTCCAGGAATTTCATCGACATAAGTAGAAGTTGTTCCTGAAGACCTTTGGGCCGAACTAGTGTTCAAACCTCTAATTGAGTAATATCTTGCTCCACCAGGAGTTGTAACACCTGCAAGAGTTCTTAGAAAGTCCTCGGGGTTCGTAATTCCCCTTTCTTGAATATCCACTTCAGTTATTACTGAAATATTCATAGGTATTTCTTGAACAGTTTCTTCCTTTTTGTTGGCTGTAACAATTACTTCTTCAACATCAGCCTGTAATAAAGTAAATGGTACGAGCAAAGTTAAAAAAGCAGTTTTTCTTAGAAAATGCATATTTTTCCCCTAAAAATTTATTAATTAAGTTAAATATAGCACTAAATATGTGTAAAAAAAACGTTTTTTAATGGCGAAAAGCTGACTATAAAAGGGTTTTTTAATCAAACTGTTTCTGATCACTAGCAAAAATTAGATAAATAAGGCCTCCAATCACTATCAAGCAGGCTGCAAAATGAAAAATAAGTGTCCATGAATTAGTAACATCTAATACATATCCAGATACTGCATTACCTACAACTCCTGCAATCATCCCAAAAGTGGATGCAATACCCACAAGAGTTCCAGTGGTGCTAGGACCAATATCGGCATGATTAACACCAAATCCACCAGCAGCAACCCCCGCAAAAAGATTTGTAATACAGATCAAAATAATAATCGTCGAAATCGATTCAAAAAAAGGAATCATGAAAAGACAAATGGCCGATCCAAAGAATCCTAATGAGTTTAATATTTTTCTTACTTTAATAACCCTAATACCTTTTTTTATTAGGCTATCTGCAAGATATCCCCCTCCATTCAGAGCAATCACTGAAATAATGCTTGGGATTATAATGAGGATAACAAAAGTACTTGATTCAAGTTCTATTCCCAACTCATTATCAATAAACTTCGGCAGAAAAGATAAAAAAACAAATAAACTCCAGTTATTTGCAAAAGTAGCAGCGATAATTGCCAAAAAGGGTTTATTGACTAACAACTGCCTCAGAGGAATCTTTTTTACAGGTCTTGATGAAGGAGCATTGTTTTGAATATAAGCTAGTTCTTCAGAAGAAATTTTTTTATGCTCATTTGGATATGAGGTTATATTTTTGTGCCAAAAAATAAACCAAATTAAACCAACTATGCCAAATATATAAAATGCCCACTCCCAGCCCATTGCAATAATGATCATTTGGGTACCTATATATCCAATAATGGTTCCGATAGATATTCCGCTATTAGTAAAAGCAATAGCTCTTGTTCTCTCATTAAATGGTATCCACCTAGCATATAAACTATGCCATGCAGGAAATGTAACTCCTTCTCCAATGCCCATCAAAATTCTTATGAAAAATAATGCAAAAAAGCCATTATGAGCAGCTACTGGTGTAAGGATTGTAAATATTGACCATAAAACAACTCCCCATCCTAAAACTCTCTTACCGCCAAACTTATCAGAGAGATAACCTCCTAAAGCCATTGTGAGCATATAGCCCAGATAAAAAGAAGAAAAAATAAGACCAACTTGAGAATCGCTCCAACCAAACTGTTCTTGCATAGGAATAATTGCTACAGAAATATTTACTCTATCTATGTAACAAATAATTACAGCAAGAGTTGAATATGCAATAAGGTTAATTCTTTGTGGAAGCATGCCTAAGACTTAGGCAAGAATTTAATAGGCATTTCTTGGATAGCATGCACAAAATTATTTGGTGCAACCTTCCACTCACCACTCATCTCAAAATCAGGAAACCTTGCTAAAAACTGTAAATAAAATTCTTTAAGCTGCATTAATGCAACTGGCTTACCTAAACAAGTATGTCTTCCTATGCCAAAAGCTAAGTGCTTATCAGAATTTTCTCTAAGAATATTAAATCTATCAGGATCATCAAAAATTTCAGGATCTCTGTTTGCAGCACCATACCAAAGTGCAATTTTTTCATAGGGTCCAATTCTTTGCCCATTAATTTCTGTCTCTTCAAGAGAAGTTCTGCGCATATGAATTACCGGAGAAACGCACCTTATAGTTTCATTGATAAAATTTGGAAGATAGTCAGGATTCTTTATTAAAAGTTCTTTTTGATCTTGATTGTCATGGAGCAACTTAATGCCTCCACTTATAGTATTTCTTGTAGTATCGTTGCCTGCAAACACTATTAAGAGCCAAGAGCCATCAAGGAATTCTTGAGTGAGTTCCTCACCTTCAATTTTTGCATTTGCGATTGCACTCAATAGATCATTTTCAGGATTTTTTCTCTTTTTAAGGAGAATATGTTTTCCATAATCAAACATTTCATCAACCATTGAATTAAAAAGGTCAATCATTGCTGGATCAGGTGATGAATCTGTAATGCCTTCATTTTGTTGTTTGATTTGCTCAACTGCAAAATATTGAGCTAGCTCTAAAAACTCCATCCATGAAACGAGCTTTTGCCTGTCAGCTTCAGGAATTCCCAAGATTTCAGATAAAGTATAAATAGGTAACTGCTGAGAGACCTCTTTCACTAGGTTACATTCTCCCAATGGAGCAATTTGATCTAACAGTTGTCCTACCTTTATACTAACTTTTTTTTGAAGTTCCTCAACATATCCGGGTTTAAAAAAAGGCATGTGCTCTTTTCTCAGTCCTAAGTGCATTTCACCATCAAGGTTAAGCATATGATCGATTGTTGATTTAAAAAGCTTTGGGTGTCTATTTTCTTCTGTGCCAAGTGTTAAAAGGTTGCCGGTTGCATATTGAGAAGAAAATATTTTAGGATTCATTGATACGTACTTGATATCTTCATGCCTAGTTAAAACCCAATATCCAGGCTCTGGATCTGTAGGCATGGGATCATGAAAATATATAGGTGCGTTATCTCTCAATTCCTTATAAAAATCTACTGGTTGGCCCTTGGTAAAAAGGTCTAAATCATTGAGGGATTTTTCAGCTTTATAGGAAGACTTCTTTGGATAAGCAGGTTCATTAATCTTATGATCGAGAACTTCATCTGATAAAACATAGCCTGATGTCATATTTTATAACCACCTTCTAACTTTTGAGCAATAATCTTCCCAGTCAGAAAATTTTTCTTGCATTGCACGTTCTTCAGGCATTATTTGAAAGAAAGTAATATAAAGCACAAACAGTGCCACCAAACAAATTGTCAGCTTAGCCCCAAAAAGTAATCCAAATCCCATTAACATTATGCTCATTCCAAGATACATTGGATTACGCGTATATTTAAAAGGACCTATGATTGCAAGCTTAGAAGCTTGTGAAGGCTGCATTGGATTAATAGTAGTTTCAAGCTGCTTAAAGACTCTGGCTGCTGAAATCAAAACTGACAAGCCACCAATAACTATCAAAACTCCAAGAGGTGTTTGATATTCAAAACTAAAAGGGTCGACAAGCCTATTTGAAAAAGCTATTAAAAAAATAAATATAAGAGTGACTATTGGCGGAGGTATTTTTGTTTCCATGAAAAAATTATATCAATCAGAATCAAAATTGCTAATGTAAGGAATTATGATGCGCCAGCTCCGCCTCCACTAGATGCAGCAGCAGCCTCATCCTCGAATTGTTGATTTAGTGATGAAATTGAAGAAATAAATGAAACACCATTTCCAAGATTTGCTGTTACACCATTTACATTAAATTTCTCAGTAAGATCTTTATCAACTTCAGTAAAACCAGTCTCAATATCAATTTTTCTAATTTCTTTATTTGAATAAGCAATTAGGCTTTCTCCCACTAACATAATTTCATATGCATGAAAGGAAAAAAATTTCTTTGGTTTTATATTTCTCTTAAAAATTATTGTCCCAGTCTTACAACACAATTTTGTAAAATCTGTTGCTCCAGATTTAAAAAAAATATGATCGCCCAGGAAAATTGGATTGAAGTACAAGCCCCACCCACATAAGAAGTTATATCTATATCTCCATAAAAGATTTCCTTTACTTTCACTAAAACAACTTACGTTCTTTGTACCTAACCAATTTTGGTCGATTACAATTAAAAAATCTTCATATTGAGCTATTGCTTTCGGTGAGTGCCCATGAGGTAAATCTGCAATCCATAAAGATTCTTGCGTATCTAGATTATATTTTACGACCGAGTTTTTCTTCCCGAAAATTCCTATCCTTTCTTTCATTTAGGAAAGGCTGTTTTCTTTTCGCTTAACAAGAAAGAGCAGAAATCCTGCCAATATCAATTCGACTAAGATTTTGTCGGTTGATAAAGCCGCATCGTGAAATAAAAATGCAATGATTCTTGAAACAGCTGCAAAGCCAAATAAGGCAATTGGAGTATATAACCAAACTTTATCCTTTTTAACAGCCGCACATAGAGTGAAAACACCAACAACAAGAAAGAAACTTGCAAGATCTCCAATTTGCGTACTCAGGCCGTGACCAGAGAGCAAGCTCATACCTAAACCTGCTGCAGCTGAAGTTGGATCAACCAACCACTGAAGACCCATCAACAAGAAAAGAAAACCTATTACATAGGTAAGAATATTAAATAATTTGTCCATATTTTTATTATATTACAAAAAAAGTAGAGATGAATGGAGTCCAAAATTTATCCTCTTAAAGATCTAATCTAGATTAAGATTTATTTTTATAATTAAGTCTATTTTGTTTCCAAGTCATCTAGCTTTTTTTCGATTTCATCCAATTTAGTAAGGATCTGATGAAAGAAATTCCTTGCTTCTGTTGGACACTTTTCAAAAAAATGCTCGCTCAATTTTATTAAGTCTTCATCTTTCATAATTTTATTTTAACAAAGTTGGTAGGGATGGAGGGAGTCGAACAGTTAGCCTCAATCTTCTTAGAGCTTATGTTTATAAGGTTTCTAGTCATATGATAAAAATTTCCGCTTAAAATTCCGCTTTTGAGTGATTTGTTGTTTTCTGTGTTCGTTGTTGTTGTTGACGTTTTCTATGAAAGTCTTCTATTGGTTTAAATTTTTTTTATATCTGCTTCTCGTTATATTCTTTGAAGCCTTTATAACAATCTGCTGTCGGATAGCCTATACTTTGAACTGTCATTTTTAATGTATACCTATTTAAATGCCATTCCATGTCCCAGTGCCTCCACATTATTCCATCCTTGGTTTCTTTATAACCTTTTAACTTATAAGTTTTATTTTCTCTTTTCTCAATACTTCTATTGTTAGTTGCATGATTAGCTAATTTAACCCAGCTATCATCTGGATTTTTGGCAACATGAAAATATAAATTTATCGAGCCCCATTCACAGGTTAAATCTATAGGGTATTCATATCCATAATCTTCACCAGCTACCAAAGGCGATAGAAGTAATAGAGCTAGGAATTTTTTCATTCACTGATTTTGCCATACGTTTTCAAAGATGTTAATTCCAATATTAGGGATGGAGGGTGTCCTTCCCCCCATCCCTAGTGGGATGTTTCCTGTTTTCGTGTGTTTTGTGTTGATTTAACAACATTTTTCGACGTTTTACGTCTTTGATACCTTAATGGTAGGGATGGAGGGAGTCGAACCCCCACGCCTTGCGGCACTTGGTTCTAAGCCAAGCATGTCTACCAGTTCCATCACATCCCCAGGGTAGAAGAATTATATATTATCTTTCTTAGATTGATAGGATTGTTTTTGCAATTAGCTCTGGCTGATTTTCTTGAGAAAAATGTCCTGCATTAATTATTTGATGATGCATATCTTTGGCACCAGGTATCTTTTCTATGAAGAATTTTTCTCCACCTATGAAAGCCATATCATGCTCACCAAAAAGCGTAATGGTAGGTTTATTAAAATTTCTAAGCACTTCCCATGCCTCAATATTTTCTTGAACTTGAGGATGCTCCTTTGTGATTGGAACTAAAGTTGGAAAAACTCTTGGTCCTGCTTTATATGAATCATCAGGAAATGGAGCATTATATGCTGCTATTTCAGCTTCACTAAGTTGTTTGAGGCTACCTTGATTTACTATCTTTCCACAATCAAAGTCTTCTATATTTTGGCTAAAGTCCAGCCACTGCATAAAGCCTTCTGTTGCTCCGCTGCCAACGGGAAGGCCTGAGTTTGAAACTACAAGCCCATCATACAAATCTGGATATTTTGCCAGTAGTCTCAGACCAATAAGGCCACCCCAATCTTGCGCAAAAAAAATGATGTTTTTTAAATCTAGCCTCTTTATTAATGTTTCAACCCAGATAATGTGGTTTGCATAAGAATAATCCTCTCTTGATGAGGGCTTATCAGATTTTCCAAATCCAATTAGATCTGGAGCAATAACTCTTTTGCCATTGGAAACTAAAATAGGGATAATTTTTCTATATAGATATGACCATGTAGGTTCACCATGCATCAATAAAACAATTTCTTCAGATTCAGAGTTTTCATCAAGAAAGTGCATCCTTAAAGTCTGATCATCATGCTCTATATCAATATAATTTGGTTCAAAAGGATAATCTTCTAGATTATCAAAGCATTCATCTGGAGTTCTTAAAATTTTCATATTAACTTTTTAGCAATCTTTCACAACCAGAACCACCGAGTATTTCTAATACCTTCGCCCTATCCTCTTCAGAGAGATTTTCAAATTCTTCTCTTATCCACTTTAGACACTTGGCCTGATATGGAAAAGCTTTTTGACTCCATACAATACCATCTATTTCCATTTCCCAAGTTTCATCTCCATTTTCTAATGCTTTGGCATTTGCTATCAATGCTGGTGCATAAACTTTACCGACTTCTGCAAAAAGCTCTTTGAGGCTACTTGGAATAGAATCAACATCTAACCACTTTTTATCCTCAATCTTTAAACCTGATAAATCCTCCATTGAGTTTATCCAAGCAACTGTTCTCTTAGAAATTTCATGAGCTATATTCCTAGATGTTGGATCGAATCCAATTAATTGAGTAAGTTGACCAAATATTGCGAAGTCTGAGGAGCTTGGTTTTTGTCCCAGAATGTATGGACTATTGGCAAGATGTTTTTCCATAATTGCCAGAAAACGTTTATAACTTTCCTCAATAACTGGTGCTGTCTTCTCATTAGAACCAACCACCCACAACCTTTCAATCTGTCTTGGTCCTATATAGTCACTAAATTGTTTCCAATGCTCATCAGGAAGGCTTGCATTATGATTAAGGGGTAACAAGGAAGCAGCGTTTTCAGCATCCTCTTTAAAATGCCATCGGTAATGAAACATATATTTTGTAGCCCACTCATCTCCAAAATCTTCCAATAAAAAATTTAAAAAAGATAAAACGGGATTATCTGGAATTACGCTCCTTTCTAAATACTCTTTTTCAAAGCGTCTTAGTATCGGTGTAGAGTCAGTAACTGCCTCCATTTTTCCGTCTTTATTTGGAAGAATAAATGTTGGAAGTAATGCTGGTTTTGGTTTTTCAATCTTAAATTTTGTAAAAATCTCATCGCTATCAAGAATAGTTCCTGGATCACCCCAAATAATTTCATAATTTATATGTCTGTATCTCAGTAAAGAAATCATTTTTCTTGTGTAAGGTGATGGAGGAGCTCCGATCAAACTTATTCTTTCTGAATTCATACTCTAAAGCACTCCTAAAAGGCTTAGAGCTATCAAAATGCTTACAAAAGTTAAAACAAGAAAAGTATAAAATTCTTTCATCCTATTGTAGCTAAAAGCATTGTAGGTCATGCCAGAGAGAATGATTGGAAGAACAACAATGAAAATACTCCCAGCCAAGATTATAAGTGGAACGAATGCCAATAAAGTTAGTGCCTGAAGAATATATCTATTCATCTATTACAACTTCATTATTTATAGAATTTTGTATCTCAAGAAGAATCTGATTATTTTGAGTTCTATAAGCTTCAAGAGCTTGAACAGACTCCTCTATAAAAAGAATTTGTCTTTTAAGAGATTTTATCTCAGCTTCTGACTGGCTGACAGTTCCAGATAAGTCAGGCTGATTTTCAATTGACTGAGTTAAATCATTTAATTCAGTATTGATTGAAGCAATAGCATCATCGATTTCTTTATCCGTTTTATTATATTTTTGGATAAGCTCATTTAAGCTTTTCGTAAGTTTTTCAATATTAACTTTATTTCTTTTGTTGCTAAGGTCCCAAAGCTTTCTAATCTCTTTATCTAAAAATTGAATTTCTGCGCCAACCTCAATGAGGGAATCTGAATTTACTTCATCTAACATAAGTAGTTGATCTTCAATTTTGGACAATCTGTCATCTAATGAAGCAGAGGTTGAATCAATTTTAGTGCTTGTTTGCTCAGATCTGAGAAGCAAGAAGAGAACTGCGCCTAGTATGGCAACAAAAATTATGCCAAGCATCAAGCTACTATTTTTTTGTGGCTTAAAGTTAATGCTGTCTTCTCTGCTTACTTTCATAAGTTAATTTATATATTTTTTTAAAAGTAATATAATTTATTAGCTTTGTAAAAGTATATTTTAACTGAAAAAAAAATTATGAATCTAGATTTCTCAGACGACCAAAAACTTCTTCAAGAAGAAGCTAAAAAATTTTTAACTAAAGAAGATGCTCTAAAAATAAATAGAGCGGTTATGGATAGCGAAAAAACTTATGACCAAGACCTTTGGAATAAGATTGTAGAGCTTGGATGGACAGGTATTAGAATACCCGAAGAGTATCAAGGGTTGGGGCTTTCTCATTTAGAGTTATGCGTTATTGCTGAAGAGCTAGGAAGACAGCTTGCTCCAGTACCCTTCTCCTCCTCAGTATATTTGTTTACTGAAACCTTAATTGAATTTGGAAGTGAGGAGCAAAAACATGCAATCCTTCCAAAATTAGTAACAGGAGACGTGATTGGAACTCTTGCAATTGCTGAAACAAATTCAGCTCCTACCAAAAGCAATATTTCCGTGGAACTTAAAGATGGAAAACTTTCAGGAACTAAGATTGCTGTCCCTGATGCAGAAGTAGCTACTCATGCAGTTGTGGTAGCAAAAAATGGTGATAGTGTCTCTTTATGTGTTGCAGATCTGAATTCAGATGATGTTGATATTACAGTACAAAGAAATATCGATGAAAGCAGAGGCTATTATTCAGTTTCTTTTGATGGCGCTAATGCTGAAGTAGTTGGCGATGAGGAATCAGGTTGGTCAAACCTTGAAAAAATTATGGACCATGCCGCGGTTTTATTTTCCTTTGAACAAATAGGCGGTGCTCAAGCAAGTCTAGATATGGCAAATACATATGCAAAAGAAAGATATGCATTTGGAAGACCAATAGGATCTTTCCAATCTATGAAACATAAATTAGCTGACATGTATGTAGCTTTAACTCTAGCTAAATCGAACTCTTTTTATGGAGCATGGGCTCTATCCTCAAATGCAGCTGAACTTCCAACGGCTGCTGCTACGGCCAGAGTTTCTGCAACCAAAGCTTTTCAGCTATGTTCTCAAGAAAATATTCAAACGCATGGCGGTAACGGGTTTACATGGGAATATGACTGTCATATGTTTTATAAAAGATCAAAAGTGCTTTCACTTAACTTGGGTTCGCTGCCATCATGGCGCGAAAAACTTATTAAAAGCTTAGAACAAGCTAATATTAAACTATAGGAGAAAATATGGATTTTAATGATACTCCACAAGAAGCAGAATTTAGAGCTAAGTGCAGAGCTTGGTTAGAAGCCAATGCTGAGCTCAAAACAAAGAAAACTAATTCTGGAAAAAATATGAATCTTGGCAATAAGAGTTTGCTAGAGGCAGCTGCTGAATGGCAGAAGAAAAAATATGATGCTGGCTGGGCAATGATTCATTGGCCAAAAGAATTCGGAGGAATCGGTGCTACCCCTATTGAAAGGATTATCTGGGCTCAAGAGGAGTCAAAGTTTAACGTTCCAAAAGGCGTTTATGAGATCGGTCTTGGTATGGCTGGTCCTGTAATGATGGAATATGCAACTGATGAACAAAAAGAAAGATACTTACCACCAATGGCAGAAGGAAAAGAAATATGGTGTCAGTTGTTTTCAGAGCCATCTGCTGGATCTGATGTTGCTGGTCTGAGATCTAAAGCTGTTCAAGATGGTGAGAATTGGATTGTTAATGGTCAAAAAGTGTGGACTTCTGGTGCCCATTTCTCTGACTTTGGTATTTTGGTTGTTAGACATGATCCTAGTCTTGAAAAACACAAAGGTCTTACTTTTTTCTTTGTTGATATGAAATCTCCTGGTATTGAAGTTAAACCTATCAAACAGCTAACAGGTGGTTCTAGTTTTAATGAAGTCTATTTTAATGATGTGGTTATACCAGACTCACAAAGACTCGGTGAAATTGGTGATGGATGGAAAGTTGCCATTACTACTCTTATGAATGAAAGGCTTGCAGTCGGTGATGCTGACGGAGTAGATGCTAATGAAGCTTTTGAACTTGCAAAAAAACATGACAAGGACGGTGAACAGCTCATTGACAATAATGCTGTAAGGGAATCTATTGCAGATTGGTATTGTGAAGCATCTGGACTCAAAAATACAAAACTTAGAACTATGTCGGCTCTTTCCAGAGGTGATACTCCTGGACCCGAAGCTTCAATTACAAAAATTGTAAGTGCTAATAAGCTTCAAGCAATAGGTAACTTTGGAATGGACTCATCAGACATGTCAGGCATGCTTATGGATGAGAAATCTGATTTTATAAAGTTCCAAATGGCATGGATGGGTGCAGCTGGCTTGAGAATAGCTGGTGGAACCGATGAAATTCTTAAAAATATTATTGCTGAACGTGTACTCGGTCTACCTCAAGAAGCAAGAGCCGATAAAGGTCTTGCCTTTAAGGATATACCTAGCGGTTCTTAATCAGTAAATTTTGATAAATAAGTGAGAAAGGCAACTGAGTTGCCTTTTTTCATTTCCATATCACCAGCGCCCAAAGTTTTTATAGGGCCCTTGATTCCAGCTAACACCTCTTTGAAAGTTATTTCTTCACTTGAAACAATAAAATCGCAGTCTTCTTCTTCAAAATAGGATGAAATCTCTAATACTTGGTTTCTTATAGTAGTTTTAATCTTTTTCTTATTATCAAAAACAAAACATCCATTCGTTAACTCTCCATCAACTTTAGAAGGATTTAGCCTAACAGATAAAATGCTGAAAAAGTTCTCTACAGGAATCTGATAAAGTGTATCGCTATTAGACAATCCTATTGCTGGATCTCTACCTTCCATGAACTCTTTTGCAGAAGAAAGGAAAAAATTTCTCTTTGGTGGGTTAGTTTCATGAATACCAATCTGCATGACTGACTTATTCCTAATTTTCATTACTTCTTCAGTTTTGAAGTCCAAGCTAATTAACATGTTTGATAGCTCTAAAACCCATTGATGCTCATTTGCGTCACTAGCTCTAGTCAGCTCAGAGAATAAATTTTCATTACCTCCTACTAAATCAGAAATCTTTTGAGATTTCTCGTCTATATTTAATGGATCTAAATCAGCTAAATCTCCACTAAACCAACCTAAATACCCGTTAAAAATGCTTCTAACTGAATATCTAACGGTTCCATAAAACTCAGCTAAGTAAGGCGATTCTTTCAGATTTTGAGGCAGATCAAGCTCCTCAACAATCTCATCTGGCGTAAGTCCTTTATTCATTAATCTAACTGTTTGGTCATGAACATACTGCATGCCATCCCTATAAATAATTAGTGCATTTGATATCTCCTCACCTACAACTGGCATTGTATGGCTTGGGAAAAGGTATTGCGGATCTAGCGATCTCATTTTATCAATACTATTCACCCAGCCTATAACATCACGATGTGAGGTACCTCTGATGGTATAAAGATTGGGAAATGTTGTGTAAAAATTGTCACCAGGCATAAGTGCGGACAATTCTGGAAACCACACAAATAATTGATCATCGGTTTCTCCTGGAGCATGATAAAGTTCAACTTTGTGTCCTGCTATTTCAAGCTTAAGCTCTTTTTCAAAGGTCATTGTTGGAGCAATATATCCTGGTGAACTCCTTCCGGCACTTAAATATGGGCCCAGACCTACATTAATAAGCTCATTATCATCAAGATTTGTTCCAAACATCTTTCCACTTCTGAGGGTAATAATTGGATTTATGATTCCAAGAATCTTTTCGACTTTCTCTGCTGTGGTTGAGTGGGCAATTACTAAGGGTTTTTCCTCTTGTGCATTATAAAATTCAGAGGCACCAAAAACATGATCTCCGTGGTTGTGTGTATATATAATTGCCTTAATTGGATTTTGGTTAATCTTTTGGAATTCGCTTAAAACTTCTTTAGCTTGAGAAACATCATCAGTTGTATCAATGATAATATTGCCTCCCTCTCCTTCTACCATTATTGAGTTAGCAATACCGAATCCAATCGCGACATGAATCCCGTTATCATAAGAATATATGCCCTTTATAAATTGATTTGAATGCTCCTCTAATTTTTCAAGCTTACTAATTTTAGGAATATCAAAATCTTCTGAATTTGAACAACTTACTAAAAAAATGAATAAAATAGGTATTATTAAGAAATTTCTCATTAAGAGCCTCAACATAATTCTAACTTGAAAGTGAACGATCATCCATTAAAAGTAGAACACCACAACACAACCTCAGATGGAGGATCAATTGCTTCCAAAGATTATGAAGATAGGTATTTTCAAGATAATGGGTTTGACGAATCAAAAGAAGTCTACATTGATGGTAATGACCTTGAAGAGAGGTGGGAAAGTTTCTCAGGGAGTTGTTTTACTATTGGTGAGCTGGGTTTTGGTTTAGGCTTAAATTTCTTAACTACGATGCATTGTTGGTTGAAGAAAGAGAGGTCCTTTAATCTTGATTACATAGGAATTGATAAAAAAATACTAGAGAAAAAAAATCTGGTTCTGCTTGAGGAAGCATTCCCAAACTTAAAAAAAGAAATCAATATCTTTAAAGAATGTGATGTAGTTGGTCATAATGGTTTCGAGTGCATTTCGATACCTGATCTTAAAATTAGATTAATTTTAGTAACTGAAGATGTTCAAAAAGCAATAAATGATATTTGTATTTCAAATATAGATGCCTGGTTCTTAGACGGGTTTGATCCGAAGAAAAATCCTGAGATGTGGACAGAAGATGTTTTAAAAGCGGTCTTTGATCTAAGCTCTAGCGATTCATCTTTTAGCTCTTTTACTTCGGTAGGAAGGATAAGAAGAGCGCTTTTAGAAAATGGCTTCGAGGTGAACAAAGTACCAGGGTTTGGCACTAAGAGACATCGAATTGTTGGTAGAAAGTTTGAAAAAAATAAGAAATCCAATGAAATTAAGAAGATTGCAATTTTGGGTGCTGGTCTTTCTGGGAGTAACTTAGCTTTTAACCTTGCAAATTCTAATATTGAAGTTGATATATATGATGCTCTAGATGACTTAAGCAAGGGTTCGTCAGGTGGTCCTATTGCTTCCATGTATCCAAAATTCTCTTTAGATAATAGCCCGAGATCCAAGTTTTTAATTGCTTCTTATTTCTTTTCATTAAATTTTTATATTAAAACTCTTGGTTTTGAGAATACAGGATTACTTTTTTATGGATCAGATGAAACAAAAGATAAGTGGATTTCTAAGATATTAACTCTTAAAAGAGATGATTTATTTGAACTCTTAAGCGATGATAAATTAGAAGATTTGCTTGGACTCAGTCAGATAAAAAAAGCTCTACATGTAAAAAAAGGACTATTCCTTCAACCATTAGAATTAAAAAAGAAATTACTAGGGCATCGCTTTATAAAAATCATACTTAATGAGAAGTATGTCTCCTTTACTGAAGAAAAGAATAAAGTTGAAGTACATTTTAAATCTGGTCTAAGCAAATCTTATGATGCTCTTGCAGTTTGCACAGGAAAAGGCCTTAAAGATTTTAATGACAATCTTAAGGTTAGCTATGGGCAGATGGCAGGCATAAGCAATAAGGATTTATTCAATATTAAAATGCCCCTCAATCATCAAGGATATATTATTCCAAAAGTAAATGGCACCAATTGGATCGGAAGTACATATGAACAGTCAGCAGATTTTAAAAAAGAAAATATTGAAGAGAAAGTTAAATTAAATCATGCCATTTTTGGCAATAAAGATATGTCTTATGAGATACAAGATCTGTGGGAAGGTGAAAGAGTGAGTGCTAAGAATAATCTTCCTATAGCATCAAAAATACCTGGAGCAAAAAATATTTATTGTATCGGAGGGCTCGGTTCTAGGGGTTTATCCTATGCCCCTTTCCTCGCAGAGATTGTTTCCTCAGCAATACAAGATAAGCAAATACCTCTTGGTAAAGAGATATTTACTTTACTTAATATTTAAATCTATAGTTCTTGCAAAAGGCTGTTTACAAGCGCTTGTATAGTTTCTGTATCACTTGAATCATTTAGCCTATTTTGATTCCAGCTTGTAAAACCAGTCCACAATGATTTGTCTTCAGCTTTGTCTTTGATAGTTAATCTTAAAACAAATCTTTCTTCGGTCTCAATATCATCATCTAGGTAATAGTATCTTCTATCATAGTAATAGCTTCTGGGACCAAATCTGTTTGATTCAATCTCATCTTTGGCTGAAATTGAAAGCTCAAAAACTAGATTAGAGTCTTTTGAAGAGTCTAAGCCTCTTAATTCAAGTTCACTAACTAATCTTGACTCAATTGCCTCAAGAACAATTGGATTAACTTCAGGAGATAAATTCTCGCTGTTAGTTTTTACATAAAAGTCTTCATAACTAAGAAGTGTAAAACCATTCACAGAATCAACTTTTAGATAAAAAGATTGATTAGAGACGCATCCGGTTAAAAAAATTACAGTTGCTATCGTAAGGAAATTTTTAAAATTATTCATAGTACTAATATGCAGTTCATGTTTAGAAAATTCAAGTTATTGAAATAAAAAAAAGATTAAAAAAATATAAATCTTTTTTTCTTAAGTTCTTTCGCACAACCCCAATATTGCTGCTGATAAATCTGGGATTTTGCTTGAACTCTATCGGCAACCTTTATAAGCCATTGTTTTTTTCTATAAGTTTTATTTCTAAAACCGGTATATCCTTCATGATAAGCAAGATATAAAGATCTCGCATCTTGTTTTTCGAAACCCTGAAAATAGCCTTTAGATGCATACCAGCCTATGAAATCTGCAGAGTCAGAAAAATTGTCTCTTCTGGCAAATCTATTTCCAGTCTCGTCTTGATAATCTTCCCACGTTTTTTCAAGCGCCTGAGAATAGCCCTTTGCTGAAGATGGTCTAAACCAAGGAATAAATCCAAGAAGTTTATCTCTTTCTGGCTTTGCTTTTGCATTATAGCTAGACTCTTGAAAAACAAATGACATTAATACATAAGGTGGCAACTTCCATCTTTTTTCAGTTCTTATTGCTGCCTTATACCAGGAGTTTTTTTCCTTGAAGATGCTGCAAATATTATCAGGTTGTTGTGGCGGTGTTGCAGTGCAACTAACAATTAGCAGTGAAAGAAAAATAATTTTAAAGAAATTTTTTTGTATCATTTAAGAATTCCTCACACTGATCACTGTTTATTATATCAATACCTAAAGACTCTGCCTTTTTAAGTTTGGAGCCAGCCTTCTCCCCAGCTATCAGAAGCGAAGTCTTTGATGAGACTGATGAAGTAACATTTGCTCCCATGCTAATGAGGATTTCCTTTAATTCATCTCGTGAATAATTCTCCAATTTACCAGTAAGCACTATTTGCTTTCCTCTCAGAGGCATGTCCTTGAAATCTTCTTTTGATAATTCTTGCAGAGCAATTTCTTCTAATAGCTTTGGCACCATTTCAACTATTAGAGGATTCTGAAAAAACTGAATGATATTTTCAGCAACCTTTGGTCCAATGTCTTTAACTTCAATGAGCTCATCATAGGTAGCTTCAAAAATTCCTTTAAATTTTTCAAAATGACTTTCAAGGTTTCTAGCAGTTGATTCACCAACCTCAGGAATACCCAGGGAATAAATAAATCTATGAAGAGCTATCTCTCGCGATGTATTTATCGATGCGATAAGGTTGTTGAAGGATTTTTCGCCAAAACCCTCAAGATTAATAATATTATCTTTTTTATTTTCAAGTTTAAATATGTCACTTGGATCTTCTAATATGCCTTGTTTAAAGAATGTGTTGATTATTTCAATACCCAAACCTTCAATATCAAATGCTTTTCTTGAAACAAAGTGAACAATCTGACCTTTTCTTATTGCATCACAGTTAAAGCCTCCTGAGCACATAAGATCAGATGTGTTAACTCTGATTACATCTGCTTTACCACAGGGACATATCTTCGGAATTTGAACTTGCCTTGATTCAGGATATTTCTCAACAACTTTAATAATCTTTGGTATTACATCTCCGGCTCTTCTTAAGATAACCCTATCGCTAATTTCTATTCCTAGTCTTTTAATTTCATCAATATTATGCAAAGTGGCATTCTTGACAGTTACGCCTCCAACAATGACTGGTTGTAATCTAGCCACAGGAGTTAGAATCCCAGTTCTTCCAACTTGGAATTCAATATCTTCTAAAATTGTTGTTGCCTCCTCTGCAGGAAATTTATGAGCTATAGCCCATCGAGGCGCTCTTGATATAAAACCAAGTCTTTTTTGAAGATCATAGTCATTAACTTTAAAAACGACGCCGTCAATCTCATAGGGAATAGATTCTCTTTCTTTAAGAATTTTGTCATGAAATTTCAAGCAATCATCTTTAGTTTCAACCTTCTTACATAAATCACTTGTAGGTATTTTCCATGCTTTTAAATGATCATAAAATTCAGATATTGAAGAAAATTGGATTCCTTCGCACTCACCTAGTCCATGAGCAATAAAAGACAAGGGCCTGCTTGAGGTTATCTTTGAATCAAGTTGTCGAAGAGATCCTGAAGCAGCATTTCTAGGATTGGCAAATACCTTTTCATTATTTTCCTTAGCTTTTTCATTCATTTTTTTGAAGGCATCTTTTGAAATAAATATCTCTCCCCTTATTACCAATAAAGAGGGAATGTTAGATTCAGAAGATGATAGTTTTTGAGGTATTGACCTAATCGTCTTAACATTTTGGGAGATATCTTCACCAACCCTGCCATCTCCTCTTGTTAAAGCCCTTTCTAGCATCCCATTTTTGTAAATTAGTGATACTGCGGCTCCATCCATCTTGGGCTCACAGAAGTACTCAAAATCATTAATATTTACAAGACGTTTTAAAATACGGTCATGAAAATCTGAAAACTCTTTTTCACTAAATACATTAGCCAAAGAGAGCATTGGCACAGAATGCTCAAATGTTTCAAATTCATCTATTGGAGAAAATCCTACCCGTTGCGTAGGAGAATCTGGAGTCACAAGTTGAGGATTTTCTTCTTCTAAATCAAGCAAACTTCGAAAAAGCTTATCATACTCACTATCTGATATTTTTGGGTCATCTAGGGCATGATAATTGTAATTATGAAGCTGAATTTCCTCTTTAAGTTGTTCGTATTTTTTTAATAAGTCTTTCATTTAACTGGACTCTTCATCATTTAAAAGATAACGAGATGCTCGCATTTTTAGATCTTTTATACTTTCTGCTGAAAGTGGCTGTCTGTCTGAATCGCAAATATTTGCATATATCTTTTCACAAAATTTAGTAGCAAACCTTAAAAGATCCTCAACACTGTCAGTTGCGTTTTCCTGTGCAGCCAGATCAGTCGCTAATAGTAATGCTTGAGTTTGAGTATCTTCATTAAGAGTGCCTGGTTTTAAGGCATTTGCCACTCTGAATTTCTCAACATCATTGTCATAAATAGAAAAGAAGTCATCATTCTTTTGAAATCCATAATTAATTAAAAAATCATTTAATTGACTCATATCAAAGAAGTTACCATCAATACTAAATAAATATAGAATCACTAAATCTTGCTTTGCGAAAGCTTCACTTTTGTAGCTAAAGTCCTTTAAATTTGCCTGCTTTGCTTTCAAAAGCATTTTGTTCGAATTAGATACTTTTCTAAAATAAAGAAATGCTCCAAGTATGGCTAAGAAAAAACCTAAACCTATTAAGTAAATCTCAGTATTTGAAAGCATTTATTGGGCTGCGAACTCAACTGCTTGATTAACATCAACAGAGACGACTCTGGAAACACCAGCTTCTTGCATTGTAACTCCCATTAGGTGGTCACTTTTTTCCATTGATACCTTGTTATGGGTTATAAAAATAAACTGAATTTTCTTTGACATTTCTTCAACCATATTGATAAATCTTGAAGTATTTAGATCATCAAGCGGTGCATCAACTTCATCGAGTAGGCAAAAAGGTGCAGGATTTAATTCAAACAAAGCAAAGACTAAAGCTAAAGCGGTCATAGCCTTTTCTCCACCAGATAACTGCGAAAGAGTCGAATTCTTTTTACCTGGTGGGCGAGCCATAAGCTTAACACCAGCATTTAGGAAGTTATTATCAGTAAGAGATAACTCTGCATTACCTCCTCCAAACATTATTGGGAAGATAGATTTCAATCTTTTATTTACTGCATCAAAACTCTCAATAAATTTTTCTTTAGTCTCTTTATCGATTTGTGAAATGGCCTTGTTTAACTTCTCCAGTGCTTCTTCTAAGTCTTCATTTTGCTTATCCAACTCATCTTTTCTTTTTCTCTCCTCAGCAATTTCATCTGGAGCTGCTAAATTGATGGCACCCAATCTGATAATTTTAGATCTAATGGTCTCAAGTTCCGATTGAAGTTCTTCTATCGATAAATCTTGATAGTTGGATCTGTCAATATCATTAATATCAATTCCCGATTCAGATATTCTTTTCGATGAATTTTCAAGATGAACACTGTGAGAACTTATTTCAATTTTTGTATCGGTGATTTTTTCCTGAATTGCTTTAAGATCCAATAGGGAAACACTTTTTTCATTTTCCAATCTTCTTATTTCTGCATCTACTTCTTGTTGGTCTTTTCTAATAGAATTTAACTCAGCTTCTGCTGAGGCACTTATCTCTATAAGCTCTTGAAGTTTTGTAGAAATTTCTTTTGAGCTTTGCGTTGTTTTCTTAAGTTCTGTTTCTAGGTTTTCTTGCTGGTTCAGATACTCATCGCTAATTTCTTTGGACTGTCTGAGAACAATATTGAATATGCTAAGCAATATATCTTTAAGTTGTTCTGCTTTGCTTTTGATTTCAGGAATAGAGATTTTAGAGATAATTTCATCTATTAAGTGAAGAGCCTTCTCTTTGGGAGACAAGTTTTCAAAATCTGAAGCTTTTTCAAGAGCATCTTCATAAGCCGCTTTTACTCTCTCAAGTTCTCTCGTCGTATTATCTTTGGTTGTTCTAATATTTTGAAGATTCTGTTCAAACCTCGCTATTTCTGACCCAACCTCATAAAACTTTTTTTGCGCATCTTCATATTTTGAAAGAACTGATTCATGCTCTGTTTTGTATTGATCAAGCTTAGCTTGCTTTACTGAAACTTCTGACTCTTTTACAGACTCGTCCTTTTGAAGCGCTGCGAGATTATTATTCAAAAGATCTCTTTTATCTCTGGCATCAAGAGAAAACAGGATAGCAACATTCAACTCTTTTTCTTTTTCTTGATTTTTATAATCTTTGTATCTATCAGCAGCTTTAGCCTGGCTTTCTAATCTTCTTATCAATCTTCCAATCTCATCCCTGATGTCATTGACTCTAGATAAGTTTTCCTTTGTCTTTTTTATTCTGGTTTCTGTTTCCTTTCTTCTCTCTCTATATTTTGAAACCCCTGCAGCCTCTTCGATGTGTGTTCTTAAGTCTTCAGGCTTTGCACTTACCAAAGAGGAAACCATTCCTTGCTCGATAATTGCATAACTGCTTGGGCCAAGCCCTGTTCCAAGAAAAATATCCTGAACATCTTTCCTTCTACACTTAGTGTTATTGATGTAATAACTTGATTGACTGTCTCTAGTCATGACTCTTTTTACGGATATCTCATTGAAAGCTGCATACTCGCCTCCTACTTTTCCACTTGAGTTATCAAATAAAAGTTCGATACTACACTGCCCAGATGGCTTTCTTTGCTCAGATCCATTAAAAATGACATCTGACATTGAGTCGCCTCTAAGATTTTTTGCTGAGAGTTCACCAAGCACCCATCTGACAGCATCAATAATATTAGATTTTCCACATCCATTTGGACCTACAACAGCTACCATATTTGTTGGGAAAGATATCCTCGTGGGATCCACGAAACTTTTGAAACCAGCCAATTTAATGTGCTTAAGCTGCATCAAAAAATATCAATAAATTAAATGCTTATTTTACCTTATTTAAGGGCTATTAACCATTGATTTGAAGGGATTTTATAGGTCACATTCACATCATTTTTGGACAATTTAAACAGTCTTTTTGCCTCAAAGATATCATCATTCTCACAAATTACTTTTGAGATAATTCGAAGGGTAGATTCATTCATAAATGCAGAAGATATATCAAATCCAGGTATTGGAGAATTAGCATTTGTAATCTTGTGAACAACCTCACTGGAGTTATTTTGTGAGATTGCTAAAGGAATAAGAGGTCCATCATTGATAAAAATCTTAAAGACAGAGTTTTCAATAGCGCATTTGGGTAGATCAGAAATATCTAATGTGATTGACGCAGAAGCAAATTGTGGAAATTTTTTATCTCTTAAAAGTGAAAAAAGAAAATAATAGGAGGTCTCATTACCAGATTGCATAAAATCTTCTTCAGCATATCTAAGAGTAAGTTCTGCAGCATCTAAATTATTTTCTTGAATGGACTTTCTTATAATCTCTTCAAACCATAAAACTAGCTCATCCTCAGGAGCATAGTTTCTTATTTTTTTTAAATCTGATGTTTTTAAAGCCTCGCCCGAAATTATCTTAGAATTCACTTCGCTAACAAGAATTATCTCCTTTGATGAGCCAATTACAGAGTATTTACTCAAAAAAAGGAAAGAGGGAATGAAAATAATTAATAAGCCAAAGAAAAGGACAAGAGATCTCCCCCTATTCCCAATATTAAAAATATATAAAAAGAATGGCGCAGCAATTAAAAAAGAAATTATTAAACTTAATATCATCTTCTTCTTATTAGAAGGACACTAAAAGCTATAAGGATCATAAAGATAGCAGGACTTAGCCATAAAAATAAATTCTCTGAGAAGTCCGGCTCATACAATGAATCTTTTCCATATCGTTGAACAACATAATCTTTAATTTCTTGATTAGAGCGGCCCTCTTGAATGAGCTCATAAATTTTTCTCTTAAGGTCTTCAGATATTGGTGCATTGCTGCTTGATAATGAGCCACTCGTGCATTTTGGGCATCTAATCTCATTTATAATTTGGTAGTATCTAGCCTCATCTTCATCAGAATTAAAAATGAACAGAGATTCTCCAGCTGTATATACTGAAAAAATCATGGAGATAGCAATGAGCCTAATCATTATTAATTTGATCTATTTTTGATAAAAATTTTGAGCTCCAGACCTTCTGATTTACCTCGCCGACATGATGTGAAATTATTCTACCTTTGTGAACTAAAAATGTTTCTGGAGCTCCTGTTACGCCTAAATCAAGTGCAAGCTCTCCATAATAATCATATAGAGAAAAAATATATGGATCTCCAAGCTTATTTAACCAGTCAGTAGCATTGTTCTTTTCATCCTTATAATTTAGTCCAATGATAGGAATTGTTTTTGATATCTCTTCTAAGAATGGATGCTCAACCCTGCAAGTTATGCACCAACTTGCCCAAACATTAAGCACAAAAAGATCTTCTAAATCCTCATTTGTAATCTTTTTTTCTAAATGAAGAGTCCTAAGAGTAAATTCAGGTAATGGAGTGTTGAGATCTGCTTGAGACTGGCTGTCGTTATCATTTCTTATTAAAGATGTAAAAAGAATAACGGCTGATAAAAATATAATTACTATTAAGGTTCTTAAAGTTGACTCAAACATAAATTCTTCTTCTAATTACTAAAACTACGCCTAAGCTCATTATTATTGCAGAAATCCAAATCAATCTAACAAAATAGTTTTCTTGCATATTAACTATCCATTTACCATTAGATTGCTGCTCACCAATTGTTATATATATATCTTTTATGGGCTTTATGGATATATCTGATTCAGTTGTAATTTCACCTCTTACAAAATATTTTCTTTTTTCTGGATAAAGCTCAAAAGTGTCATCTCCATTTGAAAAAATAAAGTCTGCAGAAAGGGATTCAAAGTTAGAACTTTTTTGTAATGAAATCTTATCAAACTTAATTGTATTCTCATTAAATCTAACTTCATCTCCGACACTCATACTAAATGTTCTTTCACTGCTGAGAGCAGCATTTAATGAAATAGAAATGATCAATAGTGCAAAACCTATATGTGCTATTGCACTCCCTTGATTAAAGTATTTCTTAGAAATAACAGAATCAATAATCAATACTATGTATCTTATAAGAATTAAGTTACCAAAAAAAATACCTCCTATTAGCCACCACTCATAACTATTCAGAAAATATATGATCGCAATCAAAGACAATGTCGTTAAAGCAAAAATTACTGTTGAAGATTTTAGGATTCCTACTAAAGATATATCACGAGACCATATTGAATATGTTGAAAAAACCAAGAATAAAGAGGTTATAAAAGTAAGTGGTGCAAATACTTTATTGTAAAAAGGACTTCCCACTGAAACTCTAGAATCTGAAAATGCTTCCAATATTAATGGATAGGATATGCCTAAGAAAATAATAAATACTGCGGTAATGAAAAAGATATTGTTTGCACCAATAAAAAATTCTTTGGAAAAGTCTTTTATCTTATTAACAGACAAGATTTTTGATAAATTTTTAACAAAAAGCATTATCGGACCAGTAATTAAGAATGCAGACATTCCAAGCAAGTACAAACCTCTTGTTGGGTCATTTGCAAATGAGTGAACACTGTCAATTATCCCAGATCTAACAATGAAAGCTCCAAATAAGCTCAGCGTAAATGCAAGAATTGATAAAAATATTGTCCATGCTATTAGATTCTTTGTTCTAGAAGAAACGTAAACTGTATGGAGAAGCGCTGTCCCTGCCAACCAAGGCATCAGAGCAACATTTTCTACCGGATCCCAAAACCAATAGCCACCCCAGCCTAGTTCGTAATAAGCCCACCAACTTCCAAGGGCTATTCCAATAGTAAGAAATATCCACGATGACAAAATAAAACTCTTGATTTCTGCAATTGGAAACTTTTCAAACCTTCCACTTATTAGAAAAGCTGTAACAAATGCAAAAGGAATAACAAAACCAATATAACCAAAATAAAGCATTGGTGGGTGAATTGCTAAAGCTGGATCCTGCAATATAGGATTAATATCAGCTCCATCGGTAACTCCAAAAGGCAAGATTCTTTCAAATGGACTAGAAATGAATAATAAAAAAAGAAGGAAGCATGCTACCACTAATGAAATTATCCCTATTGTTTGAGGATAAAAAGTCGTTGTTGTACGATTTCTAAATATTAAGAAAAATAGGCCCCATAAAGAAATTATTAAAACCCAAAGAAATAGTGAACCTTCATGTGCACTCCATATTGAAGTAACTTTATAAAAGATTGGAAGATTTGAGTTTGAGTGACTCGCTATGTAAGCCATAGAGAAATCGTCTATTATTGCTAAATAAACAAATAATAAAAATGAAGTAATTAATGTTAATGACCCCAATACAAAAACCTTAGGAACAAAAATACTTACGCTGTTAGTATTTGAGGAATAGGACAAAAAAGCTAAAACAAAGCAGGCCAAAAATACAATTGATGAGGAAAAAGCTAAGAAGTGACTTATTTCACCTATCATAATTAGTTCAATTCAAGGTTTGGTGGCATATAGTTTTCATCATGCTTGGCAAAAACTTCATCTGCATAAAAAATTCCATCAATATATTTGCCAAGGACAACAATACCTTTTCCCTCTTTAAATAAATCTGGTAATAAGCCTTCATAAATAACTTTAATAGAGTCTTCAAAATCAGTAACCTCGAAGTTTACTTTGTTTTCATTGATGAAAAAGCTATCTTTTTTTACCATACCGCCAAGCTTAACTCTTGTATTTGCTGATAAAACAACATTTTCATCACTTTGTTTTAGTTCGCTAGGTGTCAAAAAATAATCTAGGTTTGAATTGAGAGCATACAAAATTAAACCAATACCTAAACAAGAGCTGCCTATAATTAGAAGAACTCCAAAAAGTCTTTTTTTTCTATCCTTCTTCATTTATTTCTTTCTTGGCTTGTCGTATTTTTCTATTTAGAAGAATGATCGTAGATCCTAGGATTGTAAAAAGTACAATTACAACAAGCCACACATAAAATCCATGATCACCCATGCTAAGAATATTTATTAAGCTGTCTTGATTCATTTTCAAATATTTTTTACCCAGCTTTTATATTTTTCCCTTTTTAAGATTTCATTCTGTGAAGAAAGAATAACTAACCCAAAAATTAGACCAATAAAAGCAACTATAGAAAACATTAAGGGATACAGCATTACTGGATCAATTGTGGGCTTGCTCGTCAATGTTATGGATGCAGACTGATGAAGTGTTGACCACCAATCAACTGATTTCTTTATTACTGGTATATTTACTACACCTATTAAAACGAGCACTGAGAAAAACTTGTCAGCTTTATCTTTATTTTCAAAAGATGCATGCAAAGAAATCAAACCAAGATACATTATGAATAAAATCAATGTAGAAGTAATTCTGGCATCCCATTGCCACCAGGTTCCCCAAGTTGGTATGCCCCAAATAGAACCAGAAAATAGTGCAAAGAATGTTACGATTGCTCCAATTGGGGCGATTGATTTGGAGACATATGCAGCTAATTTGAGTTTCCAAATTAGAAAAACAGCTGAAGTAATTGCCATTACAACAAAAAGAATCTGTGCCATAAATGACGCTGGCACATGCATATAGATTATTCTGTAAGAATCACCTTGTACTGCATCAGGAGGCGTAAAAAAAAGCCCCCATACTAAAGCGCCAAAATAAAGTAAAAAAAAGAATACTAAAACAGGCTTACCGAACTTGTTAGCTATAGCAAAGAAACTCTTTGGAGAGGCAAATTGATGAAAAAATTTTTTAATCACAGAAATAATATATGGGTTTTTTTTGCTATTCCAAATGCGTTCTTAGTATAAATGAAATAACAAATGGTATAAAACTTGCTACCAGGATCATTACGCCTACCAATAGGCTCAAATGACCAACCAAACTTAAGCCCAACAAGGCTGAGGTTGTCATCTTTCCAAGAACAATTAGCACAGGAATTAAAAATGGGATTGTTATTAAAAGACCAAGAATAGAGCCTTTTTTGAGGCTAAGGGCATTCCCAAGAGAAAAGAAATTAATAAAAATCAAATTTGAGATAATTAAACATAGCAAAGCAATTGAGCTTATCTGTATTGAGATATTCAAAGATAAGATAAATAGAAAAGCAACAAAAGCAAGAGGAATGCCAATCAATACCCAGTGGACAAATATTTTATAAAAAACAACTTCAATGAGTTGATCATTTACAGCATATTGCTCAAGAGTACCATCCTCAAAATCATCAGAGAAAATTAATTCAGTTCCCAGCATAGTCACCAAAAGTGTAGAAATCCAAATAAAAGATAGATAAATTTGAGGCGGGTTATCACTATTTATATCCAAGGTTAATGGAAAAGAAATTATTATTAAAAGGAAAACTAATACAGGACCAATCCAAGCCCTCCTCCTCTTAAAGAGCTTATACATCTCTATATAAAGAATATCTCTATCCATTTATTTTAATTTCCCTATAGTCATCTTCAAAGTCTATATGTGAAGTAAAAATAATAGTCTTATTTTTCTTTACTTCTGCTTCCATAAAGTCCTTTAGAAACTCTTTACTGTTTTGATCAAGGCCAATAAAAGGTTCATCCAGTATCAAAATATTCTCATCAGAATTTAAGACTCTTATCAGAGATAATTTTTTTTGTTGTCCAAAAGATAAAGTACCAACAGAGTTATCAATATGCCTTCTCAGATTAAATTTTTCTAATAAATCAAGATTAAAAGAATCCAACTTTAACCCTTGAATCATTAGATTCTCTCTAATTGATAAATAATTTTTTAAATTATTTTTATGCCCCAGAAAGCAAACTTTGTCTTCATTATGATTAATTAGCTCACCTTTTGTTTGTTTTGTTAAACCTATTATTATTTTTAACAAGGTTGTCTTTCCGGAGCCATTATCTCCAGAAATTTTTACCAGTTCTCCAATGTCAATTACAAAACTAATATTATTAAGGATATTCCTATCATTAATTTTGTAAGAAATATTTTTTGCTTCAATGAGTTTCATATCATAAAAGTCCAATCTTTTTTGATCTAATTATAAGCGGAGGTAAAGGTTTTTGGGGATCAATTCTTGAATATAAGCGCTTTCCAATCTCATCAAATGGAGATTTCATTACTTTTCCAATGCCGCCAATGGAAAAGTATAGGTCTCTGGAGAAAAATATTCCTTGCTCTAAAGTTGGTATTTGGTTCATGGATAAAATAATTCCTTTAAGTTTGCTAAATATCTTATTTCTATTATTAAGCTTGAACCATCCCCATGATAATTGATTTATTAATGCCATCTTTTTTAGCGATTCTCTTGAAGACTTATTTGGGCTCGTTCCAGGTGGTAAAAGAACGACTAAATTTGATGAGGAATCTGCTATTACTTTATCTATTAATTCAACTAGCTCAGTCTCCGTGTCAAAACCAATACTTGTTATATTTTCAAATGAAAACGGCTTAAAAAACTTCAGTTTCTCAAGCCGTTTGTTAGATCCTATATAAATATAATTTACTAATATCTTACTCAAACAGATACTTTATCAAGTGCTTGTGAAAGATCATCTTTAATATCATCCAAATGCTCTAATCCTATTGATAACCTTACATATCCAGGAGTAACTCCAGCACTTAATAACTCTTCCTCATTTAGCTGACTATGAGTTGTGCTCGCAGGATGGATAGCTAGACTTCTTGAATCTCCAATATTTGCAACATGGTAAAACATCTCGAGAGAATTGATAAATTGCTTTCCAGCTTCAATACCACCTTTTATCTCAAATCCCATCAATCCACCACAACCACCGCTCAGGTATTTGTCAGCTCTTTCCTTAGCAAGATCAGAAGCAACAGATGGATGAGAAACTCTTTCCACTTTTGGATGGCTCATTAAAAATTTTGCAATCTCATCTGCATTCTTTGAGTGCTCTCTTATTCTTAGTGCAAGGGTTTCAAGTCCCTGTATGAACATAAATGCATTAAACGGGCTCATTGCTGCACCCATATCTCTGAGAATAGTAGTTCTTGCTTTAAGTATATAAGCGATTGGTCCAAGGGGTTTAACAGCTTCCGTCCAAACAGCGCCGCCATATGAGGGATCTGGATTATTAAGAGCAGGTTGTCTTTTGGGGTGTGCTTCCCAGTCAAAATTACCACTATCTACAATAATTCCTCCAATAGATGTTCCATGTCCGCCTATGTATTTTGTTGTTGAATGCATTGAAATGGCTGCTCCATGATCAAATGGCTTACAAATTACTGGTGCTGCTGTATTATCGACAATAAGCGGGATGCCAAGAGGTTTTCCCAATGCAGCAACTTCTGCAATTGGAAAAACTTCAAAACTTGGGTTAGGTAGTACCTCTCCATAATAAGCTCTAGTTTTTTCATCAGTAGCTTTTAAGAAATTTTCTGGATCTTTTGGATCAACAAACCTTACCTCAATTCCCATATCAGAAAAAACATTTTTAAATAAATTGAATGTGCCTCCATACAAATGAGCAGATGCAACTATATTGTCACCATTAGATGCAAGATTTTGTATTGCAACTGTAGATGCCGCTTGACCTGAAGCAACAGCTAAAGCACCAACACCTCCCTCCAAGGCAGCAATTCTATCTTCAAGAACTGCAACAGTTGGATTCATTATTCGTGAATAAATATTACCGAGTTCTGATAAAGCAAATAAATTAGCTGCATGATCACAATCATCGAATTGGTAACTAGTCGTTTGGTGAATAGGGACTGCAACCGAGTTTGTATTTTCATCTTTTCTCCAGCCAGCATGAAGACCAATGGTTTCTGGATTAGTGTAATTTTTTGACATTTAATGTCTCCCCAAAGTTGAATATGTGTAGATTTTACTTCATTTGAAAAGCATTTAAAATTACAAATCTTAAAATAGAAGAAAATATATTAAAATTTTTTAAATCTTCAAATGATGGAGTATGATAGCAATAAAAAATAAAGGTTAATCATGGCAAGAAAATATGTAAATTTTAGAGTTGGGGGTTCCCCATATAAAGAAACAGATGCTTATACCGTTTGGACAAATGATCTCCTTGGTAAAGTGATAGCAAGTAAAACTATTATTCAACCAGGTCAGTCAACAGAGGGTCATAAGCTTATAGATTCTGATGTTGTCTACGTCGTTGTGAATGGTCGAGGCAGAATGGAAGTTGTTGAATATATGAATTCTGAAGAAGGTCACGGCGGTGATCCATCTTATGGTGTCGAGCATCAAGATTCATATGATTTAGTTGCTGGAGATGTAATTCTTGTTCAGTCAGGAGATTACGTTAAAGTATCAAATAAATCAGAGCATGATCAACTGGCTTATTTAAGAATCTTCGATCGTGAAGGTTGGCGTGATAAAAAATAAGAAAAATCTATTCTTTCTCAGCATTTTTTTTCTTTTTAATATTGATACATACGCTGATAAAAATTTAGAATCACTTATGTCTGTCCTTTACTCTCAGACATCTGGTGAAATTAAAGCTACTTTTGTTCAAACGTATAACACCGCGACTCAACTTCTGGATGAAGCTATTAATACTCGAGATTGGGATGCAGTTCTTGAATCTAAGGGTAAGTTGGATAGATCGCCCGCAATAATCTTAGATGTTGATGAAACTGTTTTAGACAATACTCCATTCAATGCAAGATCTATCATGAATCATACCAACTATCCTGAGGGGTGGGATAAATGGATATATGAAGAAAAAGCAACTTTGATTCCTGGGGTTAAAGATTTCTTGCTGAACGCTCAAAAAAAAGGTGTAAAAATCTTTTATGTTACTAATCGAAGAACTGTTTATGAAGAAGCTACAAAAAATAATATCAAAAAACTCGGACTGCCATTTGATGATGATGTTGATGTGCTCCTAACACGGGGTGAAAATGGTTGGGGTTCAAGTAAAGCCTCAAGAAGATCATTTGTTTCTGAAAATCACAGAGTGATAATGATGTTCGGCGATAACCTTAATGATTTCTTTGATCTTCCGGACAAAGCTGATTATGTCACTAGAAAAGAGTCTGTTCTTGAATATGAGAATATGTGGGGTAACAAGTGGTTTATGCTAGCCAACCCTGTCTATGGCCATTGGGAACAATCTATATATGGATTTGAACTACTTGATGAAGAGTCAAAAACAAAAGCAAAATTAGAGAATATTAGAATTAATTGATCTTTATTTCTGCCACAATAGGCAGATGGTCTGAAATACCCTTACCTGTTAAGATCCCAAAATTTCTTGGTTTACCATCTTTCGTATCAACATTTATTTCATTTTTTAAGATATATGAGGTTTCTAAACTCATCTTTTTGTTTTTTGGAAAAACAATTGCATCTAGAAAACTCCATGTGCCATCCTGGCTATAGAAGAAAGTACCTTTACATTTTTTACATCCATCAAGATGCGAAACATACCAATCATTATTAATTTGGGAATAAATACCCAGATCTTTTTCCTCTTGAGATGTGATATTGAAATCTCCTAAAGCAATCCACTTGTCATCATGAGAGTTAACAATCGCATAAAGGTTATTTAATGCATCAATTCTTGAATTAGCACTGTTGTATGGAGCGGGAAAATGGACTACATAAACTCTTATGATTTCATTATCCAAACCTAGTTTCACCTCAAAAATTGGTCTCGAGCTTGTTACCTCAACAGAATCTGAGAATCTAATCTTAAAATTTCTTGCGCCATAAATTGGATACTTTGAAATAATGGCATTATCAATTCCTCTATAGTCTTCGCCTTCGATTAAAGCAAAATCTGTATATCCAAAAGCTTCTATTTTACTAAACAACATTCGAAGGACATTTAAGTTTTCAATTTCTTGAATTGCGATAATATCTGGTTGAGATTCTCCCATAGAAATTAATAGATCTGAAATATTGGAAATCTTTTTTTGTACTACTTCCTCACTCCAATCTAAGAATAAACATTCATTTCTCCACTTAGAGTTATTAACTAGAAGGCATCCCATAATATGATCATCATTGTTTTTAAGTGCAATAGGTAAATAAGCTTTATCATCTTTTCCAACGTCATCCTTAGCATCAAATAAATTATCTAAATTGTAGGACATGATGGAAATCTGCTCAGCTGAGACAAAATATGAGAAAGATAAAGTAAGAAATAAAAAAATTCTAATTATCATTTTAAATAATACCTGGAATGACTGCCTTTCTCCCTTGAGGATAGTTCTCTATATTTTCATTACACCACTTATGATTGGAAACTCCTCTTGGTATAAGATTTGCAGATGTCCATATGAAGAAAGCCAATCCAGAAGGACTTAAACTTGCTATTGTCCACCCAAGCCACTCTAACATCTCTCCAAAGTAGTTTGGAGCAGATATTTTTTCATACAGGAATCCCCTTGGAATGTGATATCCAGGTCCTTTAGCTTTTCTCAAATTAATTAGCATATAGTCAGATCTGACATTTATATAGAATCCAGCTACAAAGATTATTATTCCTAAAATAAATGAAAAACTTGTAAGCCAACTGTTTTCATAATTTGCAATAAAAAGAATCCAAGTACACTGAAAAAGGACATTAAAAATGTTAAAAACAAATGCTAAAAAAGCCACAAAAATAGGCATCTTTTTACCATCCATTTCAGCAATAAAAGGCCAAATTAAGGTCCTATGGAAATAATGAAAAATATAAATTAATACAAAAATTGACGATACTAGGCTTAGATTTTCCCTAAAAAATATACATAGGCCCCCTATCAAGAATACAGATGGAGATTCCATAACTATCCAACCCCATCTCGCATCCATTGAAGGCCCCCAATTAGTATTAGCATGGCGGCCATATGGCGCAGTAACGAAGAAAAGATAGCAGAAAGTAATGATTGCAACACCAATCCAAAGGCTTAAAAGTATATAAAAGTTACTAGTCAATATACCAAAAATCATTACAACTCCTCTGGTACCGGGTCGTACCCACACTCTCCACCAGGTCTGCACTTAAGGATTCTTCTAAATCCTAAGATGATTCCTGAGAGAGCACCAAATTTCTGAATAGCCTCAATAGTATAAGTGGAGCATGTTGGCTGGAACCTACAATTGCTGCCAAGCAATGGCGAAAAAAACTTTTGATAAATCTTGATTATTGCAATAAAAAATTTGCCGATCATTTTATTTATTTGGGGCAAGAGATTCTTGCACTACTGAAGTTGTAAAATCATCTAGGGCTAATGAAGATGTATCATCACTGCCAAGCCTTCTTATTGAAACAGTTCTCTCTGAAACCTCTTTTTTTCCAACAGCAATAATTATTGGTACTTTTGAGATACTATGCTCTCTAACTTTATAGCTAATTTTTTCATTTCTTAAATCTGAGTTACATCGAATATTTTTACTTCTTAGCATTTCAGATATTTCTTTTACATAATCATCAGCCTCATCTGTAATTGAACAAACAGTTACTTGAGTAGGAGCAAGCCATAAGGGAAGATTCCCACTATAGTTCTCAATTAAAATACCTATAAATCTCTCAAAAGACCCCAGAATCGCTCTATGAAACATAACTGGATTATATTTATTCCCATCCTCTGCAACGTATTGAGCATCTAGGCGATCTGCTAGATTGAAATCTAACTGAAGAGTTCCACATTGCCACTTTCTTCCAATGGCATCTGTTAGAACAAAATCTAATTTTGGACCATAAAATGCACCATCTCCTTCATCTATCCTATATTCCAATCCAAGTTTTTCGATTGCATTTTTTAGAGACAATTCAGCTTTGTCCCAAATCTCATCAGATCCAACTCTTTGTTCTGGGCGTGTTGATAGCTTAATTTCAAATTCATTGAACCCAAGGTCAGCATAGACCTTCGATAATAAATCTATAAAGATAGCTGTTTCTGACTCGATTTGATCTTCTGTAAGAAAAATATGCCCATCATCTTGTGTGAAACCCCTAACTCTCATTAGGCCATGCATGGTTCCAGATGCTTCATATCGATGACATGAACCAAATTCACATAACCTAAATGGGAGTTCTTTATATGATCTTATCCCTTGGTTATAAACTTGGACATGTCCTGGACAATTCATAGGTTTCAATGCATTTACTCTTTTCTCATTAGCATGCTCTTCATCGATCTCAGTTATAAACATGTTTTCTCTATATTTATCCCAATGTCCTGATTTTTCCCAAAGCTTCCTATCTATGACTGAAGGAGTATTAATCTCTTTATAGTCAGCATTCTTTTGCATATCTGACATATAAGATTTTAAGGTTGAATAAATACTCCAGCCTTTTGGATGCCAGAAAACCATACCCGGAGCTTCGTCTTGAAAATGGAAAAGATCCATGTCTTTCCCAATCTTTCTGTGATCCCTTTTTTCAGCTTCTTCAATGGATTTTAGATGTTCTTGTAGCTCTTTTTCATTTCTCCATGCTGTACCATAAATTCTTGTAAGCATTTCATTTGAAGAATCTCCTTTCCAATAGGCTCCAGAGACTTTTGTAAGCTTAAATGCTCCAATAAAAGAAAGATTAGGTAAGTGTGGTCCCCTGCATAAATCAATAAAATCTTCATCAGTGTTAGTATAAATTTGAAAATTATCGGTCTGTTCTGCATCATCTATAATTTCTACCTTGAGAGTTTCTCCTTTATCTTTGAACATTTTTTTTGCATCTTTTTTGGAGTGAAGTGATTTAACAATATTAGAATTTTTCTCTAATATTCTTTTCATTTCATTTTCTATTTTGGGAAGATCCTCAACTGAAATTGGTGTTTTTGTAGAAACATCATAGTAGAATCCATTTTCAATTGTTGGCCCTATTGCCAATCTAGAGTCCGAATATAAATTCTTTATTGCTTTTGCAAGAACTTGAGCAGTTAATGTATGTCTCATTATTTCTAAGCCCTCTTCGGATTGGATAGTAATGATTGAAACTGAACAGTTATTTGGAAGTTCATCTAGAAGATCTCTCTGCTCACCATTTACGTTTAATGCAACAGCACTTTTAGCAAGTCCTGCGCCTATTGACTTAGCAAGGTCTAAGCCATTTGAGCCATCATCAAGTTTTTTTGCTGAGCCATCTGGTAAATTAATTTCCATACAAATATCTAATTTTTTACACTATTTTAATAATATTATTCAATTAATCCATCAATATCGTATTTTGAAAGAAAATTCCAAATTATTGTGGAAGCTTGAAGATCATGATTATTGATGTTGGGCCATTCATGTCCCATATTTGTCATTAGATATAGTTCTACATTTGTCTGATTGTTGCAATTAAAATATACATCATGAATTCCCCCACCATTACTGCCTGAAATTTGAAAAGTATCAGGTTCAGACGAGCAATTATTATGATTAACCCAATAATCCATAACTTCCTCAATAGGTTTACTCCATGCATTTCCGTAGTAACTGACAACTGAGTCCTCCATGCCGTGTATTTGTGCAACTGAGGTTGGATTAGATGGGTAGCATGAGCTAAATGTTTCAAATGTCATTGATCCTGTCACAGATGCTACTGCTGCAATTTTTGAGCTTAAATCACATGCTAATTTATAACTCATATATCCACCATTAGACATACCTGTAGAGTAAATTTGCTTTTGATTAATAGAATATTCATCATCTAAAAATTCAATTAAAGAATCAATAAATCCAACATCATCTGTTGAACTGCTTGTTGTCCAACCGCCTACATTCCAATGAGTCTGTCCCGTTGCAGGTAAAAGAGTACCTTGAGGATAAACAACAATAAAACCATTATCGTCAGCAATAGACTGAAATCCGCTATAGTTCATTATCCACAAACCCCTGCTTGTATAACCATGCAAAACAAATAGAACAGGTGAATTAATATCGTAACCGCTTCCAATATATACAAAAAACTGTCTATCTATGTTGTCATGAACTATGGAACAATTAAATGTTGAGCCATTTCCAATATTTGATGAGTAAGCTGAACATGATTCATCAGAGCTATTTCCTAAATCAGGATCATCAGAAATATCAGGAGCATTTGATCCTCCACCACCTCCACATGCTGAAATAACTAATAAAATTGCTAAAGTTTTAATTATTCTCATATACTCTTAGTCTATCAGTCCGTTGGTATCATACAAAGATAAGAACTCCCATATAAATGTTGCTCCATCAATGTCAGCACTATCCCCTTTCTCAGGGTTAGATGTGGGCCAGCTATGATCAAAATTCTCTAAATATGTAAAATTTACACTTACTCCATTTTGGCAATTGGTTGAAATTTCTGAGTACCAAGAATATCCATCATTATTTAAATCCTCACCATCAACAATTATGTTCTCAGAACAAGAGTTAAATGAACTCCAAAAAGCACTTACAAGTTGAAGAGGTGTAATATAGTCATTGCCTTGAATTGGGATCGATGAATCATTTATTCCATGAATGTGAATTATTGATAATGGTCTTTGGGGGTTACATGATTCATAATCTTCTGGTGTTAAAGATCCTGAAACTGGAGCAACCGCTGCAACTTTATTACTTAAAAAACAAGCAGTTGTATAAGCCATAAAAGCGCCATTTGAAAAACCTGAAACATATACCCTATCAGAATCAATGGCTAATTCTTCTATTGAATAATCAATTAATTTTTCAATAAAAGATAGATCACAAACCTCTATGTTGGAACAATCGCCACCAGCAAACCAACCTGTATCTCCTTTTCCAGGGGCTACTGTTCCTTGTGGGAATATCAAAACTAAGTTGTTCTGATCATTTATTTCTGTAAACCCAGTATATTCCATATTTGCATCAGCATAGTCACCTCCTCCATGCAAACTAATAATTAGAGGATAAGTCTGATCAGTAGAAAATCCATCTGGAAAAACTACATAAAACTCTCTTTCCAATTCATCCCAATTTATAGTGCAATATGAAGTTGAATCTGATTGTTCAGTACACTCGGCTGAGGAATTATTACTTTCATCATCACTTACATCATTGGTAACATTAACAATAAAGTCATAAACACTAGAATATGAGCTACCATCGAATGCTCTTATTGAAATTTCATAAGAATTATCCTGGTTCACATCAGATGGATTTTCATAATCTGGTGGAGATATAAATGTAACCTGGCCATCACTGCTTAAAGAAAAAATATCTTTATCTAAGCCTCCAAATATCTGAAAACTTATACTATCGCCTTCTGGATCGCTTGCTTGTATAGAAAAGGCATCTGATTGATTTTCAATTACGTTATAAGTGAAAACATTATTTGTTATTGAGGGTGGATTATTTTGAGAAATTTCTATGGTTTCACTTCCTCCTCCTCCGCCGCAACTGAAGAGAAAAAAGATACTAATAATAAAATAATTCTTCTTCATTCTATTTTATAGGAAGGTAAACAACTGTATTAGTTGAAAGTATCATTATGAAAACAAGACAGGTTACAAGAGGTCCAAAATAGACTCTTCCAGTCATTCTAAAAAATATTCTATTGAAGTAAGGCAAAATAAACATCATAGGCACTATACCAAAAAGAAGATTTACACTTAACCAATCTGTAGAGTTTGAACTCCAGTAAACAGTCCCGGTCTTAAAATAAACTGAATATTGAATAATGATTATTAATATCAGTCCTAAAGAATTAGCAATTCCTCCAATCAGCATTGATCTCCATTCAGGTTGCCCTTTAAATCTCATAGCTCCATTTATTCTTAAAGAATTTGAAAAGAAAAAAATTAAGAATAAGGGAAAATACATAGCAAGAACTAAAAGCATCTCTGGTTGAAATATTCTTACTCCCATAAACCAAAATCGATAGTCAACATGAAACAAGAAATAATTTAGAAAAAGGAATCCATAGAAGGTTGTGAATACTACCAAAGATAATAAGAATGTTTTTAGAAGATCTATTCTATTTATTCGCAAGCCCCACGATTTAGTATCAACACCATTCTTTCTACCAAAAAATCTGTATGATAAATAGAAAATAATTATTCCTAATGTTCCATTTAGGGCTGCCCATAGCATCACAGAATTATTCATCCTTTGAGGAAAAAACCATGTAAGCTCTCTTTTAGCTGCATCTTCAAAGAATACTTTTGCAACTTCAACCATTGGAATAAATGTAATGCATGCTATGAAAGCACTAAAGAAAAAAATACTCCAAAAAAGAACCTTTCCTTTAAAGTTTGGTGGATTTAAAGGAGTTGGTATATCTTTCTTGATAGATGCAAATAGATTTAGGTTTAAAAAGAATCTAGAAATAGGTATCAGCATTGTGAGAGCTAAAATCATATTTATAAGTGTAAGAATTTCTTTCCAATGCCAAATTTGATTATTTGAGTTGATAGGATTTGGTGAGCCAAACACAACCTCGAAATAGTCAAGCTGATTCTTAGTTGCTTCAAAATTATATGGTTGGAAGGGGTGCAAGACTGGCTCATTAAAAATTACCCTTAAAGTATTATTATTTTTTGAGCCATAGTATTTACCTAATTCTACTTTTGTTATCTGTCTATCCTGCGGAAGAACATTATTAACTGTTCGAATTGACTCTGGCGCAATCTGCATATTTGCAGAATCCCATCCTTCCAACTCATTCCTAAATGCACCCTCGTCATATAAAGCATAGCTTACGCCCATATTTGATTGAGAATTTTTTAATATGTTATCTCTCAGGGTAAGAACATATCCTGATACGTATACGGAATGAAGCTTACTCTTAGAATTATTTTGAATTGCTTGCTTCCCAAAATAATCAGCACCTCTTATTGCAGCATTTCCTCCCATTGAGTGCCCTGTAGCTCCAACTTTGTTTAAATCAACAAAATCAAAGACTCCTGTATGAACATACTCAACAAGAGCAAACATTCCATATCCTTGAGTGGTTGCTGCTATTCTACTTAGTGAAGAAGATGAAAGACCTTGAGCATACGGATCTATGAGTGCTACAACATAGCCTCGCCTAGATAATTCAATTGCAATATTTGATAAAGCTTCTTTTGATCTTTGAAAGCCAGGAATAATTGCTATGAATGGTGCTTTTGATTCCGATGTGGCTGATTTTGGTTTAAAAAGGTCATAAACAATAAATTGGCCCTTTTCAGTATCAAGCCTGTGACTTTTTACATCAACCGTTCCAAAGCTTGTAAGTATCAGTGAAGCGATAAAACTTAATGACAAAATTATCGAGGTTAGCCAAAGTAAATTCCTATTTGTTTTAAAAAAATTCATCATTAATATTTAAGTATCAATATTCTAAAGTATTTTATTCTTGAATTTATAATTTCTCGCTGATAGTCTTATTTTTTAAAATTTTTTGGAGAGCATATGGAATCTTTAATCATTTTGTCTTTAATACTGGCTATCTTTCAGCTTTGGTTAATACCAATGATTCTAAATATAAAAAACTTAAACTGGATGATTGGAAATAGAGAAAGCCCTATTCCAGAGACACCCTTGGTTGCAAGAGCAAAAAGAGCTGGATCAAATCTTCAAGAAAGTTTACCAGCTTTTCTGGCATTAGCTTTATTGTCAATGATCCTGAGTGTTGATACTACAAATGCTGCTTGTTGGTGGTTAATTTTTAGAGTTGCACATGGCTTGCTCTACATTAGTGGCATAAAATATCTAAGAACCCTTGCATATTTTGGATCCATTGGTTCATTAGTTGCTATGGCCTGCGCACTAGTATAGAAAATCATATTAAAAAGCCGACCTGTTTAGATCGGCTTTTTAAATTTAGTCTTCGAAATCTTCTTGAACAGTTTGGTGGGTTCCGCCATATGCAGCAGAAGAAAAGTGAGAAGTTTTCATAACCCAATTTGAATCTTCCTTAATCCAAACACTTGTTACCCTTGTTCTGTAAGGTCTCACACCTCCATTGCCATCAGGAACTACTCCCTCAGCATAATATCTTGCATATACTGTAGATGAATTAAGTTGATGAGCTTCAGAAGCATAAACACCAACCAACCCTGCAACCATTGGAGTTTGGTTTTCCCAGTCCTTAGCAGTTTGATTATTTAGAGGCTTATGGAAACTGCCATCTGAATTAGTACCTAACATACCGCTAGAACTTGTAAGAGCTACCACAGTATCCCACTCTCTATCATTTCTTGCTTCCCAATAAGCTTCAATATTTTTTAAAACTGTTTTTTCAGCATCTGTATGAGCATCAGCAAAAACAACAACTGAAAAAATTAAAGCTGCACTTAAAAATATATTTCTAAACATATTTCCTCCTTTTTTATTTAGTCATATTAAATCTTTCTTCGCCAATACCAGCTGACATCCAAATCTCATTTGAAACTTGATTTGATAAATCAGCTAAATCAAAAAAGGCTTTCATGGTCTCGGCTGAGGGATCAGCATCGCTACCCCAGACACCCTTCTCTGCATCGACTATAATTCCAATTAAGTTTGGATTTACCCAGAAAAACTTTGCATCATTTACACCTTCTACACTTTTTGCAGCCTTACAAACAGCAAGAGCAGCATGACCGAAAGCGTCTCTATCAGCATCGCTTCTCATTTCATATTTACCTATATGTAACATAATTTATCTCCAAAAAAAACACATATTATTAAAGCATACACCACCTTCTCTCAGCAACAACCTCAGTATTCTTGTTATACATGGCAACAAAAGCATTATATTTTTTGTCAGCAAGCTCTCTATCTTCTTCAGATAAAGCTTCGATGCTCTCTCTCCATTCACTCCATGAGTTAACACTTTCCCAAACAACCATTGTTGAAACACGATGAAGTTTTTCTTCTGTCCCATCGTCATTTCTTAAATATTGTAGTGCTGGATAAACTTTTACATTTGCGCCTTGCTCATCATAAAAATTTTGATGCATCTTACTTGCTTTCATCATTCCATCAACACTGCCGCCGGAAACAATTTTAGAAACGTAATAATTGACAACTTTTCCATCGCAATCTGAAAAATCTGTTGAAATACGATGATCGTCTGCAAATGAAAAAATTGAAAAAGTTAATAATAAAAAATATCTCATAATTAAATCCTCCGATTAGATATTACTATAAGTTTGTAACGGTGAAGAAAAAACTAGGTGAAATTAGTTTTTAGATTTCCAAGTGGTTCCATCTTCATTATCAATTAGCTCAATACCCTTTTCCAACAATGAATCTCTTATTGCATCAGCGCCGGTAAAATCTTTATTTTCTTTAAGAGTTTTCCTCTCATTAATAAGCTTCTCTATTTCCGCTAATTCAGAATCACTAATTTCAATTTGCATGTTCCACTCAGATGGTTTTTTATCAAATACTCCCAAAATACTGCCTGCAAATAATAAAGATTGTTTGATAGTCCCAGGGCTAGAAGAATTTTTATTTTTTAAAATCTCGTTAATTGAAGTTAATACTTTGGGTATATCGAGATCATTAGAAAAATTTTCCATGAGACTTTCATCAATTTTACCCTCTGAATCATCGTCACAGTTATCAAGAAAATCATAAACTTTATCTAACAATACTTTGGACTGTTTTATCACATTTTCATTCCAATCAAGTGATTTTCGATAATGAGAAGATAGCAATGCAAGTCTTATTGTTTCTCCATCATGCTCTTTTAAAAGGTCATTCAAAAGAATAATATTATTAAGAGATTTTGACATTTTTTCACCATCTATAGTGACAAAACCATTATGTATCCAATACTTAGCATAATCTTCGGGATTATCAGAATTAACGCTTGCACAAGACTGAGCAATTTCATTTTCATGATGAGGAAAAAGTAAGTCTTGCCCACCACCATGAATATCGAAAGGTATTTTTAGATTTACTTCAGACATCACACAGCATTCTGTATGCCATCCCGGTCTTCCAATTCCCCATGGAGATTCCCATCCAGGCTGACTTTTGCTTGATGGTTTCCACAAAACAAAGTCCTGTTGATTTTTTTTGATATCGGAAACTTGTACCCTGCTTCCAGCAAGTTGTTGATCAATTTCTCTGTTTGATAATTTTCCATATCCCTCATGGGAAGGAACATGAAAAAATACATGTCCATCTTTTTCATAAGCTTTATCTTTCTGGATTAATTTATCAATAAAATTAACCATATCCTCAACATACTCTGTCGCCTTTGGCTGTATATCTGGATGAAGTACATTCAAATAAGACATATCTGCATTGTAAATATCCGTATATTTCTTTGTTAGTTCGCTTATAGGTATATTAGACTCATTTGCGGCTTCTATTATCTTGTCATCAATATCAGTAATATTTGATACATATGTAACGTTCGGATATTTATTTCTTAATAGCCTTACAAACGAATCGAAAACTACCGCCATCCTTGCATTACCAATATGTGCGTAGTTGTATACTGTAGGTCCACAAGCATAAATGCGGATGTGGTTTTGATCTATAGGCTCAAACTTTCTCTTTTTATTAGATAAAGAATCATATAAATAGATTTCTCTCATAGCTAGTACTATAACTCAACGACACCAAGTTGATTTAACTTTTCAATAAGGTGCTCCATCGCTAATCCCATGACGGTACTTTCAAGGCCATTAATGCTAGTAAAAAGATCTTTTCCATTAGACTCATAATGGTAACAACCACATGCGCTGTAGGGTTTATCTAAATTTAGATAATCCTCAATTTCTTGAAGTGATAATTTCCTCATTTCTAACTCAGTTACATCATAATTTGACCAAATCTCTTTTCCTTCGTGAAATATAGAAATACCATTATTTTGGAAATGTTTTTCTCCAGATAAGGATGAGAGATGATTCACAGCATCCTCATGATCAATAGGTTTATCAAAAATCTCATCATCGATCGTGCACATATTATCTGATCCAATAACGAATGCTTCTAAATTATCCATACTTACTGTGCGCGCTTTTTCGGAGGCTAATCTTGATACCTGCTCTCTAAATGATCTCCCATGAAGTTCCTTTTTAAGTAAATCTTCATCTACGTTGGAATTTATAACTTGGAACTCTAGACCAACTCCTTCAAGTAATTGTCTACGAATTCTTGAACCGCTAGCAAGAATTAATTTTTTTTTAGTTTTGGAAACTTTAGGTAGCACTTAAGTTAGCTACTATGAACTAGTTGTAATTAAGTTCATAAACTCAGCACGTGTATCTGGATTCTCTCTGAAGGCTCCAAGCATTGTAGATGTAATAGTAGAGCTTTCTGGTTTATGAACTCCTCTCGTTGTCATACATTGATGTTTTGCATTCATAACAACTGCAACACCTTTAGGTTCAAGTACTTCATTTATGACATTAGCTATTTGGGCTGTCATCACTTCTTGGGTTTGAAGTCTTTTACCAAAAATATCAACAACTCTGGCAAGTTTACTAATTCCAACAATTCTTTTGTTTGGCAGATAACCAACATGAGCCTTACCAAGAATTGGAACAATATGGTGTTCACAATGAGACTCAACACGAATATCTTTAACTATTACCATTTCGTCATAACCTTCAACTTCTTCAAAGACTTTTGAAAGAACTTCTTTTGGATCCATCTCGTATCCTGCAAAGAATTGCTCATAAGCTCTTACAACTCTTTTTGGTGTCTCTACCAAGCCCTCTCTGTCTGGATTATCTCCAGTCCAGGCAAGCATAGTTCTTACAGCTGCCTCGGCCTCTTCACGTGTTGGTTTTTTATTTTCTGTCATATTTGATCTCCTTTGATCTGCAATGAGGAGGTTATATTAATGATATTTAATGCCAAAATAAAGGGAAATGCTTAATCTAATAGGTTTTTTTATTTTGGAATGTAAGCTGCTGTTCTTCTTTAAAGGCTCTGTTTACATCTATTGCCTCATTAGAATTAAGAATCTTTTTAAGGACTTTAATTGAATCTCTTTCCATATTGGATATTTTTTTTGCTAGTTCATTTGCTCTTAACATCATACTTTCTTTATCATCATGAATTGAGCTAATGCCTCCATAGGAGAAAATATTTTCTACAGAAACCTTTTCTCCTGTAAAAACCATTTCTCTCACTTTTTGTTTTGGGACTAACCTTCCAAGATGAGCACTTCCCACCAATACGTCAAAATTAATACCCGGCATTTGAAAATAACTATCTTTAGTTGCCAAAACTATGTCAGAAGAACAAGGAAGAAAAAAACCTGCACCGATTACGAATCCGTCACAGCAACAAATCACTGGGATATCTGAATTGTAGATAGCATTTGATACTTTCCATAAATAATTATTAATTATTTCAAGCTTATCTTTATCTAAACCATGTTCTTTTTTATCAGCTCCTGCAGAGAACCCTTTTCCCTCATTTTCTATAATGATGACTGAGGTTTTCTTATCAAAAGAATATTTCTCGATTAGATCACACATTTCAATTAAATCATTGGAAGAAAATGCATTCACGGGTGGTGAGTCTATTTTTAAAAATAATATTGAATCTTTGTTAGTGGTTTTAATAGACATTTTTAAAATAAAAACCATCCGAATGAATCATATTCAATACCTGTTGATACAAAACCCTGTATCGCAAATAAGCACCCAGTTATGACAACACCTAAAACTGAGCCTATTACTCCAGGATTAGCAGAATATCCCATTATTGTAGTTGGCTTAAAGATAAACTCTTTATAATTAATGTTTTGATCAGCTTGTTGAAGAAGATTTTTTGAGCTTTGAAGCTCTTTGATCTTCCCTAAATTACCCTCCTCCTCTAGTTCTGATATTTCTTCCTCAATTATAAAGATTTCATTTCTGACATAGTCTCTGTGAATTTGACTAAGGGACTGAAGCTTTATTGCTTTAAAGATTGCATACAAGCTAATTCCTGAAATTGTAAGAATAATTACTCCAATAATGTAGATTGTTGAAATGTGATGGCGTATTTCTGTCCAAGCAATCAAATTAAGAATAATTACACATAACAGTGAGAAGAAAACTAATATAGAAGTATAGCTTTCAATTCTATAAAGATAAGTTTCTCCGAAAGATCTCAAAACATTTCTTAAGCTCATCCATGCAAATACATTTTTTCTTTTTCTTAAATCTAGAAAAATATATTTTAATTTTTCACTATTCTTTGAAGAGGGAAAAATTGATGAATAAGGCAATCCAGGAAACTTTATAATGTCACCAAGTTTTTTTGTGCTTTCTATCCTTCTATCGAAATCAATTGCACAAATTAGTCCAAAGAAGAAAAGTTGAAAGCAAATTAAGAATCCAAAAACAGACATTGTAGTTATAAATACTTCTAATGAATTGCTGCCAAATAAATAAATTCCACTAATGCTTTTAACAATAAAGGGGGTAAAAATAATTGCTAGCATTGATGGATATAAAATGAGCCTATATGGTTTAACAAAATCCTTTTCGTAAACTGAATTAATTAAGTTAAACAAAAAGAAAGCTGAGGAAGTTTCATTTGATTTTGTAGAAGTAGTATCGGATGTAAAAATTTCACCACCATTCTCTTCGGACATTTTAGAAATAGTGTCTTGATCAAACTCAAGAGGTATTGCGTGAAGGGCAATATCATTTTCATCCATTGCTGAAGTCATCTCATCTTCAATTAATCCAGGGTAATCTTTTGGGCTATTCCAGCCTCTTCCAATAAATTTTCTTTCTGTTTTATCGCTACTCCATCTTGGTGCAGGGTGACACAGCCTTTCAAGCTCATCTGGTCTATAAAATCCATATTTTGCACAAATAATAAGTCTTCTTGTAAACAAGCATGAATAAGCCAAGATAATTTGGAAAGTATCTATATTTCTTAAAAGATCTGAATCAAAAAATATTGCGATAATAAGTGCAGTAGTTAATAACCATGATGCAGGATATGTTATAAGCCAAGACACTATGATGTTTGGTAGTGGCATATGTTGTGTTGATAAAGCAATAAGATTTCTATTTTGTGAAACGTGCCACGCTCTTGATGGCGACCCCTCCAAAATCAGTGCTGCTAGAGGTGAAAAGAATACAGGAGGAAGGTTTTCATATATAAATGTCTTCCAAAATGCTTGCCATGAAAACTCTATCGGATCATGAAAACTCTCTGGTGACTTATCTGAAAGAATATTCCTAAGCTTTGCTGCTTCTGATAAAGAATCAATTCTTTCAATTAATACCTGATTTTCTTCCTTAGAGGCTTTTCTATTCCTAAAAATAAAGTTTTTACGACCAGGATTTTTTTTGGATTCAAATTCTGACATGGTTTATATTGTAGCAATGTCAAAAATAAAAGCATTAATAAACCCTGTTACTCCATTTCAACAGAATGCTCCTATAGTTTTTTGCGAAGAAACTAGAAAATGTGCATTTGTAGATCCAGGTGGAGATTTAGAAATACTTCTGGCAAGTGCTGCTAATAATAATCTTACTCCAGAAAAGATTTTACTTACTCATGGACACATCGATCATGCTGCTGGTGCTACTGAACTAGCTAACACGCTTAACTTAGAAATAATTGGTCCACACATTGATGACAAGTTTCTCCTTGATGAACTTGAAGCACAGGGGTCTATGCTAGGATTGCCGGCACAAAATTGTGTCCCTGACATATGGTTGAATGAAGGAGAAACTGTATTAGTTGGCAATGCAGTTTTAGACGTATTTCTTACCCCTGGACACACGCCAGGTCATATAATTTTTTTTCATAGGTCCTCAAAATTAGCTATTGTAGGTGATGTTCTCTTTGCAGGATCAATTGGAAGAACAGATTTACCTGGAGGTAACTATGGTCAGTTGATTGAATCAATTAAGACAAAACTTTGGCCTTTGGGCAAGGATATAGCTTTTGTTCCTGGTCATGGACCACCCTCAAATTTTAAAACTGAAAGATCAACTAATCCTTTTGTTTCAGATAAAAATTTATAAATTTATTCTAAAACCTATCTCAAAATTTGTTGAATCATATAGAGAGTTTGTGCTTGCTCCAATGGTGAAAGCTGTATATTTACCTCTGTTGTAGATCGCCTCAAAACCAAATCTTCTATTTTGATCATCTGAAATCTCATAAATTGTTGGGCAATCTATTTCTAAACATACGATATCATCATTAATTATAGGTTCTGCTTCTGATGCGATATCAATGAAAATTTTTCCTTCCCAGTCGTTGCTGTCGCCAAAATGAATACCTGAAACAAAATGTGCCTCATAAGCATTTTCATCAAAATTAAAGCCATCGTTTTCTACCGACCAACTTTTTACTCCAAACTCTCCAAAAATCTCAAACATATTCTTGATTGATAAGTTCATTCCGCTGACTGAAATATTGCTTAAGATATCCCCTATACCGGCATGAGCTCCAACTCTAAAAGAGTCTGTTGTTTTATCTACTGTCTCTTTCTCAAAGTCTATGCCATCGCCTCTTCTCTCAAACTTTAAATACAAAGGGCCAGGCAAGGTAAACGAAGAGTTTATTGCTAAACCATTATCTGCATTATTTGCACCAACATAGCTTATTCCTAAATAGGTATATCTAAAATCAAATTCCTCTCTATCAAGTCGACCTTTTTCATCTGAAAAAATTGGTATCATTAAAAAGAATAGAAAGAGATAACTTAAAAATTTCATTTTTTTAATTGTTATTAATAAGTTTAAAGTAATTTTTTGAAGCCTGCATTACTTTTGGCGCTAACCATAATGCTGAAATCAGAGTTGGAATAGCCATCATAGCAAATGCTCCATCAGCTATATTTATAGCAATATCAATTGGGACAATCGAGTAAATGAAAATACTTAAAATGTATAGATAAATATAGAATTTCATGCCAAATTTTCCAAAAAGAAATCTTGAGCAAGATGCTCCATAATACGAGTAAGTAAAGATTGTGCTTAAGCCAAAACAAATCACACATACGAAAAGAATTAAGCCGCCTAAGCTTCCTAATAAAACACTAAAAGCTTCTGATGTTAACGTTACGCCTTGAGATGATGATGTTTCCCAAACTCCTGATACCAGAATCATTAAAGCAGTAGCTGTGCATATAATTAATGTATCAAAAATTGGTCCTGTCATGGCTACTAGGCCTTGTTTAACTGGATTTGAAACTTTAGCAACTCCATGAACCAAAGACTCAGTTCCCATACCTGCTTCATTTGAAAAAGCTCCTCTTCTAACGCCATAAATTAACACTCCAAAAAAGGTGCCACCTGCAATAGCGGTTCCGTTAAAGGCATCGACAAGAATTAATTTAAAGGCAGGTAAAACTAAATTTAAATTTAGTATCAGCGCTACAATCATTGCTCCAAAATAAATTGAACCCATTAAAGGCACAAGAAATGTTGCAACTTCAGCTATTCTTTTTAAGCCGCCAATTACAACTATTCCAGTAATTCCTGCAAGAGCTAAACCTCCAAAAATATTAAAGTTTTCAATTTCTGAAAAAGCGAGGTCTCCAGTTATTTGAATAAGCTGATTACTTTGAAAAGCTGGTAAGCAACCTATCATTCCTGCCAAAGCAAAAAAATATGCAAGGGGTAACATTCTTTTTGGAAGACCATTCTTTATCACATACATAGGGCCGCCAAAGATTTCTCCTTCTTTAGTCTTTTCTCTATACATCACTGATAAAGTGCAGGTAAAAAATTTTGTTGCTATGCCTATAATTGCTGTCACCCACATCCAAAAAATTGAGCCAGGTCCTGCTACTGAAATTGCAAGGGCAACACCTGCAATATTGCCCAACCCAATTGTCCCCGACAATGATGTTGTAAGTGCTTGGAAGGGACTTACTTCGCCCTCATCACCGCTCTTTTCCTTGGAAAAAAGAATCCTTAAAGCGTGCAGAAGATATTTAAAAATCTCAAATCTTGAATAAATTAAAAAAAATATCCCAGATCCAATTAATAGAAATATTAACCATGGTCCCCAAGCAGCTGAGGCAAATTGCTCAGTATAGAAGTTTGGAGATTTATCCATTTAAATCAGACCTAAATTATTAAAAGCATCTTATTCATAGCCTTCAACTACTGCATACATTCTTTCGGCTCCACCCTTAAGCAAAGTTAATGCTTCTTTATATTCTGAACTACTGTAAGCAGCCAGTGCAGTTTCATAGGAATCAAATTCAACAACTACATTTCTGGAGAAATCGATTCCCTCTTTGGTTTCATGTTGACCGCCCCTAACAAGAAATTTACCACCAAATTTCTCTATTGCTATTTCAGCTTGTTTACCATACCTTGAGAGCTTCTCATCATCGAGAATGTTTGCTTTAGCTACCCAATAACCTTTTGGCATTCTTTATTTAACTATCAAAGGTTTAATAATTTTTATATCATCAGCAATATATGCATTTTTTGTTTTTTCGTAATGAGGATGGCCCAAGGTAGCTAGATCGATAGCCTTTTCCATAACTCTAGCCTCAAAATCAGACTCATCAACTAGCTCATCTATTATTCCTGCATCAACTGCTTTAGGAAATGGGTATGGATCGGCATGAAGCAGAACAGAATATGCATGTTTTTTAGAAATTCTACTTGCAGCAATCTGCATCATGCTGGTTGGGATATCCATATTATTTCTCACCTCGTTAGCTTGAGTTACAAAATCTCCTTTCAAGCCTATTCTATAATCACATCCACATGCTACAAAAAGCCCCATTGCTATCGTATGCCCAGATAAAGCAGCAATAACCGGCCTTGGAAAAGTAAAAATGTCATACATAAACCTCATCCCGAGATCACTCATTTTTGAGATTTTTTCCATATCTCCTGATGCAAAAGTTTTTAAATCAAAGCCAGCAGAAAAAATTCCTTCTTTTCCCTTTATCACTAAAGAGCCACTATCTTTAGGAACATCATTTAAGCAGTTATTAATCGCTTCAAGCATTTCTATCGAAAAGACATTTACCTTTCCATCATCTAAGCTTAGTACTGATACATCATCGATTTTTTCAAGAGTCGCATAATCTGTCATCTTTTACTCCTTTGCATTGGTTTTGCACCTTTTACTACAAAATCTGACCTCATCCCAAGATCTTTCCCATTTTTTTCTCCATGTAAAAGGCCTATTACATGTTACACAAATTTTTTGAGGAAGATTGGATTTTTTTATTCTTTTCAAAGAGTTTTTTCCTCAATAAAAGTATCAGCAGCCTTAAAAATTCTTAATTTCCTATCATTATCAAGTTTATCAAGAGCTCTTATCATTAGCGATAGACGTGGATTTGAAGCAAAGAATTCTCTATTGTCTTCAATAAATTTCCAATAAAGGCCATCGACAATTTCACACCAATCTCCCTTTTTGAAATTTGACATCCTTAATATATAACTTGATCCACATATATATGGCTTAGTGGCAAATATTCCTCCATCAGCGAATGTTCCCATACCAAAAACATTTGGAACCATTACCCACTCAGATGAATCGACAAACATTTCCATGAACCATTTATAAATATCTGATGGATGGATTCTTGACATATTCATAATGCTAGCTAAAACCATAAGTCTATTTATGTGATGAGTATACCCAAACTCTTGTGCGCCTTTTATGGCATCATCTAGAGGCTCTATACCTGTTTCTCCTGTATACCAAGCATCGGATAGTTTTCTTTGATGGTTCCAATAATTAGCATCAATCATTTTTTCAGAGAAGTTTTGGTAAATGCCTCTTATAAATTCTCTCCATCCAATGATTTGTCTTATAAATCCTTCTAAGCTGTTCAGAGGAATATCATTTTCCTCAGCATAATTTCTTGCCTCAGTTATTACTTGCTGAGGAGTAATAATCCCAAGGTTCATTGAACTACTTAACGCAGAATGAAGTTGAAAATGCTCACCCATAAAAATAGCATCCTCGTATGGCCCAAAATCTTTAAAACGCTCGTCAAAAAAAACATTAAGCCAATCTAAAGCTTGTTTAGAAGTAAAAGGGAAAATGTTATTTATTATCCCTGGATGATCTTTAAATTCAGTATTTATAAAATCAGAAATTTCTTCAAAATCATCTCGTTTTTTGATAGTTGGAAGTTCTGGAATTATGTAACCTTTAGGAAGCTTTTTTCTATTTTCATCATCAAAGCTCCATTTACCACCCACAGGCTTTCCGTCTTCTAGAAGAAGATCCGTCTCTCTTCGAGCTTTCTTGTAATAGTTAGCTTGTAATATAAAAGTTTTATCCCCTATAAATTCTTTAAATGACTCTCTGGTATCAATGAACATGGGTGTTTTAAGAATCTCATGAGTAATCTCAAGCTCACTAATCAACTTGAGTATTTCATTTTCAAAGGGTTTATCTTCTATTTCAAAAAACTTAATTTTAGTAAACTTATTTCTCTTGATTTCCTCAGCTAATTTTTCTGTAAAAGGATCATTGAATCTGTTATTGAAATCATAATAAATGTTTCTTATATTTGACTGCTCAAGAGAGTCTCTAAATGACCTCATCGCATTAAAAAATAGAGCAATTTTAGATTTATGGTGTTTTTCATATGTGCATAATCCCGAATCCTCAGACATGAAAACGGTTTCAGTATCTTCTATTTTTTGTATTTCTAGAGGGAAAAGCTGATTTCCAAGAATCAATCTTAAGGTTTTTTCTGTCATGTCACTTTACTTAATGATTTTATAAATAATTTCAATAAAAAAGGCCGCTAGTGCGGCCTTATTAAAACTTGTGCAAGTTTAGCTATTCATTTCATTCTTAAACTCAGCACTATTCCATAGTTGGGCATCATCGCAAACAGCATGTGAATCAAATGTTGCCTGCATTTCTTTGCCATTTTCAACCCAGTTCATGTTACCGGCTTCCATAGTATCAAAGTTTTGATGCCAGTTAAGCCAATAGAAATCATAAGGATCACTTGAGTCTTGAGGAATGTATACGCCGTAAGTATAGGGGTCTCCATTTCCGTTATCAGCAACCCATTTATTAAATAACTCCATATCTGCCATTAGGTCAGCCTGAGTTGATCCATCTGTATATCTGCATGCCTGAGATTGCGTAGCAAAAGATGTCCAATCAAAATCTGGTGCAGCTACTCCACCGTGAAGATCAAAATCACCAACTTGCGTATTATCACAATCTAGGACATTTCTTGATGACTGATCCCATTCTTGAGCTTCTGCATTAGAAAGCCAAGATTCCCAAGCTGCATCAGCTGCTTCCTTTGAAGACCATTGAAGCTCCCACCAGCCACCTTGTTGGCCACTCGCAGGTGCATAACCACCAGCCCAAACCATTTCATCATATACAGCCACTAACTCATTCCATTCTGCAACGAAATCTTTCATTGTCTCTGCAGAGTAATCAGGGCCTGCTTTACAGGGAATGAATTGATTAAAATAAACAGTTTGTTGAGCATCAGCATCATCCATTGAGTTAGAACAACTAACAACAAAGATTATTGCTAAAAGAGACAACAAACTTTTTGAAATTAAATTCATAAATTCTCCGAAAAAATTAACAAGAATTTATATTACAAAAAAAAGCCACCAAAAGGTGACTTTTTAAAGATAAAAGCTATCTTTTTTTAAAGCGCCATTAAGATTCAACATGGAAAAGCTTAGTATAAATTCTCCATTCATTATCTTTCTTTAGAAAGGATAAACAATCTATAAAAATCATTCCAAGGTATGCTTCTTTAACTTTAACAGCTGCAGTATTTCCATAAACTTCACATGAAAGTATTTCTAGCATCTTTTCATCATTATTTTCCATCGGTGATGGTTGTTGCGATGCTACAAAACCTGCAAAATCATCAACACTCATTTCATGAAAACCATCTGGGAGATACCCTGTTATGGAAGCATTAGGATTAAAAGAAGCTTTAATTTTTTCAGGATCTGACTCATAACATCCATCAAAATATAACTGAATACAATCATTTATCATTTCAATATCATTCATATTTTCCTCCAAAAAATGGCGGAGAGTGAGGGATTCGAACCCTCGATACAGTTACCCATATACCTCCTTAGCAGGGAGGCGCTTTCGACCACTCAGCCAACTCTCCGAGTTTTTTATTATACAGACAATTTTATAATGCTTAACGATTCTAATTATCGAATTCTAGTCTATGACCAAAATTTAAAGACTCAGAAAATTGCCCTTCTTTATAAGCAATATTTCCATTGAGGATGGTTGCATGAATTGATGAACGCATTGTTCTATTTTCTAAGGGGGACCACCCACATTTGTGTAAGATATTTTCTTTATTTACAGTGTAGGTTTTATCCATATCCACGCATGTTATATCAGCGAAGTACCCTTCCCTTAGGAATCCTCTATCTTTGATATTGAATCTCTTTGCAACGTTATGACTGGACTTTTCAACAATCATTTCTAAAGAAAAAATATCATCAAAATAAAACTCGAGTAGCATCTGAAGAGAGTGCTGGACCAAAGGAATACCTGCAGGAATATTTGGATATTTTTGACTTTTTTCTTCAAAAGTATGGGGAGCATGGTCGGTTGCGAAAATATCAATTTTATTTGCTTTTACGGCTTCAATAATTCCAAGTCTGTCTTCCTCTGTTTTAATTGAGGGATTACAAACAATAAAATTGCCAAGCTCTTCATAATCTTTATCACTAAAAGTTAGGTGATGAACGCAGCCCTCAGCAGTAATATGTTTGTTCTCAATCGGATCAGTTGTAAATAATTCCATTTCCCTTGCTGTTGAAAGGTGGAGAACATGTAAATTAGAGCCAAATCTTTTTGCCAGCCCAACAGCTAATGAACTAGATAAATAGCAACATTCCTCATCTCTTATAACTGCATGATGAGCAGCTTCAAGCTTGTCGCCATACTTTTCTTTGTATAGTCTTTCATTTTCCACTAATCTTTTAGGATCTTCACAGTGAGTAACAATATTTGTAGGACAATGTTCAAAAATCTTCTCAAGCGATTCATATTTATTAACTAGTAAATCACCAGTAGATGCTCCCATAAATACTTTGAGGCCACATGAGGTTTTTGGGTCATGTTTTTTTATCTCTTCAATGTTGTCGTTTGTTGCACCTAAATAAAATGAGTAATTTCCAACAGATTTTGTTGAAGCCATCTCAAACTTTTTCTCTAAATTCTCAATAGTAGAGGTATTAGGATTTACATTAGGCATCTCAAAATAACTTGTAACACCACCAGCAAGAGCGGCCTTTGATTCAGTGGCAATCTCACCTTTGTGGGTAAGGCCTGGTTCTCTAAAATGAACTTGATCATCAATAAGACCAGGAATTACAAGCTTTCCTGATAAATCTAGTTCTTCGGAAGATTCTGTATCAATCGAAGCGGCTATTTTTTCAATTCTTTGATTTTTAATTGCAATATCTACCTGTGATTCAACATTTTCATTGATAACATTGCAGTTTTTTAGGACTAAGTCATACATTATTTATCTAGCTCAAATACATCATGTAAGACTTTTACGGCTTTTTCAAGATCGTCTTTTTCGATTACCAATGTCAACTTAATTTCGGAAGTACTAATCATGCCAATATTTATTTCATTTTCAGATAATGCTTGAAAAGCTTTTGCTGCAACTCCAGCATGAGACCTAATTCCAACACCAACAATAGAAACTTTAGCAATTTCATCGTCAATTATTACTTCTTTATAGTTTATGGATTTTTGAATATTGTTAATTGCTTCATCCAACAAACTTTTTTCTTCAGTTGCTATGGTAAAAGTAAAATCCGTCTTGCCTTCAATTCCAACATTCTGAACAATAACGTCAACTTTCATGTCTAATTCACTTAGCGGACCTAGTATTTTTGACGCTATGCCTGGGGTATCTTCAACCGCAGTAAAAGTTACTTTTGTTTGGTCTGTTTGGAAGGCTATTCCTGAAATTTCCGCATTTTCCATAGAATCATTCTCTAAAGTTATCATAGTACCAGTACCTGATGAAAAGCTCGATAGAACTCTAACAGGAACCTTAAATTTATTTGCGAATTCTACAGCTCTTATTTGAATGACTTTAGCTCCTTGCCCTGCTAGCTCAAGCATACCCTCCATAGAAATTGCATCAAGTTTTTTTGCATTGGGAACAACTCTCGGGTCTGTAGTATAAATACCATCAACATCCGTATAAATATCACAACGATTAGCTTTAAGAGAAGCAGCAATTGCAACAGCAGTAGTATCAGATCCACCTCTACCTAAGGTAGTAACTTCTCCAGTTTCAGTTATTCCTTGGAAACCGGTAATAATTGGAATTGAGCCATCTAAAAGAATCTCCTCCATTTTTGACTTATCTATATCCAAAATCTTTGCCTTTGAAAAGTTAGATGTTGTTTTAAGTGAAACTTGGGCAGCAGAGTAAGATTTGGCTTTCAAGCCAAGAGAGTTGAGTGCCATTGCTAAGAGAGATGCACTTACTTTCTCGCCAGTTGATATCAAGGCATCGAATTCTCTTTTATTTGGATTATCTCCAAATAATTTTGAGAGTTCTATAAGTCTATCAGTCTCACCCGCCATTGCTGATACAACAACTACAACAGTGTTCATTTCTGCCTCATTTTTAATTATTTCAGCGACTGCAGCTATTCGCTCTCCCGAGCCAACAGATGTACCTCCAAATTTTTGAACTATAACTTGTTGCATAAGAAAAATTTATGCGAGCGATTGTACGATATTAGGGATATCAGAAACAAATTTTTCTCTATTCGAAGGCTTACCTGCGCCTTGAGCAAATTCTACTCTTCCACCACCCTTGCCTTCAATAGGTGACGTTAAGGCATTAATAAGATCTTTTGCTGAAATTCTTGATTGAAGGTCTTTTGAAACGGAACAAAGAATAGTTAATGTTTCGTTTTTAGAGCTTAAAAGAATAAAGATAGAGTTATTTGCACTTTTCGTTTTTTCATCAAGTAGTGGTCTTAATTCTTTGATATCCTCTGAATCTGCCTCTTCAATTACTAATTTAAAGTTATCAATATCATGTGTTTTAATGGATTTAATTGTGGCTACTTTGGCGGTTTTACCACCTTTTTTTAAGCTTTTATTTTCTTTTAAAAGCTTACTCACCTTATCTTCAATTTCTTCAGCAGGAGCATTTAATAGTTTTTGGAGTTGAATAGTTTGATTTTTAAGATTGGATAAATATTCTTGAGCTCTTGGACCAGATAATGCCTCAATTCTTCTGATACCAGAGGCTACACTGCTTTGACTTGTAATTATAAAAATACCAAGATCGCCTGTTCTTGAGATATGTGTTCCACCACAAAGCTCAAGAGAAAAATCATCTTCACCAATAGATAACACTCTTACTTGATCTTCATACTTTTCGCCAAATAAAGATTCTGCACCTGAATTCTTAGCATCTTCTAAATCCATTATTTTGGTGCTTACAGCTGAATTCTTAAGTATTTCTTGATTTACTAAATCTTCAATTTTGGATATCTCTTCGTCTGACAATGATTCATCGTGAGAAAAATCAAATCTAAGTTTATGCTCATCAACAAGTGAACCCTTTTGCTTAACATGATCTCCTAGAACCCTTTTTAGTGCAGCATGGACTAAATGGGTAGCTGAATGATGAGCTTCTGTTTTCTCTCTTTTTTCTTTATTCACATTAACTTCAATTTTATCATCAATTTTTAAGCTTCCTTTGTCTAACTTTATAAGGTGCATAAAAACTTTTCCAGATTTTTTACAATCTAAAATGCTGCCTTCGGCATTTTTAGATTTAAACATGCCTCTATCACCAACCTGACCACCTGACTCTGCATAAATTGAAGTCTGGTTAAGTGCAATAAAGTACTCTTGTGGCTCATTAGCAAGCTCAACTTTTTCATTTTTATTCCAAATTGCTATTACATTTGAGTTTGAAGACAAATGCTCATAACCAATAAAATCAGTTTCCTTTATATCCTCTGCAGTAGGAATCTTTGAAACAAACGAACTCGATGCCTTTGACATTTGTTGTTGAGATTCCATATTCTTCTTAAATCCTTCTTCATCAATATCAATACCCTTTTCTCTTGCAATATCAGCCGTTAGATCAAATGGAAAACCAAAAGTATCATGAAGCTTAAAGGCTAAATCTCCTGAAATAATTTCTTTATTCCCCTCTGCAAGAGTAGAGTCTAAAATTTGAATGCCTTTATCAAGGGTTTGTAAAAACTGAGTCTCTTCATTTTTGATAAGTTTTTTAATTCTTCCTTCGTCATTTTTTAATTGTGGATAGGCATTACCCATCGCGTTAACAAAAGTTTTAACTAACTTATGCATAAAAGGCTTATCTGCTCCAATCTTATAGCCGTGCCTAATAGCTCTTCGCAAGATTCTTCTAAGAACATAGCCTCTTCCTTCATTAGATGGAAAAACATCATCAGAAATTAAGAAGCATGAAGATCTAAGATGGTCAGCAATTACTTTGTGGGAGACATCACCAGCATTTCCAAGCACTTTCTCGGATTCTTTAATTAGATTAAAAAAGATATCAGTTTCATAGTTTGATCCTACTCCCTGCATTACTGCAGCAATTCTTTCCAGTCCCATTCCAGTATCAACTGATGGCTTTGGTAAATCATGCAGCACGCCATCAGAATCTCGGTTGAATTGCATAAATACTAAGTTCCATATCTCTACAAACCTATCGCCCTCGTCTCCATCTTCACCTGGCGGTGTTCCTTCATATTTATCTCCATGATCAAAAAAGATTTCTGAGCAAGGGCCACAAGGTCCAGTATCAGCCATCGACCAAAAATTATCTTTATCTCCAAGCTTCGCAATTCTATCCGGATCAACGCCAATCTTATTTATCCAAATTTCTTTTGCCTCGTCATCATCTTTATAAACTGTAATCCATAACCTATCTTTATCTAGTTTGAGAACATCAGTTAAAAACTCCCATGCAAAAACTATAGCCTCCTCTTTAAAATAGTCACCAAAGCTAAAGTTCCCAAGCATTTCAAAAAAAGTATGGTGCCGAAGTGTATAGCCTACATTTTCAAGATCATTATGCTTACCCCCAGCACGAATACATTTTTGGGAAGTGGTGGCTCTGGAATATTTAAGTTTTTCTTGGCCTAAAAAGACATCTTTAAACTGAACCATGCCTGCATTAGTGAAAAGCAAAGTGTCATCATTGTTGGGTACGAGAGAACTTGAAGAAACAATATTATGATCCTTGCTTTTGAAGAATTCTAGAAATGCTTCTCTTATCTCATTGGTATTCATTTTTTTTCGTATCTGCCACCTGTAAGTGCATTACTAAAAATATTAATTAAAAATGAAAAATATGTCATAAGAAAGACTAATACCTTGTATCTTTTACTTGGTATAGAAAGACGCTTGCCAGCAAACATTGCATCAAGGCCTTCTCTAGCTACTCTCTCAGCGGTTAATTTCATAAATGCTGGAACTTTATCCATTTGCTCTTGAGTGCCTGATGCAGAATGGAATTCAGTAACTGTATAACCTGGACAAACTGAAGTTGAAGAAATGCCTTTGCGTTTGTAATTTATATTTATAGAATCGTTAAATCTATTCATAAATGTTTTAATTGGTCCATAAAGTGTCTGAATTGCGGATGGTGGAGCAAAAGATGCCACTGAAGAGACAATCATTACTTTTCCGCCACCCCTTGCTAGAAGATCGGGCACAAACTTTTTTGTTAGAGCTATTACTGATATTGCTAGCACTCTGAGACTTTTTTCTTCATCTTCCATAGGAACTTCATGAAATGGTTTTGGCAACCCATAACCTGCATTATTGATAAGAATTTCTACGTCATAATTATTATTCTTACAAAATTCATGAATTTGATCTGGTGCATCAACTTCAGCTAAATCAGCTGTGATGTAATCAACATTTACTTGATACCTGCTTCTAATTTCTGAGGCAAGTTCTTGTAATCTATTTTCTCTTCTAGCAGTCAAAATAATATCGTGGCCTCTTTCAGCAAGCTGTATTGCTATTTCTTTTCCTATTCCCGCTGAAGCCCCTGTAACTATTGCATATGACATTTAAAAATCTCCTTTTTTATATCTTTTATAATTTTCAACATAAAATTTTGAGTTCAAAGCTGGTAGTTGTTGCTCTTCCTCCGATAACTCTCTTTTTACCTTTGCTGGAATGCCCATAACCATTGAACCATCAGGGATTACAGCATTCTCAGTAATTAAAGCTTTGGCTCCAATTATGCAGTTTTTACCTATTTTTGCACCATTTAGAATGACTGAATTTATACCAATTAGCGAACCATCACCTATTTCACATCCATGAAGCATTGCCATATGACCAACGGTAACATTATTACCAATGGTGCATTTAAAACCAGGATCTGTATGAATAATAGAACCTTCTTGAATATTTGACCCTATCCCTATAGAAATAGGCTCATTATCTCCTCTAACTACGCAATTAAACCAAATACTTGCATCTGTATCTAAGAAAACATCACCAATGACGGTCGCGTTACTGGCAATCCAGTAATTTTCGTCCCGCATTTTAGGTTTTTTTCCATTTAGTTCGTAAATCATCGCTTCCAGTCCAATTTTATTCCTGCTTCAAAATAGTCATTAACAAAAATCGTTGTAATCATTGCAGTAAGTCCCCAAATTTTAAATCCATTATAACTCCATGATGGTGATTTGAACTTAATTCCATCTCTTTCTAATTCTTGCCAAATAATATTTTCTTCATCAAGTAAATATGAAATAGGGACATCAAATATTTCATCTATTTCATAATTGGATTTAAAGGATTGATTAGTTTCTAAAAATCCAACAACTGGATGAACTTCTACTTTATGTCTCGAAATAAAATAATCCATTTTTCCTAGAATCTCTAAATTTGTAGATTGTAGATTAATTTCTTCTTCACATTCTCTAAGGGCAGTCTGAAAAATATCCTGATCAATCTCTTCCATCATTCCACCAGGAAAACTGACTTCACCTGCATGAGTTTTCATTTTCGATGACCTCAACGTAAATTTAATAGAAAAATTTTTGTCACTAATTTTTGATAACAAAATCATAACGCCAGCTTTTCTGTTTCCAGTAGTCGCATCATAATTAATATTACTTAATTTATCTTTTATTGAAGAAATCATTTAAGATAGTTTAACTTTTTTTAGAAAAAATATTGGTTAAGTTGTGAAGTATTGTTCAAATTGTGGAAGCTCAAATTTAGAATTTAAAATCCCTAAAGATGATAATCGCAAACGATACTGTTGCAATGATTGCAATACAATTTTTTATACAAATCCAAATCTAGTAGTGGGTACATTATCAACATTTGATAATAAAATATTAATTGCTAAAAGAAGTATTCATCCGCGTAAAGATAAGTGGACCTTGCCGGCAGGTTTTCTTGAAAATGCAGAAACGATGCAGGCTGGTGCATTAAGAGAAACATTAGAAGAAACTCAAGCTAAAGCTGAAATAATTAAGCCATATACTGTAATAAGTCTACCGCATATCAGTCAGATACACGTTTTTTATCTAGCTAAACTTCTTTCAGATTCCTTTGGACCAACTAATGAAAGTAGTGAAGTAAAGCTGGTTGAAATATCAGAAATTCCATGGGATGAATTAGCTTTCCCAACAGTTTCAATGACTCTAAAATATTTCGTTGAGGATTCAAAAAAAGACAATTTTAGATTTCGTGAAGAAGAGATTTTACTGAGCTAACTTACAAACTTTTTAGCATTAATAAAGATCTGCATCCAAGGAGAAAATTCTCCCCAAGATAATGGTTTCCATGAAAATTGATGGGAGCGAAATACTCTCTCCGGGTGAGGCATCATGATTGTTATGTTTCCATTATCATTTGTAATTCCTGTAATTCCTGATGGTGATTTATTTGGATTCAATGGATATTGTTCAGTTTGATATCCAGATGAATCAACGAAAGTCATGCAGATCTTTTCTGAATCAAAAAGTTTACTTATTTCATCTTCATTTTCAAAACTTGCTCTACCCTCTCCATGCGAAACAATAATTGGTAGCGACCAGTCTTGCATATCATTTAACAGCACAGATTTTGATTTTAGAATTTTTACCTGGCTCAGTCTTGCTTCAAATTGATCGGAGTGATTCTTTTTGAAACTTGGCCAAGAATCTGTTCCAGGAATTATTTCTTTTATGGAGGAAAGCATTTGGCATCCATTACAAACACCAAGTGTAAATTTTTGCTCGTCCTCAAAAAATTTTAAAAACTTTTCTTGAATGCTATCACTAAAATTGATTGTGCTAGACCAACCCTTTCCTGCTCCTAAAACATCTCCATATGAAAATCCACCACAAACAGCGAGACCATTAAATTGATTTAAATCTTTTTTCTGCTCTAACAAATCTTGCATATGAATATCGTGTGCTTCAAAACCTGCTTTTATGAATGCAGCTGCCATTTCATTTTGTCCATTTACACCTTGCTCTCTTAGAATTGCAACTTTTGGTTTATTTTTGAGGAAATTGAGTATTTTCAGACCTTTTTTAGGTTGCTTAAAGGAGTCATTTGCAAATAATCCAGTATTTGAGGTCTTTGAAATAAGATCAAACTCAGATTTTGCATCATCTTTATTATCACGTATAGATTTGATGCGATATGAGACCTGAGACCAAGCCTGCTCAAGCTCTGCAATGTCTCGTGAGAATAATTTATCCTTATTTTTATCAAGAATATCAAAGTTACTTCCGCCAATCTTTCCTAAATACTGGAATAAAAGGTTTTGAGAAAGAGCTGATTGCTTTAATTCCTTTAATTTAGATTCATTTATTTGGATAACTACTCCAATCTCTTCAGAAAATAAGAATTGCTCAGGAGAAACCTGAAAATTGTTATCAAGCGATATCAAACATCCTATTTTATTTGTAAAGCAAAGTTCAGATAAGGTTGCAAGGATTCCTCCATCAGAAATATCATGAAGCGCATGAATATTTTTCTTATTTACTCCTTCCTGAATAAAATTAAATAAATTTAACAGTTCTTCGGATGAAATATCTGGTGTATCAGTAAATGATGTTCCAAAAATATCTTGATAAATTGATCCACTCAATCTAAAAAAATTGTTTGGTTTTACTAAAACCAAGCATGGATCCTCTAAGTTTTTATACTCTGTAGTTATTGATGTTCTTACGTCTTTGACAGGTGCCATAGCTGAAATGATTCCTGTCATTGGACTTTTAACGGTGAAGTTTGATTGGTCTTTTTCCCATGTTGTTCTCATGGACAAAGAATCTTTACCAACAGGAATTGCTATCCCAAGATCAATACAAAAGTTTGATAATGCTTCCACTCCTTTTCTAAGATTTAAATCTTCAATATTTTCTCCACATGCTGCCATCCAGTTAGCTGATGCTCTAATAGAAGAAATAGATTCAATTGGTACTGACATCATATTGGTTACTGCTTCGGCTACTGCCATTCGCATTGAAGCAGCTGCATTATGAATGGATAAAGCTGGTCTCTCTCCAATACTTATGACTTCTCCACAAACATCATCAAAAGATCTCAAGGACATAGCATAATTTGATGTAGGTACTTGCCACTTTCCAACAAATTGGTCTCTTGCAACCATTCCTCCTACCGATCTATCACCGATTGTAATTAAAAAAGATTTTGAACCAACCGTTGGATGACTAAGAACATTTTCAGCACTTTTCTCAATATGTTTTTTAGCAGACTCTTTTGCTTTTGGATCAAGCTCTGAAATATCTAAATCATTATCTACATCTATTGCTATCTTTTGCTCAACATTAAAAACATTTTTTTCTTCTTGAACGACTTTCTTTTCTAGTGGCAGTTCGCCAAACAGCATAGATAAGGGGACATCCACTGGATAGTTATTGGCACTTTCATCAAATAGTTTTACATATTTTTCAGTTGTTGTTTTTCCTACAACTGCAAAAGGACAACGTTCTCTCTTACAAATTTCTGAAAATAGTTCTTCATTATTGGAATGAATGCTTAAAACATATCTTTCCTGAGATTCGTTTGACCAGATTTCCATCGGTGACATTGAGTGATCTGCGCATGGAATGTCTTTAAGATTTATATATACTCCCAATTCACTATCTTTAGCTAGTTCTGGTATTGCATTTGAAAGACCGCCTGCACCTACATCATGTATAAACTCTATGATGCTAGGGTTTTTATTATTACAAGTATTAATTACTTCTTGGCATCGTCTTTCCATTTCTGCGTTATCTCTTTGTACTGAAGCAAAATCTAAATCCTCATCACTTTGTCCTGATGACATTGATGATGCAGCGCCGCCGCCAAGACCAATGAGCATTGATGGACCACCCAAAACAATTACTAAATAGTCCTCACTAATTTGTTTTTTAAAATTATTCCTATCAATAATCTCTCCGATTCCACCTGCCAGCATAATTGGTTTGTGATAACCATATGCTGTTGAATCTTTGAATGAAGTTTCAAAACTTCTGAAGTAACCTAGTATTGATGGACGACCAAATTCATTATTAAATGCTGCGCCGCCAAGGGGTGCATCAATCATTATTTCAAGCGGCGAAGCAATCCTTTCTGGTTTATTCTCATCATTCTCCCAAGGGCGAATAAAGTCAGGGAGTCTTAAGTTAGAAACATTAAACCCAACCAAGCCAACCTTTGGCTTTGCTCCCATTCCAGTTGCGCCCTCATCTCTTATTTCTCCACCTGATCCTGTAGACGCTCCTGGAAATGGTGAAATTGCAGTCGGGTGATTATGAGTTTCTACCTTTATGGTTGAATTAATCTTCTCTTGAATGAACTCATAAGTTTGATCATTATTTACTGAAAGCCTTTTAGTATTAACACCTTCAACAATGGCGGCATTATCTTTATAGGCAGAAATAATTTTTTTTGGCGACTCTTTACTGGTCTTTTTAATAAGCTGAAATAAAGAATCTTCTTTTTCTTCACCGTCCACTTGCCAGTCGGTATTAAAAATCTTATGCCTGCAATGTTCTGAGTTTGCTTGTGAGAACATCATGAGTTCAGCATCAGTAGGATTTCTATTAATCGAATTATAAAAATCTAAGAGATAATCTATTTCATCATTTGAAATTGCAAAACCATATTTTGTGTTTGCATCCTCAAGAGCTTTTTTCCCACAAGAGATAATATCAATCTCACCGAGACCTCTTTTATCTAGCTCAAAGAAAAATTCTGCTAGCTCTTCAGTTGTTGAGTAAATGGATTGAGTCATGCGATCAAAGACCGAGGAAAGGTCAAGGTTTGAATTAGGTTCTAAGTTAGAGATCTTAAAGCCATAAAACCTCTCAATTCTGGATATTCCAACAATCCCAACATTTTTAAAAATATCTTCAGTTTTTGAAGACCAAGGGCTAATAATTGATCTTCTAGGTCCTACAAAAAAATCAAATTCTTCTGCTAGCTCCTCGCAGCCAAGAATTCTTTTACATCTATCAAGCTCGTTACAAGTGTCCTCTGCACTAACTAAGAAAACCTCTATACATTCAATAGTCGCTTTAGAGTTATTTGAAAAATTGAATTCGTCAGTAAGCTTGGCGGCAGTTGCCGAAGAAAAGGCATTTCCCCCTGAGAAGATATTAATTTTTAAATTTGGCACTTATTAAAGATTTAAAAACCTTAATACAATTATAGGATAAAAACTTTGCTCAAACAGTAGCAATCTAGACTTCTATTAACTTTCTTTTAAGTTCTTTAATTTTATCTCTGCAATAAGCAGCTTTTTCAAACTCAGTTTGGTTTGCATACTTATACATTTGCTCTTCAAGCTTATTAATTGATTTTGAGATTTCATCAGGATTTGACTCTTTGATTCTAAATTTCAAGTCTTTTGAATAATCTTGCGGTCTGTTCTTAGAGGCTCTCTTATTTACTCTTGCGCCTTCCATAATATCTTTTACTTCTTTCTTAATCGACTGAGGTTTAATATTATTTTTTTCATTGAACTCTAGCTGGATATCTCGCCTTCTTGAAGTTTCAGCTAAGGCTCGCTCCATTGATCCAGTTTTTTTATCTGCATATAGGATTGCTTTTCCTCTTAAGTTTCTGGCTGCTCTTCCTATCGTTTGAATAAGGGTTGTTTCAGATCTTAAAAAACCTTCTTTATCTGCATCTAGAATTGCAACAAGGCTCACCTCAGGAATATCAAGCCCCTCTCTTAGTAAATTAATACCTACTAAGACATCAAATTTACCAAGTCTGAGATCTCGAATAATTTCTACCCTTTCAACAGTATCAATATCTGAATGCATATATCTTGTTTTAATATCATTCTCATTAAGATAATCAGTCAGATCCTCTGCCATTCTTTTAGTCAAAGTTGTTATGAGAACCCTCTCCTTAAGCATTGCTCTCTCATTACATTCACCAATCACATCATCAACCTGAGATATAGCTGGTCTGATTTCAACTTCTGGATCAGTTAAACCAGTTGGTCTAACAAGAAGTTCAACTAAGTTATCATTCCTTTCAGACTCATACTTATTTGGTGTAGCGGAGACATAAATTCTTTGTGATGCAAGTAACTCCCACTCTTCAAATCTTAATGGCCTATTATCTACGGCTGATGGGAGCCTGAAACCATACTCAACCAAGGTTTCTTTTCTTGATCTATCGCCCTTATACATTGCACCTATTTGCGGAACTGTTACATGTGATTCATCGATAAAAACTAAAGCATTTTTTGGAACATAATCAAACAAGCAAGGCGGTGGTTCGCCTGACTCTCTTCCTGAAAGATATCGAGAGTAATTCTCGATTCCTTGACAATAACCAAGTTCGCGCATCATTTCTAAATCATATTGTGTTCTTTCTTGAAGTCTTTGTGCCTCTACTAATTTATTATTTTCCTTTAAAAAGGCTAGTCTATTTTTTAGTTCCTCTTCGATATCCGGAATACATGCATTTATTTTTTCTCTTGGAGTTACATAGTGAGTCTTTGGAAAGATAGTAGCTCTTGGTGTTTCTGAAATAATCTCTCCTGTAAGAGAATCGATCCATAACAGACTTTCAATTTCATCTCCAAACATCTGAATACGTAATGCTTCTCTCTCTGAGTCAGCTGGATATACATCTATAGTGTCTCCTCTGACTCTAAAAGTTGATCTTCTAAAATCAAGGTCATTTCTGGTGTATTGCATAACTGATAGTTTTTTTAAAAGTTGCCTTTGATCAACTTCATCACCTCTGTCTAAATGCATGACCATCTCTAAATAAGACTCAGGTGCTCCTAATCCATAAATGGATGAAACTGTTGCAACAACAATTGCATCTTTTCTCTCTATCAGTGCTTTTGTCGCAGATAATCGCATCTGCTCAATATGCTCATTAATTGATGCATCTTTAGCAATATAAGTATCTGAGGCTGGGACATAGGCCTCAGGCTGATAATAATCATAATAAGAAACAAAATACTCCACAGAATTATTTGGAAAAAAATCTCTAAATTCACCGTAGAGTTGAGCGGCAAGAGTTTTGTTATGTGCCATTATTATTGCTGGACGCTGAGTCTCTTCAATAACTTTTGCCATAGTGTATGTTTTACCAGAACCCGTTACACCCAAAAGAACTTGATGGAGCAAACCGTTATCTATACCTGATACCAGACTTTTAATTGCCTCAGGTTGGGTTCCTGCTGGATCAAAATTACTTACTACTTCAAGTTTTTTCGTCATTTATTTCTTACTTATTAAATAAAAATTAATTATAATGCTTTTCACGCTCCCCTGTAGCTCAGCGGTAGAGCAGTTGACTGTTAATCAATTGGTCGTGTGTTCGATCCACACCGGGGGAGCCATAGTTAATTTATACTGCTAGCATGAAAAAAATTTTCTCACTTTTACTTCTATTTATATCTATGAGTTCTTTTTCCGATATTTCAAATAATCCTTCCAATTGGTACATTGTTACCGATCAAGTTATGGGCGGTAAGTCAGAATTAGAAGCCGGTTTTGATGATGGTGTTTTCAGTCTAAAAGGATATGTAACTACTGTTAATAATGGTGGTTTCGTTAGGTTAGCCCACAGACCAGATAGCATTAATAAAGAGGTTAAGGGTATTCGCTTTATGGCAAAAGGAAATAATGAAACCTATGAAGTTCATGTAACTATGCAAGGCTTAAGAATGCCGCCATGGGCATATCACAGCTCAACATTTGATGTTACTTCAGAATGGCAAATGTTTGAAATTAATTTCTCAGACTTTGAAAAAAAATCTGGTATGTCGCCAAGGCTAAATCCCAGCAATATTAGAGATATTAGTTTTGCTGGGTATGGCAGAGACTTCGATGTCAATTTAAAAGTTAAAGAGATCTCTTTCTATTAAAGTCTTAAGAGTTTTCAACAAAAAATTTTTTTAAGAGCCTAAATATATTTTCTCTTGTTCTTCGGAATTCTTTTTCTAGCTGTTGATCTGAATAACTATCGTTATCTGGATCCTCATTTGCCCAATGAATTTTTTTTGCTTTGTTATTTAGAATTGGACAGAATTCCTCAGCACACAAGGTAATTATGAAATCAACATCATTCATAAACTCCATATCAAGATCTTCTAAACTCTTCGATTCATAATTTGAAATATCAATTCCTATTTCTTTCATGGTACTAATTGCATTCTTATGGACTGAGCCACTAGGTTGAGATCCTGCGCTTTGTATGTTGTATTCAGAACCCATCATCGACTTTGCTAGACCTTCAGCAATTTGGCTTCTAGCTGAGTTTCCAACACAAAGAAATAAGATATTCATAGTTTAAATTTGGGCAGGATTGTCCTGCCCAAATAAGATTATTTAAAGTTTACTTCTCTTAAAACAACAAGGTCTACGATTTCTCTCATATCACCATAGCCGCCTGCTATTTCACTCTGATCATCTTCGGAAATCTTTTTTCTCCATGCTTCCATAAATTCCTCATATTTTTCTTTATCAGGACCCATTGCAGCAAGATTTTCATAAGTAATTGTTAAGAAGACATTTGGGTCTGTGCCAGCAGTGCTTGCAGTGTAGACCGCACATCCAACAATATGTCCAAGCTCTTTTTGTATTTCACAAGAATCAACCCAAGTTCTTTTAATTCCCATAAGATAATCATTCAACATATTTGGTTTTACTTTAATAACAGTCATTTCTGTAACTTGCTCAGCAGGCTCATAATCTACCCAGATCTCAGCAAAGCTAAAGAAAGGAACAAGTAGTGACAAAAATAGAATTTTTTTCATAATTTCCTCCTAAATTTCTAAGTAACTACAATACCACTAGACCCAAAGAAATTGAAAATATATTTTGTTACCATTAATGAGTAGAAATGAAAATATCAAAAGAAAAACTGCTAAATAAAACTACCTCTCATGAACCTGAATTTTTAGAGGCACTTAATCTTTTAGTGGATGATATTAATGCAAATAAAGAAATAAATATGTTTGGCATTATTGCTTTTATGCATCAATTACATAATCGGATGAATGTAAGAGAACAGATTCATAGGTTTACAGTAAATAAAGATATGCCTGATACAGCAGCACCCATCATCGTAACAGGTCTTCCTCGATCAGGAACCACTTTTCTCTTTGATATTCTCTGTAATGATGCAGATCATAGAAGCTCACTTTATTGGGAAATAACAAGACCTCTCCCATGGCTTGAAAAAGGAAGTTGGCGTGAGTCGCTGAGGATTTTTGCAACTGATGTTGAGCTTCGTTTTGCTAGGCTTGTAGTGCCTATGCTCGATGCCATGCACAAGTTGCGAGCTCTATCTCCTGAGGAGTGTGAGCAATTTAATACGGTGACTGCAAAAAGTGTTGTCTATATTTATATGTCTCATCTTCCAAACTATAAAAAGTTTCTAATGGAAACTGATTTTACTAATGTATTTGAGTGGCATAAAAAGTTTTTCCAAATCTTAGAACTTTCAGGTAGGCCTAAAAACTGGCTATTCAAAGACCCATCGCATATTGAACACATTCCTGAAATTTTAAAGATTTATCCAAAGGCAAGATTCATACATATATTTAGAGATCCTATAAAATCAATTACTTCAACTTGTAGTCTTACTGAAAAACTTTGGAGTGGGCTGTGTAACCAAATTGATAGAGAACTTATTGGGAAACAAACGATTGAGTTTTGGGAAAATGCAATATTAAAAAATAAAGAAGGAAGGACTTTGCTCGATTCAACAACAAACCTTGATATTGATTATGCTGATTTCATTAAAGATCCTATTGCAATAATGGAGAATATTTATGATTTTATTGATAAGCCCTTTGAGGAAAGTATAAAAATTAAAATGGAATCTTATATTAAGAATCATAAGAAACATAAACATGGAAAGCACAACTATGAGCTTACAGATTATGGTTTGACTGAGGAAATTATAGAAGATCGCATTGCCTCTAAATGGCAAATAAACTAGTATTAATAAACATTTAAATTTAAAAGGTATGAGTATGACAAAAACAGTTATTGCAGTGGTTATTTCAACCTCTCTTGGTGATATTAGTCTGGAGCTTGATAAAGAAAAGGCTCCAGGTACAGTTGAAAATTTTATTAATCTTGTTGAATCTGGATACTATGATGAGACTATATTTCATAGAGTAATTGATGGCTTTATGGTGCAAGGAGGAGGCTTAACAGCTGATATGAGAACTAAGCCTTCTGGTACTCAACCAATCCAAAATGAAGCTAATAATGGCTTACCAAATGATAGAGGAACTATTGCTATGGCAAGAACTAATGATCCTCATTCAGCAACAAGTCAGTTTTTTATTAACCATAAAGATAATAGTTTCTTAAATCACTCATCAGAAACTATGCGTGGTTGGGGATATGCGGTATTTGGGAAGGTAACGGATGGAATGGATGTTGTTGATGCCATTGCTGTGGTTGATACCGGTAACTTTCAACAGTATGCAGATGTTCCAGTTGAGCCAATCATGATTCAATCGATATCTGTTATGGAATGAATCCAATATATTTCATTTCGGACCTACATCTAAGTTCAGTTGAGTCACCTATCACTAAATCATTCTTTGATTTTTTAGATAACAAAATATCTACTCCTGCCAGTCTTTATATACTAGGTGACTTATTTGAGGTTTGGATTGGAGATGATGATGACAGTGAGCTTGCAGCAGTTATTCAGTCTAAGCTGAGTGATTTTGCTAGCAAAGGGAATAAGCTATTTTTTATTGCTGGTAACAGAGATTTTCTGCTTGATAAAAGCTTTGCAACTTCAGCAGATATTGAAATTCTTGAAGATCCCTGCACAATAACCTTTAACGAAATGAAAATTATCATCAGTCACGGTGATTTCTTATGCACTCATGATTCAGAATATATGGACTTTAGAAGACAAGTCCGATCTCAGGCTTGGAAAGATGACTTTCTCAGTAAACCCCTAGAGGAGAGAAAACAAATTGCAGACGACATGAGGGATGCCAGTAAATCTGCTAGCAAAAATAAATCCTCTGAAATAACTGACGTAAATTTAAATGATGTAGATTCGTTTCTTCAAAAAGAAAGGCCAAGTCTTTTCATTCATGGCCATACTCATCGACCTGATCTTCATGACTTAGAGTATGGAGATTATTCAACTCAGCGAATTGTTTTGGGAGATTGGAATACTTTCGGATGGTGCTTAAAACTTGATGCCAATGGTCCTGATTTATTTAAATTCAAGATTGAATAAAGCGTTGAAACCTCTTTAAAAGTACTGTATATTTATACAGTATTTTTAGCACTCCTATATTATGAAAATTAATTACATCGGTACGGTGATTGCAGATAATTTATCTGAACTAATGCTGCCATATTTCCAAGATATGGTGCATGCCGGATTCCCTAGCCCTGCAAGTGATTTCATAGAATCACCTATAGACCTAAATAAATATTTAATAAAGAATAATGCTGCTACCTTTCTTGTCAGAGTAAGTGGAAAATCTATGATAGGTGCAGGTATTAATGATGGTGCAACTCTCATAATAGACAGAAGTATTAAGCCCTCTCATAACAGCATCATAGTGGCAGCAGTTGATGGTGAGTTTGTTTGTAGAAGACTTAAAACTAAGCCTAAATTATGCCTAATTGCTGAAAATAAAGGCTATAAACCAATCTATATAAATAGCCAAATAGACTTCGAAGTAACTGGGCTAGTAACTTCAGTCATTAATCAATTTACATGAGCATAGCCCTGGTAGATTGTGATAGCTTTTATGCTTCATGTGAAAGAGTGTTTCGTCCTGATCTTAAGAATAGACCCATCGTTGTCCTCTCTAATAATGATGGCTGCGTAATTGCAAGGAGCTCAGAGGCAAAAGCGATGGGTATAAAGATGGGAGTTCCTTGGTTTAAGATCAAAGATAGGTATATCAGAAAAGGTGGTATTGTCTTCTCATCTAATTTTGCTTTCTATGGAGATATGTCCAGGAGAGTTATGAATATTTTAAATTCCATTTCTCCAAAAACAGAAGTCTATAGCATTGATGAAGCATTTTTAGATTTCTCGGGTACCGAAAAAAACATAGGCTGTTTCGACTTTGGCTTACATCTAAAAAATACTGTAGGAAGATGGACAGGAATACCTGTACGAATAGGTATAGGACCTACTAAGACGCTAGCTAAGATTGCTAGCTACCAAATAAAGAAAAGAGATATTCAATCAAGAGTTTTAGTGCTGGATAGCCAGAGAGATATAAGTGAAGCCCTTAAAAGCACCCCAGTTGGTGAGATATGGGGAGTTGGCAGAAGATTAAATAGGAAACTATCAATGGCAGGTATTAAAAATGCTCTGCAACTATCATATGCCCCACCTCAGGATATAAGAAAAAGGTTTAGTATTGTTTTAGAACGTACAGTTAGAGAGCTTAATGGTGAGAAATGTTTAGATATTGAAGATGTTTCTCCAACTAAAAAACAAATTGTGGTCAGTAGAAGTTTTGCAAAAAAGATTACTAATTTAGAAATCCTAAATACTGTTGTTAATGATTATGTGGTGAGAGCAGCTGAAAAATTAAGATCCGAAAAACAGAAAAGTTCAAGAATATCAGTATTTATTCGAACTAGTCCTTTTGACACTAATGAAAGTTACAGGGCTATAAAGAGCTATTCATTCACTCATCCAACAGATGATTCAAGAGATTTTTTGTATGCCGTAAGAAAGATTCTACCCAAAATCTATAGACCTAATTATAGATATTCAAAGGCTGGGATTATGCTAAGTTCATTTTCAGATATCGGCTATGTACAAAACTCTTTATTTAGTGAAAGCCATACTTACAAGATGGACTCAAAATTGATGCAAGTTATTGATGAGTTAAATCTAAATCAAAAGCAGATCTATATTGCTTCACAAAATATAGGAAAGTTTAAGCCCATACAGAGAAATATGATATCTCCGAGATACACTACTAGATGGAGTGATCTACCTATGGTTAAGTAGCCCGATTAAAGAATTTATAATAATGAGCTTCTGATAGTTGAAGCATTTCTTGATTAATCAAATCCCGAAGCTCTACAAGAGAAAGATCAGAAAATGCTGGCAATATTTCAACCCCAAAATCATTTACATTTAAATCTTTATTGCTGGAAGCTCGAAGTAAGTCAAAAATCCAAGTAATAGGCTCAAGAGAGCTATTGAAGTTAATAGAAAATTCATTCATCTTACTTTCGAAGAGCTCGCTATCAGAAATAGTAAATTTTTCTTCAAGAATAGTTGTCTTAAACTGCTCGAGCCTAGAATTAACAACCGCTCTCTCATCAGTCGAGAACTTACCCCAATTAGTAATTTCATGTGAAAACCTTTTGCAGCCTTTACAAACATCATCACCAAAGGTTGTAGAACATATGCCAATGCAAGGTGTTGATGAACGATTCTTACGCATGGATTTAATAATACAATAATATTTAATTTTTGTAATTTGGTTGGAAAGTTTAAGCTAAGAGAAGTAAAATAGGCGCGTGTTAGAGGACTATAAAAAGCATTGCGAAGAAAGAGAAGAGATGGGCATACCCCCTCTTCCATTAGATGCTGAACAAACAGCCGAGGTCGTTAATCTATTAAAAAAAGAAAATGATGAAAATGATCTTTTGCTTCACTTGCTGAAAGAGAGAGTTCCTGCAGGTGTAGATGATGCAGCATATGTTAAGGCAGGTTTTTTATCAGATTTAACAAAAGGAAAGACAGAAAGTCCCTATATTACGAAAGAAGATGCAGTGGCAATCTTGGGAACCATGCTTGGCGGTTACAACATACAACCCTTGATTGACTGTCTTGAGATTGATGGATTAGCTGATGATGCCGCAAATGCGTTAAGTAATACACTTCTAATTTTTGATGCGTTTAATGATATCTATGAACTATCAAAAACTAATGAGCATGCAAAAACAGTTATCGATTCATGGGCAAATGCAGAGTGGTTCACAAGCAAAGAAGAAATACCAGAAAGCATAAAGCTTACTGTTTTTAAGGTACCTGGTGAGATAAATACCGATGATCTTTCTCCTGCTCCTGATGCTTGGTCAAGGCCAGATATTCCTCTTCATGCTCTTGCAATGTTAAAAATGCCAAGGGATGGCATAAATGATCCTTTAGGTACTATCGAAGAATTAAAGCAGAAAGGAAACCCAGTTGTTTTTGTAGGTGACGTTGTTGGAACTGGCTCATCAAGAAAATCTGCAACTAATTCAGTTTTATGGCATATGGGAGACGAGATTCCTGCAATTCCAAATAAGAAAGAAGGTGGTTTTTGTTTTGGAGGAAAAATAGCACCTATTTTTTATAATACTCTCGAGGATTCTGGAGCTTTTCCAGTTGAATGTGATGTCTCAAAATTAGTAATGGGTCAAGAAATCATTTTTGAACCATTCAAGGGTCAAATCACTGATTCCAAAACTAATGAGCTCCTTTGTGAATTTAAACTAAAAACAGAAGTACTTCTTGATGAGGTGAGAGCAAATGGAAGAATTCCTCTAATTATTGGAAGGCAGTTAACAGATAAGACTAGAGAAGTTTTAGGATTAGAACCTACTGATATTTTTAGAAGACCAAATCAAAATGATACTTCTAAAAAAGGATACACTTTGGCACAAAAAATGGTTGGTAAAGCATGTGGAGTTGAGGGAGTAAGACCTGGAGACTATTGTGAACCAAGAATGAGTACAGTTGGATCTCAAGATACAACGGGACCAATGACTAGAGATGAGTTGAAAGAGCTTGCATGTCTTGGGTTCTCAGCAGATTTAGTAATGCAATCTTTTTGTCACACTGCTGCATATCCAAAACCAGTTGATATCGATACTCAACACTCTCTTCCAGAATTTATTAAAACTAGAGGTGGGGTTTCTCTTAAACCTGGAGATGGAATTATTCACTCTTGGCTCAATAGAATGTTAATACCTGACACCGTAGGAACAGGTGGTGACAGTCATACAAGATTTCCAATTGGTATAAGTTTTCCAGCTGGCTCAGGATTAGTAGCGTTTGCAGCGACCCTTGGTGTTATGCCTTTAGATATGCCTGAATCAGTTTTGGTTAGGTTTAAGGGTGAGATGCAGCCTGGTATTACTCTTAGAGATCTAGTTAATGCAATTCCATATGCTGCAATTCAACAAAAACATCTTACAGTTGCTAAGGAAGGTAAAAAAAATATTTTTTCAGGGAGATGCCTAGAGGTTGAAGGTCTTCCTCATTTAAAAGTAGAACAGGCCTTTGAAATCTCAGATGCTTCTGCAGAAAGATCTGCATCAGGGTGTACTATCAGATTGGATAAAGAACCAATCATTGAGTACCTTAATTCAAATATAGTCATGTTGAGGTGGATGATAACAAATGGATATGGAGATCCTAAAACACTTGAGAGAAGAGCCACCGCAATGGAAGAATGGATAAAAGATCCAAAACTGCTTGAACCTGACAAGGATGCTGAATATGCCGCAATAATTGAAATTGATCTAAATGAAATTAAAGAGCCTCTTTTGGCATGTCCAAATGATCCAGATGATATTAAGCCACTTTCAGAGGTTCAAAACACGGAAATTGATGAAGTCTTTCTTGGGTCATGTATGACAAATATTGGACATTTTAGAGCTGCGGGCCATCTTCTTAAAAAACATAATGGAACTAAGGCAAGATTCTGGGTTGTGCCACCAACTAAGATGGATGAAAAGCAGCTTATGGAGGAAGGTATTTATAATATCTTTGGAGTTTCAGGGGCAAGAACTGAAATGCCAGGTTGCTCCCTTTGTATGGGTAATCAAGCAAGAGTTCTAGCAAACTCAACTGTTGTTTCAACATCAACAAGAAACTATCCGAATAGACTTGGTGATGGTGCGGATGTTTTTCTTGCTTCTGCAGAACTCTCTTCAGTAGCTGCTGTTCTTGGAAGATTACCAACTCCTAAAGAATATCTTGAATTCATGGATGAAATTAATCCACTCTCAGAGGAGATATATAGATACTTAAACTTCGATCAACTTCCTGAGTTTCTAAATGATGCAAAAAAAGCAGAGATTTCCGCTGTAAATATAGTTTCTTAGGAATTAATTTTTTGTTTTTGACATTTTAACAATGTCACTTCTCTCTTCTTCAAGGTTTTCAAGGTATCCATCATCTATCTCTGTAGGATATTTGCCTGTGAAAATTGAAGTTTCAAACTCTTTTATTTCTGGATTTCCTTCTTGCACAGAACTTATGAGATCGTTAAGAGTTTGATAAATCAGTTCATCAGCTCCGATAATCTCAGCAATTTCTGATTCTGACCTATTGTATGCAACTAATTCTTTTGTTGCAGCCATATCAATACCATAAAGATTTTGAAACTTAACAGGGGGAGCTGCAGACGCAAATAAAACCTTTTTTGCACCTGCTTCCCTAACCATTTCAATAATTTGTTTACTAGTTGTTCCCCTAACAATAGAATCATCAACAAGCAAAACATTTTTATCTTTAAACTCTAGATCAAGAATATTAAGCTTTCTTCTAACTGACTTTTTCCTTTCTTCTTGAAGAGGCATGATGAATGTTCTACCAATATATCTGTTTTTAACAAACCCTTGTCTATAGGGCTTTTTTAAATCTGCTGCAAGTTGTAAAGCAGCAGTTGTTGAGCTATCAGGAATAGGTATTACTACATCAATTTCATCAACTAAACCAAGACTTCTTATTCTTTCTGCAAGCTTAAGACCCATTCTCATTCTCGATTTATAAACTGATATTTGATCAATTGTTGAATCGGGTCTAGCGAGATATACATACTCGAATATACATGGCCTTTTTTGGGAAGAGGTTGAACATTGTTGAGAAAAGATTTTACCTGCATTATCAATAAATACAGCTTCGCCAGGCTCAACATCTCTTAAAAATTTAAAACCAGTTGATGAAAAAAGTGCAGTTTCAGAAGATACAACATATTCATTTCTATTTTTTCCTTTTCTTACACCAATTGATAATGGCCTAATACCAAGGGGATCTCTAAAGGCTAAAATTCCATATCCAGTAATCAAGGCTACTACCGCATATGCACCATAAATTCTCAAATGTGTCTTTTCAACAGCTGTAAAGAAATCTTTTGGTTTTGGAAATACAGCCTCCTGCTTGGAAAGCTCTAAAGCAAAAATATTAAGCAAGACTTCTGAATCAGAATCTGTATTTATATGACGTCTCTCAGCATGAAATAATTCAGCAGCTAATTTTTTTGAGTTAGTTAAATTACCATTATGAGCTAAGCTTATGCCGTAAGGTGTATTCACGTACATAGGTTGAGCAAATTCCTTTCCTATTCCGCCTGCAGTGGGATATCGAACATGTCCTATGCCAAGATTACCTTGGAGATTGTTCATATGGTTTTGCTGAAAGACATCTCTCACATAGCCCTTTGATTTCCTGCTATTTAGCTTACCGCTGGGTTCACACACGACCATACCTGCTGCATCTTGCCCTCTATGCTGGAGCATTAATAGAGATTCATAAATCTCCTCAGCTACATTATTTTCTGCAGAAATCCCTATAATTCCGCACATTTTTTATTCCCCGTCTTTAACTATATCCTCGATATCCTATTTTGCTAAAAGTTCCTTAATGTAAGTTTCCAAAACTGGCAAAAATTCCTCGAAAAATGGTGAAATCTTTGAAGAAGTAAAGATTTCAGATTCTTTCAAATTCGAGGGTAATAAAAAGTAAATTGCCAAAATTACAATCAAGCCCCTACCAATTCCAAATAATACACCCATAAATTTATCAAAGCCAGACATTCCTGACCATTTAACTATTCTTGAAATCAAATTGATCAAAAATCCACCAATTATGATAGAAATTAGGAAAATAATAACAGACGCAATAATTCTTGATGCTTCCTCATTTCCTATAATCTCAGAAATTTTTGGTGTAACAAATCCTTCTAAACCTACTGCTGCAAAGAAAGCAAAAACCCATAGCAGTAATGATAAAAACTCTTTTGTAAAACCTCTAAATAATGAAATGATTCCTGAGGAGCCAATAACAAACAATATGACGAGATCTGTGACATTAAGGCCTAGGGTTTCCATAGAACAACTTCTCCTGAATTAGTCTCTGAAATCTCATAAATAAAATCTATATTCTTCTTGATATCTTCTTTTGTTCTAAAAGGGCCAACATAAACGGCGGTTAAGCTACCATTGTTTTTCAAAGGTTCAGTATAGGCTGGAAAATAATTATTAATATTTTCTTTAAGAGCATTTGCATTTTCTATATTTTCAAAAACATTTACTCTTACAACATACATATCAAAATCATCTTTAGACAAACCTCTTGCATTTGGTGCAAATTGATAACTAATTGAATCTTGATATTTAGGTTGAGGCGATAGCACAAATATAAAAATTATTAAGCCCATTAAAATTACAAATATTAAGCCAACAAGTTTTTCTAGATTCATTTTGATATTTTATCCAAAATTCCAATTACTTTACTTCTTATTTCTGATCTGTGAACAATCATATCTATGGCGCCATGCTCGAGTAAAAATTCTGATTTCTGAAAGTCTTCAGGCAGTTCAACTCTTACCGTTTGTTCAATTACTCTTCTTCCTGCAAAACCCACAAAAGCCTTTGGCTCTGCTATGTTGATATCTCCTAACATTGCTAAACTTGCTGATACTCCTCCAAATATTGGATCAACCATTACAGAAATATAAGGTATTTTATTAGATTTTAATTTCTGTATTGCAGCAGATGTTTTTGCCATTTGCATAAGAGAAATCATTGATTCTTGCATCCTTGCCCCGCCACTTGTCGAGAAACAAATAAATGGAGTTTTAGTCTCTATTGCCTGCTGAATGCCTTGAACAAATTTCTCCCCAACTACGCTTCCCATCGAGCCACCCATAAACTTAAATTCAAATGCTGCAGCAGTAACTAACCGTCCATCAAGTTTGCCAAATCCAACTAATAAAGCTTCACTTTCTCCAGTATTCTTTTTTGCTTCTTTAATTCTTTGAGGGTATGCCTTAACGTCTTTAAAACCGAGAGGATCATCTGTTTCAACATTTGACGCAATTTCAGTAAAGTTACCATTATCAAAAAAAATGTTAAATCTAGTTCTAGCACCAATCCTTAAATGGTGATCACATTTTGGACAAACATATAAAGTTTTTTGTAACTCAGGTTTATAAAGTGCTGATTCGCATGATGGACAAGATGTCCAAACACCATCAGGAATATTACTTTTTTTTGATTTAGAGGAACTTTTTCCGATTGATGGAATTAATCTTGTAAGCCAATTCATTATCTAATTGCATTTTTCATAGTACTAATATAATCACTTACTTCATGAAAGTCTTTATTTTCTGAATTTTTATAAATAAGCTCAACTATTGAAGATCCGATCACAATTCCATCAGAAAAGGATGAGAGAAGCTTAGCGTCATCGCTGTTCTTGATTCCAAAGCCTGCCATCACCGGAATAGATGAGATAGATTTTATATATTTAATATTTTGTTCAATTTCATTTCCATCAAGATTTGATGATCCTGTAACTCCTCTTAAGGTTACATAATAAATAAAGCCTGTACTATTTTTTACAATTTCCTTAACTCTATCTTTTGAAGTAGTTGGTGATACAAGCGAGATAACATCTAAATCTTGATTATCAATACCATAATCTTCAAGAGACAGCTCACCGGGAATGTCAACCACCAAAACTCCATCAACACCCAGATCATGAGATCTATTAATCAAATCTTTATAAATCAAGAAATTATTGATATATCCCATTAAAATAATTGGTGTATTAGAATCTTTTTCTCTGAATTTGCCTACAAGATCAACAATTTTTTGCAGATTGGTCTGATTTTCTAAGCTTCTATCATGAGCTTGTTGTATTGTTGGGCCTTCAGCTATTGGATCAGTAAAGGGAACGCCAATTTCTAAGATATCTACCCCTGAATCAACACTTAAATGCATCAGTTCAAGAGAAGTTTTTAGATCAGGATCTCCTGCAACTATATAACCAACAAAAGCTTTTTGATTATCTTGTGAAAGCTCTTTTAACTTCTTTTCAATCCTTTTCAAAGCTTGATATCCTCTATTTCAACCACGCTATTTAAGTCTTTGTCGCCTCTTCCAGATACGTTGATAACTATATGCTGATCTTCATTCATTTTTGGCATAAGCTCATCTAAGTAAGCAAATGCATGAGCTGTTTCCAGTGCAGGCAATATTCCTTCCATTTTATTTACCATATGAAAAGCTTTCATAACCTCATCATCTGAAACTGCAACATACTTAGCTCTTTTAATATCTTTTAGCCACGAATGCTCAGGCCCTACACCTGGATAATCTAAGCCTGCTGAAATAGAAGCCGTTCCTTTTACTTGCCCACTTTCATCTTGCATCAAATAACTTTTTGCTCCATGAAGCACTCCAGGTGTCCCATCATTTAATGGAGCCGCATGTTCACCTGTTTCTATACCTTTACCTGCTGCCTCGACACCAATGAGTTCTACATTATCCATTTTAATAAAAGGATAAAAAATACCCATAGCATTTGATCCACCTCCAACACAGGCAATTATTGAATCTGGCATTCTTCCAAATGATTCCTGTGATTGGTCAATCAGCTCATATCCTACAACTGCATTAAAATCTCTTACAATCATCGGATAAGGATGAGGCCCTGTAACACTGCCTATAATGTAATATGTATCTTCAATATTAGTAACCCAGTCTCTTAAAGCCTCATTGAGGGCATCCTTAAGAGTTGCTGAACCAGAATTTACTTCATGGACTTCAGCACCTAAAAGCTTCATTCTATAAACATTAAGTGATTGTCTCCGTACATCCTCAGATCCCATGTATATATGACAATCTAGTCCAAGTCTTGCAGCAACTGTAGCAGTTGCAACTCCATGTTGGCCTGCGCCAGTTTCCGCAATAATCCTTTTTTTTCCCATATATTTAGCTAAAAGGATTTGTCCAACTGTGTTATTTATTTTGTGAGCACCGGTATGATTTAAATCTTCCCTTTTCAACCAAATTGAAGCAGTGTTGTAATGCTCAGTAAGCCTTTTTGCAAAGTATAAAGGAGATGGTCTGCCTACAAATTCTGCAAGATCTTTGTGAAACTCCGCATTAAAATCATTGTTATCTTTTAGAGTTTTATAAGTTTGCTCTAGTTCATTGAGTGCATACATAAGAGTTTCTGGAACAAACTTGCCACCATATTCACCGAAGAATCCATCTTTATCTGGTAAGTTATCTTTCATTTCTTAATTAAGCTTAGTATTTTCGTAATTTTCGAGTGGTCTTTAAAGCCAGGAGATGATTCTACCCCAGAATTAAAATCTAGACACCATGGATTTATCTTTAAGGCATTTTCTAAATTTTCAATAGATAACCCTCCTGAAAGAATTATCTTTTTATCAAGGAATAAATCTGTATTAAGTATTTCCCAATCAAAGCTGCTTCCAGTTCCTCCATAAATACCTTCTTTAAAGGTGTCAAACAAAATTGCTTGTGCATTTTTGAAGTGTTTTATGTCTTCGAGAGACTTAATATCTTTTATCCTTAATGCTTTCCAAAATTCGCAATCAAATAATTTACAAAAATCTTCTGACTCATCGCCGTGAAATTGAATGATTGGATTTTCAAAGTAACTTAATGAAGAGTTAACAAATGATTTTTCAGGATTAACAAATACGCAAACAGGCCTAGTTTTTCGAAAATCTATATTTTTTATCTCATTTATAAATGTATGAGTAACATTTCTAGGACTATTTTCATGAAAAATAAAACCAACATAGTCAACTCCATTTTCAATAAGGAAATTAAGTGTTTCTATTTCTGTTATTCCACAAATTTTTATTTTCATATTCAAATTAAAGGACTCTTTTCCGGTTTAAACTTTGTAATATTTTCATAACTAGGGCCAAGAAAAATTAATCCTCTAGGATTTACAGTTGTTCCAGCGTTATTCCTATCCTTGCTTTCAAGTATTTCTTTTAATGGGATTTTAATTTGGTATTTACCAATTTCTAATAAAGTCCCAACAATTATTCTAACCATATTTTGTAAAAATGCATTTGCAGTTATTTTTATTTCGATGATATTTCCTAATTTATTAATTTCTATTTTTTTTATATTCCTTTCGGGATTATTAGATCCACAACTTAGACTCCTAAATGATGTGAAATCATGTTTTCCAATTAAGCACTTGGACTCCTCGTTCATTTTCTTAATGTCTAACTCTGCTTGCTCCCAATAATAAAAATCATCAAGCAAAACATTCCTCGATGGACTATTAAAAATTAAATAAGAGTATGTTCTATCAATTGCATCAAATCTTGAATGAAATGAGTCTTTTACTTTATCTAAATCAACTACAGATATGTCATTAGGAAGATTTGAATTTAGGCCATTGATCCATTGCATATCTGATCTATCCTGACTTACAACTACATCGAAAACCTGACCAAGCGCATGAACGCCTTTATCAGTTCTCCCTGAGTAATTCATCTGCACATTATCAACAGAAATTCCTTTGAAAGCTCTTATAAGCTCATCTTGAATAGAGTTAGCATTTTTTTGAGATTGGAAACCGGAATAATTAGTTCCTTTATATTGAATCTTGAAGGCTAGTTTCAACTTTAACCCCTATATTTTTGATCTCAGATCAACCGCCTGCTGAATAAGTTTTTGATTTTTGGCTTTATCGATAATTTCATCTAATAAAATTTTGGCTTTTTCATAATCCTTCATTTCATATAGAGTTATAGCTAAATCAAACTGCTGAATGAAAGGATCATTTTTGATACTAAGTCCCTTAGGCATCGATGATAAAGCATCATCTGGTTTAGATTCATTTTTAGCAGTAACTAAATTCCTTTTTATTAAAAAAATTGCTATTAGAAATCCTCCTGCAAGGCTTACTAAACTTACTATTAATAGTTGCAAAATATTTACTCCAGAATTAATTTCTCCATTTGAAATTTCTATTTCCTCATTTCTTTCAATTTCAATTATTCTTGTTTGAGATTCAATTATAGCTTGAGGGTCTAAAGTAGTTTGTTCTTGATTTTGGATATCAAAATTTTGGGTTTTCTCTTGCTGAGTTACTTCAATTTCTTGTTCAATAATTGCTTCTGGTTCTGGAGCCACCAATGTAAGCATTTGCTGTGTTTCAAAAGTATTAGTATCTACCATCTCCCTAATACTAAACTTTGCATAAGACTTATCAATTTCTCTAATTGACTGTAATTCAGGAATAAGAATATCCATATCATTTCTAATTAAATTAATGTTATCGTCAATAAAAGCACCTCTATTATTTTCGAAAATACTCCACATTACTTGATAAATACTTAGATCATCGTAATTAAGCGATTCAGCCATAGACCAGACGGTAGTAATTTCATCAGCTAATATGACTATCTCGTTGGAAGGTTTTTCTTCCTCAATAATTTGAGGGCTAGAGACCTCAACTGTTTCAATTTGAAGAATTGAAGTATATGAGTCGTCTGAAAGAAAAATAAAAAAGTCTTTTCTGTTATCTTTAATCTCAATTGTGAATAGAGCATAAGGAGTATCAGTATCTTTTAGTTTCTCAAAACTTAAATTGTATTCACTAATATTTACTCTACTTAGACTCAAATTAAAAAGCGAATCTAATATTGAAGATGATGTTTGATACTCAAAAATACTAATATCGCTTTTATCAATTTCTTCTGTGGAATTAATTGATATTATTATCTGTATTGCATTTTCATCTTGAAATGTTTTTGAAGATAAATAGGTAATTTCTGATGAAGAAAGTGATGAAAAAATTATAAAAAAAAGAAAAAAGCTTATTTTTTTAATTTTCATCAGCTTTTTTCATTAATTCTAAGATTTGTACTGCATTTAAAGCAGCACCTTTACCAAACAAATTATCAGCAACAATCCAGCAGGATATCCAATCTTCATTATTTATTTTACTTGAACGAATTCTTCCAACATAAACATCATTTGTTTTATTTGCATTTTCAAGAGCAGTTGGGAAAGCTTCTTTTGATGGGTCATCAATTACTTTTATGCCCTCTTTGTCTTCAAGTAATTTTATTATGCTTAATCTTGAGGCTTCATTTCTTACTTTTATAAAAACTGATTCAGAGTGTCCATTTATTACTGGCACTCTTACGCAAGTGGAAGTTACATTAATTTTTTCATCTAATATTTTTTTTGTTTCCCAGTTGAGCTTCATTTCCTCTTTCGTAAAACCATTATCTAAAAATTTATCGCACTGAGGTATTACATTTCCTGCTATGGTTTTAGAAAATATATTGGAAACAGCAGAGATTGACTGAGACTGATTTTCAAGCTCTTTTATACCCTGTTCACCTGCACCTGACACTGCTTGAAAGGTAGTGATAATAACACTTTCGATACTAAACTCTTTATGGATATGATCGAGGATCATCAAGAGCTGAGCTGTTGAGCAGTTAGGGTTAGCAACCAGACTAGTTTTCTTACTTATGATATGCCCATTAATTTCTGGAATTATAAGTGGTACATTATCTTCATATCTAAAGTAGGAAGACATATCTAAAACCTTACAGTTGGCTTCGATAAACTTATTCGCATAATCTCTTGCAACATCAGAACCAGCAGACAATATTGCATAGTCAGGCTTACTAAAATCAAATTCATCAATGTCTTCAATTCTGCAATCTTTGTCTAAAAAATTTATTGAAGAGCCGGCTGATTTTTTACCTAATAAAAAAATCTCATCGATTTTAAATTCTCTTTTTTGTAGTTGTTCTAGTAAATTTCTTCCAACCAATCCAGATGCTCCAACTATAGCTAACTTAGACATTAGATTTTTCCTTGATTATTGAAATAAGCTCGGAAGCAACTTCATCAGTCTCTAAAAAGGATGAATCATCGGTTAAATCTTTTGTTCTAAAACCTCTTGAGATAAATTCTTTTACAGATTTTTCGATTGTGCTTGCTGCTTCAGAATTTTCAAGAGAGTACCTAAAAGCCATTGCTAGGGAGAGGATCATTGCTAAAGGGTTTGCTAAATTTTTACCAGCTATATCAGGTGCGCTGCCATGACATGGTTCATACATTCCCTGAGAAGAGCTGTTGAGTGATGCGGAAGGAAGCATACCAATAGAGCCGGTTAGCGTTGCAGCAATATCAGATAAAATATCACCAAATAGATTACTAGAAACAATTACATCGAACTGATTGGGATCAAGTACTAATTGCATTGCAGTATTGTCAGCAAGCTGATGTGTCAATTCAACATCAGGATACTCCTTTGATAGGTTTGTAATTATTTCTCTCCAAAACTTTGAAACCTCAAGAACATTTGCTTTTTCTACTGAACATAGTTTTTTATTCCTTTTTTGAGCTGATTCAAAAGCTACTCGACCAATTCTTTCGATCTCTTTTTCGTCATAAATCATTGTATTAAAAGCATGTGGAGGGTTTGAAGAAGTATCAATTCCTCTTGGCTCACCAAAATAAATACCGCCTGTTAACTCTCTTACTATCAAGATATCTAAATCATTGATAATTTCCTCTTTTATTGGTGAAGCTGAAGCAAGCTCATTAAAAAGGAAGGCAGGTCTTAGGTTAGCAAATAATCCTAGCTCTTTTCTTAATCCTAACAATGCTTGCTCTGGTCTTTTATCCCAATCTAAATCCTCCCATTCTGGACCACCTACAGCTCCGAAGAGAATAGCATCAGATTTTCTAGCTATCTCTAAAGTCTTATCAGGAAGAGGATAACCAGTCTTATCATAGGCTGCTCCGCCAACATCATGAGTTTCAATATCAAGATCAAGAGAGTATAGATCTTTAACAAATCTTAATATCTCCATTGCAGAACTTGTTACTTCAGGGCCGATGCCGTCACCTGGCAAAATAAGAATCTTTTTATTCATTCGAAAATCCATGGGTTATTTTCTTTTCTATGTTCTTCAAATTTCTTAATTAATTCTGAATCTTTAAGAGTAATATCGATCTCATCAAGGCCATAGATGATTCTTTCAGCTAAATTATTATCAAGATCAAAATCAATAGAGAGCTTATCTTTAAAAAGTATAACTTTATCTTTTATATTTATTGAAATAGATACTGGACTATCTGTAGACAATGAAAATAGTTTTTCAATTTCAGTTTTTTTGAGCTTTAACGGTAAAACACCATTTTTGAAACAATTATTATAAAAAATATCGCCAAATGAGCTTGCTAAAACAACTTCAATACCAAAGTCTCTGAGAGCCCAAACTGCATGCTCTCTACTTGAGCCGCATCCAAAATTATCTCTTGTAAGCAAAACTTTAGATTCATCATAAGGCGAATTGTTAAGAATAAATTCATGATTGATTTTTCTTTCACCTTTTTTCATTCCAAGACGACCCTGATCTTTATATCTCCAGCCATCAAAAAGATAATCCTCATATCCAAATTTTTTAATAGATTTTAAATATTCTGTTGGGATGATTTGATCGGTATCTATATTATCTCTATCAATTGGAGCTACAATACCTTCAATAAAATCTTTCATCTTAAATCTCTTTTACAATCCTTCCGTTTATTGCGGTTAGAGCAGCCATCTTTGGACTCATTAAATGCGTTCTTCCTAAATTACCCTGCCGGCCCTCAAAATTTCTATTTGAAGTTGAAGCACATCTTTCATAAGGACTTAATTGGTCTGGATTCATACCTAAGCACATAGAACAACCCGGTGCCCTCCACTGAAATCCAGCATCGATGAATATTTTATGAATTCCCTCCTTCTCTGCTTGTTCTTTAACCATTCCAGACCCAGGAACAACAATAGCTTCTTGTATATTTTCAGAAACCTTTTGACCTTTCAAAACTTCTGCGGCTTCTCTTAGATCTTCAATTCGAGAATTAGTGCATGATCCAATGAATACTTTATCGAAATCTAAATCGCTCAATTCCTGATTATCTGACAATCCCATATAATTTTTAGCTAGATCTAAGCTTTTTCTTTTTTCAGCAGAAAAAATTGAGCTCGATGGAATCTTTTCGTTGAAATCAATTACCATTTCTGGTGATGTGCCCCAAGAAACTTGAGGATTAATTTTTGATACATCAATATCAATTTCTTTATCGAACATTGCTTCTTTATCAGTTGTTAAATTTTTCCATTTTTTAATAGCATCATTTATTAAATTATCTTCAAGATTTGAATGTTTTTTAACGTATTTAATAGTTTTGTCGTCAACAGACACTAGTCCTACTTTAGCTCCTGCTTCAATAGACATATTGCATATTGTCATTCTGGCTTCCATAGAGATATTTCGTATATATGATCCCGCAAATTCAACTGCATATCCTGTTCCACCTGCAGTTCCTATTGTCCTAATTAAATATAAAATAATATCTTTCGAGGATACTCCTTCTTGTATCGACCCCTCAAAATTTATTCTCATATTTTTAAGCTTCCTTACTTTTAAACTTTGAGTTGCAAGAACATGCTCCACTTCAGATGTTCCAATTCCCATTGCAAGACAACCAAAAGCACCATGAGTTGAAGTATGAGAGTCGCCGCAAACAATACTCATTCCAGGAAGCGTTAAGCCTAATTCTGGTCCAATTACATGAACTATGCCTTGATTATTTGAGTTGATATTAAATTGTTTTATGCCGAAATCATTACAATTTTTATCTAACTCAACAACCTGCAACTTTGAGATATTGTCCTCAATGCTCTCAATGCTAAATTTGTTATCCCTTGTAGTTGGAACATTGTGATCTGGAGTAGCAATGTTTGCATTAATTCTCCAAGGTTTGAGTGATTTTTTTTTGAGGCCCTCAAAAGCTTGAGGAGATGTTACTTCATGAAGAAAATGCCTATCAATATAAATTAGTGAGTCTCCATCATCATAGGATCTTATTAAGTGCTCATTCCAGAGCTTGTCATATATGGTGTATCCCATTATTCCGTTACAAATGGGAGTTTTTGATCAACATCACCGCACTGTGCCTTGTTTCTTAGAAGATGGTCAATTAAAACAAGGTTCACCATTGCCTCAGCAATTGGTACTGCTCTAATTCCAACACAAGGATCGTGTCTCCCTTTAATTTCAAGCTCAACCTCATTTCCATCTTTATCTATGGATGTTGTGGCTTTACTTATGCTAGATGTGGGTTTAATTAAAAAACTTATATCAATATCATCACCATTTGAAATCCCACCAAGGATTCCACCAGAATTATTTGAATCGAATCCGGTCTTGGTAATTTCATCTCTTAGCTCAGATCCTTTAGAAAATGGAATCATGTCAGAGTTGCCAATAGAAACCGATTTTACGGCATTGATACTCATTATGGCTTTTGCCAAATCAGCATTTAATTTATCGAAAACAGGTTCTCCAAGGCCAACTGGGCAGTTTTGGACTTTAATATTTAGCTTGGCACCTATTGAGTCTCCTTCTTTGATGAGTTCTTCAAAAAACTCTTCAAGTGAGCTAATTTTTGATCTATCAGGAAAGAAGAATTTATTTTCATTTACAAATTCAAGATCAACTGTATCAGCAGAAATACTTCCAATTTGTGATACAAAGCCCTGGGTTATAATTCCATGTGTATTTAAATACCTCTTAGCAACTGCTCCCGCAGCAACTCGCATTGCTGTCTCTCTTGCGCTTGATCTGCCACCACCTCTGTAATCTCTAATACCATACTTTGCTTGATATGTGAGGTCAGCATGATTTGGCCTAAATGTATCTTTAATATTTGAATAATCTTTTGAAATCTGGTCTTCATTTCTGATTAACAATGCTATAGGAGTTCCAAGGGTTTTTCCTTCAAAAACTCCTGACATGATTTCAACTTTGTCGTCCTCTTTCCTCTGGGTAGTAACATCTGATTGGCCAGGCTTTCTTCTGTCAAGCTCCATCTGAATATCTTCATTTTTTATTTCAAAATTAGGTGGACATCCGTCAATTATGCAGCCCATAGCTTCGCCATGACTTTCACCAAAAGTCGTTACAGAAAAGATTTTTCCAAATATGTTACCTGACATAGCGGAGTATTATATGCTATTTTTTAAAAAACGCTGAGATTATAAGTGTTTCAGAGAGATAGAAGCTTTTGAAAATCAACTACACTCATAGATGTAAGCTTATCAAAATCTAAGAACTCTTTATAAATCTGCTCTGATTTATAATCGTCAAAAACAGTCTTAAGATTACTTAAAAACTTTTTCTCAAGCACTGGAATGCCTTCATTTCTTCTTCTTCTATGGCCAATAGGATACTCAACCTCAATTTCTTGAGTGGAAGAACCATCTTTGAAAAGTACTCTCAATTTGTTAGCTATTGATCTCTTTTCAGGATCAAGATAATCCTCAGAATATTTTTTATTCTCGGTAACAACCATTTTTGATCTTAATTCATCAATTCTTGGATCCTGTGCGACTTCATCTTCATAATCCTCAGCTACTAAATCACCTTTAAGAAGGCCAATAGCGACCATATATTGAAGACAGTGATCCCTATCTGCAGGATTGTTAAGTTCGCCAACTTTAGAAATGATTCTTATTGCTGACTCATGTGTTGTTATCTCAATTTTATCAACTTCATCAAGCCTATCGATAATTTCAGGATGCATGCTCACTGCTGCCTCAACTGCTGTTTGTGCGTGGAATTCAGCAGGAAAACTAATTTTAAATAAAACATTTTCCATGACATATGAACCAAAGCTTTGTGGAATTCTTAGAGACTCACCTTTAAAAAGGACATCCTCAAACCCCCACGTTTTTGCAGTTAAAACACTTGGATACCCCATCTCTCCTGATAAGGTAATCATTGCTAGTCTTACTGCGCGACTTGTCGCATCACCGGCAGCCCAGCTTTTTCGTGACCCTGCATTTGGAGCATGTCTGTATGTTCTCAAGCTTTGTCCATCCAACCAAGCATGAGTTAAAGCATTAATAACATCTTCCTTATTTCCACCTAAAATTTTTGTTGCTACTGCAGTTGATGCTACTTTGACAAGAACTACATGATCTAAACCAACTCTGTTAAAGCTATTTTCGAGAGCTAAAATACCTTGGATTTCATGAGCTTTAATCATCATTTCCAGAATATCCAATACTTTCAGTGGTTCTTTGCCGGCTTCAATGTTCTTTTGAGAGACATAATCTGCGCAAGAAAGTATTGCACCAAGATTATCTGATGGATGTCCCCACTCAGCTGCAAGCCAAGTATCGTTAAAATCAAGCCATCTTATAATACATCCTATATCAAATGCCCCCTTTACGGGGTCTAATAAATTAGAGGTTCCTGGAACTCTTACGCCATATGGTACTTCTGTTCCCTCAATAACTGGCCCAAGTAATTTTGTGCAAGCTGGAAAACTTAACGCTAGCAAGCCACACCCTAGAGTGTCTATTAAACAGCTTTTTGCAGTTTCATATGCTTCATCTGATTGGATCTCATAATCCATAACATAATCAGCAATTTGGATTATTAATTCATCAGGATCTGGTCTTGAGTTAATATCAAAAAATTGTGACATTACCTTACCTCAATAATCAATTCATCTGAGATTATTGGGTCTTCATGAGGAATATGTGCGAAGTTTCCAAGAACTAACCTTAATCTGTGGACTCCTTTTGGTAACTCGATAGTGTCTGAGGTTTGTCCTTTGCCGTAATGTATATGATTTTCGTCTGAAGGAATTGGCCTAGTTAAATCGGGAAGCGGAACATTGATAAGAAGATGATGATGTCCGGAATCACAAGCCATTTGACCAGCTGGTGCAATATTAAAATTTTTAATGCCAAACTCTAAATTTATTACTCCTGAAGAGGTTACTAAATTTTGATTAGGAGTGATAAAAAATACTTCTGGATTGCCCTCTCTGCATTCTAATGAATCAAAATCATTAGAAGTTGTTTCTAAAGAAAAAAATAGAAATGGGATAATTAAGCTAAAGATTTTTATCATTTAATCTCTATCTTGAAGATCAACCCAAGTTGCAGATTCGGGTCCAATATATTCTTCACTAGGTCTTATAATTCTATTATCTGCTCTTTGTTCCATCACATTGGCAGCCCAACCAGAGGTTCTACCAATTACAAAAAGTGGCGTAAAGATTGGTGTTGGTATGCCTAAAAAATTATATGCAGATGCCATATAAAAATCTGTATTTGCAAAGAGATTTTTTTCTTCGCTCATTACCTTTTCAATTTCTTCCGAAACCTCGTAAATGACAGGGTTGGATGCATTTGAGCTAAGTTTCTTTGCCCATGCTTTTACAATCTTGTTTCTAGGATCCTCATTTGAATAAACCGCATGACCGAAACCCATAATCTTTTCTTTGTTTGCTAGCATATTCTTCACACCAATATTAGCCTCTTCCCTTGAAGAAAATCTTTCTATCATTTCCATAGCTGCTTCATTAGCACCACCATGAAGTGGTCCTCTTAATGTTCCTATTGCAGCAGTAATACATGAATGCATATCAGACAGTGTTGATGCACACGTCCTAGCTGTAAATGTCGATGCATTAAAGCCATGTTCTGCATAGCAAATAAGAGAAGTATCAAGTGCTCTAATGTGTTCATCACTTGGCTCGCTTCCTGTAAGTAAACTTAAAAACTGGCCGCCCATAGTTTTATGATCTGTAAGAGTATCTATATCTTCGCCAAAATGAGATGCTCTGTACCAATATGTCATTATTGAGGGCATGGCAGCAAGAATTCTATCAGCTGTATCATTTTGATTAGTAAAATCTCCTTCTGGCTCAAGATTTCCTAACATAGAAGTACCAGTTCGAAGCACATCCATGGGATGAGTTTCTTTTGGTATTGCTGTTAAAACATTTTTTAACTCTCTTGGTAAATCTCTATATTGCCTGAGCTTAGAGGTATAAGAGTCATATTCTTCTTGATTAGGTAATTTTCCATAAAGAAGCATATAGGCAACTTCTTCAAAAGTTGCTTTCTCCGCTAAATCTTCAATCGCATAACCTCTGTAAGTCAGGCCTTTACCCTCTTTACCTACGGTTGAAAGTGCAGTTTCTCCTGCGACTTGACCTCTTAATCCGGCTCCTTCAAGCTTCTTTTCCATCAATGATCCTCCATATTTTTTATGTACTCATCGAGATTCTTTTCAAAGTTCAAGTAATCTAGTCTGTCATAAAGCTCATCACGCGTTTGCATTATATCTAAAACATTTTCCTGCGTCCCATTTTTTAGTATTGATTCATATACTTTTTCAGTGGCTTTAGAGGAAGCTCTAAAAGCAGACAAAGGAAATAGCATCATATCTACCCCAGCATCCATTAATTGATGATCTTTGAAAAGAGGAGTTTTACCAAACTCGGTGATATTTGCAAGAATTGGTTTTTGAATAGCTTCTTTTAGCTCTTTATAGTCTTGAAGAGAGGTTATAGCTTCAAGAAATATTCCATCAGCTCCTGCATTAATATATTCTTTTGATCTTTGGATACAGCCTTCAATACCTTCTGAGGCGAAAGCATCCGTTCTTGCAATAATAAAGAAATTTGGATCAGTTCTTCCCTTAATTGCGCTTTTAATTCTTTCACACATCTCTTTTGATGAAATCAACTTTTTATTTGGTCTGTGTCCACATCTTTTAGCTTCAATTTGATCCTCTAAGTGAACAGCAGCAGCTCCAGCCTCAATCATTTTTTCTATACTGTTTGAAATATTAGTTCCATCACCCCATCCTGTATCTATATCTACTAATAATGGTAATGAAGTTGATTTAGAAATCCTTTTAACATCTACCAGTACATCTTCAAGAGATGTTAAGCCTAGATCAGGAATACCATATGATGCAGAAGCTACTCCGCTTCCAGATAAATAAATACATTTGTGACCCGATCTCTCTGCAAGAATTGCAGAATATGCATTTATTGCACCAACAATCTTTAAGGGATTGTTTTCTTCTAGTGCTTCTCTAAATCTTTTTCCTGCCGACATTTTTATGAGTAGAACTTTACTCCTCTTATAATTCTGTCTCTATTATTTTCCCTTCTCCATCTATTTGTATCTCTGAGACTGTAGACACATCCGCAATACTCTTGCTGATAAAAATTTTCACGTTTTGAGATCTCTACCATTCTTGAGGAGCCACCATCTTTTCTCCAATTGAAATCCCAGTAACTTACATCCTCATACCGCTCTGCAGCTCGCTTTCCAGAGTCATTTATTTGATTCATATCTTTCCATCTTGAGATACCCAGTGTTGTGGCGAAATAGTTGAAATTATTTTCATGAGCATAAAGTGCTGATCTTTCAAATCTCATATCAAAGCAAACTGTGCATCTTTTTCCTCTTTCGGGTTCATTCTCTAAGCCTTTTACTCTTTGAAACCAATTATCCTTATCATAGTCTGCATCAACAAAATCAAATCCAAGTTTTTCGCAGAATCTTTTATTTTCTTCTTTTCTTATTTCATATTCTTCCAACGGATGGATATTTGGATTATAGAAGTAAACCGTAGTTTTAATGTTCGCTGCTGCAACAGCCTCCATAATTTCACCTGCACATGGTGCGCAACAGCTGTGTAGAAGAAGATTATTTTCTCCTCCACTTAATTCAAGATCGGGTCTTATGTATTCTTTCAAGGACAGTTTATTCATACTGATAAATAGAATTTTCTAAAAGTTTGGCTTCTAGGTCATTATAGTCCTTTACTACCTCTATTTCAGGATACTTAGATATAACTTTCTCTGGAGCATTTATAAAAAAACCTTTTTCACAAACTTCAAACATCTGAATATCATTGAACGAATCACCAGCAGCAAAACACCTATATCCTAAACCCTGAAATGACTTAATGGCTTCTTGTTTAGCTTTTTCTTGCCTAAGCTTATAAGAAGAAATCATGCCATCTTTAACATTTAGGGTATGACAGAGTAATAGAGGAAAGCCTAATTTCTCCATAAGCGGAGTAGCAATTTCATGAAATGTATCAGATAGGATTACTACCTGAAAATTTTGTCTTAGGTTATCTAAAAAATCTCGTGCGCCATCAAGAAGTTTTACTTTTGAAGATGACCTTTGAATATCTTTTAAAGTTATCCCTTCTTGCTCCATAACTTCAAGGCGAGCATCCATCAAATCTGAGTAGCTGGGAATATCTCTGGTAGTTTTTGCAAAATCTTCTATTCCTGTATCTTCAGCAACCTGTTGCCAAATTTCTTCGGTCAACGTGCCTTCCATATCCAAACACACAATTTCCAATTACTTCACCTCGTTTTTTATACCATAAGGAACATGAGCTGAAGTAATTTTACCCGATGCATCTTGAATATTCTTCAATTGATCATCAAAAAAGATGTCGGCTTGAAATGATTTTAAAAAATCTTCTTTTGACATACCTCCTAGAAAAAGAGATTCGTCAATTCTTACTCCCCATTCACGAAGAGTTTTAATTACTCTTTTATGAGTTGGAGCTGATCTAGCAGTTACCAGAGCAGTCCTTATTGGACACTCATCAAGAGTAAACTCTCTTTGAAGTCTGTTTAATTCCATCAAAAAAGGTTTCATTGGTCCTGGCTCTAAGCTATTCTTCTCACCCTTAGTTTCATTCTTTATAAATGCTGAAATCCCTTTTTCATGATAGATTTTCTCAGATTCATCTGAAAAGATCACAGCATCTCCATCAAAAGCAATTTTTAATAGATGGCTATCTTGCTTGAAGTTACTTTTACCAGAAATTATCGTTGCAGAAGCAACATTGCTTTCGATAGCCATTCTTACATCTTCATTGCTACTTGAAAGAAAGAGGTCAATGTTAAAATCTTTTACATATTTATGAGGGCTTTCTCCACCGCAAAAAACGGCTCTTGAAATATCAAGACTATGAGCTTCAATAGAATTGAAAACTCTCAAGCCTGTGTCTGCTGAGTTTCGAGATAACAAAATGACTTCTACTCTATCTTTGGATTTATATAAATTATTTATTTCAAGAATTTTCTTAACTAGTCCAAAAGCATTACCAGGGTTTAAGATCTTTTCTTCATTGAGGATTTGATATTCTCTATATGCATCGACACCATCTCTTTCAAAAATTTTATGGCTTTCATCAAGATCAAACAATGCTCTAGAAGAGATACCAATTACTAATTTTGATTTTTTCATTTCAAGTTGATTATAAAGTAAATATTATTTATACTGTATATATATTCAGTAAAATTATGAAAGAACTTACTATTCAGCAAAAGAAAGTACTTCAATGTATTAAATTTTATATTAAAAAGACTGGTTTCCCACCAACTAGAGCGGATATTTGTAGAGAGCTAGGCTTTAAATCCCCTAATGCAGCGGAGAGCCACTTAAGGGCTCTTGAAAAAAAGGGCTATATAACAATTGAAAATGGAGCATCTAGGGGTATAAATCTGACCGAAAACACTGCTGAAAAATCTCAAACAATTCCTGTTATTGGTTTAGTCGCTGCGGGATCACCAACTCTTGCAGATGAAAATATTGAAAAACATATACCATTTCAAGAGTCACTTTTCTTATCTGACTTCGATTACTTTTTAAGAGTAAAGGGCCTTAGTATGAAAGATGCTGGAATCATGGAAGATGATCTTGTTGCCATTAAGAAGACATCAGAAGTTAGAAATGGGGATATAGTTGTAGCGAGGATAGATGATGAGGTAACTCTAAAATACTTCCAGTCATCGGGTAATCAAATAAAACTTATCCCGGCAAACGACGACTTCGATGAAATATACATTAATAAAGAAACAGAAGGGTTCTTCATAGAGGGAAAAAGCGTAGGTTTAATTCGAGAAAATTAGTGAAGAGTAACTTCTTTTTTCTTTATATTATCTAACTGCGAATCAAAAAATTCATCGAAATCAGAAACATTACCGCTTATTGATTCAATGCCTGCTCTAATCATCTCTTTAGCAATGTGAAGTTCTTGTCCTTGAAGTAACTGCTTTGATTCGCCAGAAAACTTAATTTTAACTAAAGGATTTTCCTTATCATCAGACCTTCTAAGGACAATTGTGCCATCTGATAATTGGGCTAATTCAAGATAGTTATTCATTTTTTTGATTTAGTTCAGCGTAACACCAACTTCATAAAAAGCAAGCTACTATTCTTATTTAGAGAGTCTTAATAAGATTTCAAGTGCTTATTTTTCTTTTCTCTGCCAACTACCCTCCTCGAAGAAGTAGTTATTTCCAGTCCTCTTGCCATCTTTTTCTGCAGAAAGATAATGAATGTCTAGATTTTTATTATATCTAATGACTAAGGGTGATCCATCCAAGTCATTATCAGGACCATCTATTAGGTAATGATGCTTTTCAGGTAGAAGCTCCTTTACTTCATCAATAACTTTTAATTCAGCTGACTTTATTGCTCTTGTTTCCCTATTCTTTGGAAATTGACTAGCCGCTAAGAAAAGTCCTTTTAAGCTGTCTCTCAGGAGGAATATATCTTCGACCTTCTCACATGCAATGTTTGTATTTATGGGATCCATAACAATTGGTTTGGGTTCTCCGTTCCTCATTAATTGTCTAGTTGCTCTACAATTATCATTTTGACAAAGAAAATACTTTCCAAATCTTCCAGTTTGCAATTGCATATCGGACCCACATTTATGACATTCAAGGGTTGGTCCATCATATCCTCTAATTTTAAATTGACCTTCTTCAAGAAGAAATCCAGAGCACTCAGGATTATTTGCACACACATGAATTTTCCTATTTTCATCTATTAGGTAATTATCCATGCTAGTACCACAAATATGACATCGTTTTTTAATGAAGAGATTTGAGGCTTCCTCTTGATCATCGACACTTACTGCCTCATCACCACTTATGAGGTTCATAGTATGCTTACATTGTTCATCACCAGACTTGAAATAGCCTGCGCAACCTAAGAAAACACCATTAGCTGAATTTCTAATTAACATATTACTCTTGTTGCAAGAGGGACAAATAATGTTTGTTTTAGTTGGTTCATTTGGCTTCATTCCATTTTCAGCTGATCCTGCATTATTAAGATCATCTTGAAATGTTTGATAAAACTTATTTAGAACTGATTTCCACTCAAGATTGCCAGAAGCTATTTCATCAAGTTCATTTTCTAAATTGGCTGTAAAGTCATAATCCATGATTTCATTGAAACTTTCCATCAGTCTGTCAGAAACAATCAATCCAATTTTGTTTACGAAGAATCTTTTATTTTCAAGCTTCACATAACCCCTAGCCTGAATTGTAGAAATAATTGCTGCATACGTAGATGGTCTTCCTATTCCTTTGCTTTCAAGCTCTTTTACAAGTGCTGCCTCGGAGAATCGAGCAGGAGGTTTCGTAAACTTTTTTTCATTCTTTACTTCAGCCAATTTTAAAACCTGTCCCTCTTCTAAACTTGGAAGGTTTTCTTCATCTGCTTTTTTAGCATTTTGTTTAGATATTTTTGTATAACCATCAAAGATTACCTCTCTTCCTCTTGCACTGAAAACATAATCATCAAGAACAACTTTTGCATTAATTGATAAATATTTTGCATCTGGCATTTGACATGCAATAAACTGTCTCCAAATTAAGTCATATAATTTAACTTCTTCTTCTGAGTGACCGGTAAGCTTTTCGGGAGTTAAGCTTGCGCTTGTTGGTCTTATTGCCTCATGGGCCTCTTGAGCATTTTCTTTCCCTGAATAGATTCGTGGTTTTTCAGTTAGATATTCCTCAGCAAGAGTATCTTTAATAAACAATCTTGCATCTTCAATTGAATCATTACTTAAGCTAGGAGCATCAGTTCTCATATAGGTAATTCTTCCAGCTTCATAAAGCTTTTGGGCAACTCGCATGGTTCTTGAAACACCAAAGCCTAACTTCGAGCTAGCGGCCTGCTGAAGAGTTGATGTTATAAATGGTGCTCTTGGTTTAACTGTTGTAGGTTTCTTAGTAATTTCAGATATTTTTAGACTTGAACTGTTTACGAGTTCCTCAATTTTCTTCGCTTCATCTTCTTCTAGAAGAGGATCGCTTTTTTTTCTATTTAACTTAAATAAGATTTCTTCATGATTAAAATCCTTAAGAGTTGCTGATATTTCCCAAAATTCCTCAGGTTGAAATTGAGAAATTAATTTTTCTCTTTCACAAAGCAGTCTTAGAGCAACAGACTGAACTCTTCCTGCTGATAAGCCTCTTGCAATCTTCTTCCATAATAGTGGGGAGAGTTCAAAACCTACCACCCTGTCAAGAAATCTTCTTGCTTGCTGGGCATTTACAAGATCTTGATCTATCTCCTTAGGATCTGAGAAAGATTCTAATATTGAGCTTTTTGTAATTTCGTTAAATCTTACTCTGTGATATTCAAATTTATTTTTTCCTAAAGCTTCTTTCAAGTGCCAAGCTATGGCTTCTCCCTCTCTATCAAGATCAGTAGCAAGATAAACTTTTTCTACTTCCTTTGAAGCTTTCCTTAAATCTTTTATTACCTTTTCTTTGTCAGGAATAATTTCATAATTGGCAGTCCATCCATCATCAGGATTTATACCCATTCTCCTAATTATCCTTCTTCTTTCTTGCTCTTTTTTTAATCTAGCCTTTTCTTCAGGGCTAGCATCTTTTGGGATTGAATTTTGTCTCTTAGCTTTTGATTTTCCCTTTGGTAAATCTCTTATATGACCGACACTTGATTTAACAATATACTCGTTACCAAGATATTTTGATATCGTCTTTGCCTTTGCAGGTGACTCTACAATTACAAGTGATTTTGACATAAATTTTGCTCTCCCTTTTTAGGAATAACATGTTTCTAATAATTTTGGCAAGAGATTATATAGAAAAATTCTTTAATTGTTTCTCAATTTTTTCCAATTCATCAATGCCAAGGTTCTCATTCCATAAAAACGATATGTATGAATCATTAAAAATAATTTCAAGTATTGAGCCAGGTAAATTCGATATTTTATTTTCTATTTCTTCAAAATTTTCATCGAATTTTAGTTTTATTGGATCATACAAAGTAAGAGAAGATTCTTTAAAAACATAGTGTGCATTTTTTAAATTACTTATGTTTTTGAGCGAGTAACAAACAAACTTAACATTTTTTGTAACAAACTTTTGCTTTGATGTTAGGGATGAGATTTGGAATCCCTTTTTTCTAGCCCTGAGTCTCAAATCTGAAAGCATGCGAGTTTGTTTGGTAGGAACTACTAAATTTATTGAGCCCATTAAAAATAGTATCACCAAGCCTATGATGATGTAGGTATTCATCTAGATAAGATTTTTTTTACGATTGCAGGTCCCTCAAAAATGAACCCAGTATAAATCTGCACCAAGCTAGCACCTAACCTTATCTTATTTTCATAATCCTCTTTTGTGAAAACTCCACCAACGCCAACTAAGAAAATATCTTTATCAAATTCATGTATCCTTTTTAAAAATTGGGTAGATTTTTTAAATAAGGGTTTGCCAGAAATCCCACCTTCATGAGAGCACCCCTCAAGAATATCCTTGTCAATTGAAGTATTTGTAACTATCAATCCATTAATTTTTAAAGTTTTATATATGTTAACAATTTTAAAAATTGTCTCTTCGTCTTCATCTGGTGATATTTTTAGAAAAACTGGGATCTCAGTTTTATTTGTGGATTTGATTTCATTAATTCTTTTAAAAATCTTTTCAAGCTCATCTGGATTATGGAGTTTCCTTAATTTTGGAGTATTTGGTGAGGAGATGTTTACTGTGACGTAATCACAATATTTGTAAACTTTTTCAAAGCAGAAGACATAATCCTCTATCCTTTGATCATTTGTGCTTTCTTTATTAGCTCCAATATTAACTCCAATTACTGCATCATATTTTTTATTTTTTATTTTAGAAACTAAATAATTAACTCCTTTATTATTAAATCCAAGCCTGTTGACAACTGCTTGCTGGTTTAAATATCTAAATACCCTAGGTTTTTGATTTCCCTCTTGGGGTTTTGGTGTAACTGTTCCAAGCTCAACAAATCCAAATCCAAGCGATTCAAGCTCATCAACATAATCGCCATTCTTATCAAGACCAGCTGCTACGCCCAGCGTGTTTCTAAATTTAAGATTGAAATATTCTTTAGGATTATCAAAATCTTTATTGTCGGGAAAGAAAAGCTTCAAAATCCCAACTTTATTTAAAATTTTTAAACTTAATAAAGCTAAATGGTGAGCGGTTTCCGGTGGGAAGAATCTAAAAATCTTTATAAAAGCTTTCAATCTATTTTTCTATAATGCTTTTGTATTTATCTATACTTAAAGCCCTATCAATAATTGCTGAAATGTATCCTTCTCTGCTTCCGCAATCAAATCTTCTGCCTTCAAACTCTAATGCAAAAACACCTTGGTTTGAAATCAAGTCTTGAATTGCATCTGTCAGCTGTATTTCATTATTAAGACCAGGTTTTGTTTGTTCAATATTCAAGAAAATATCTTTTGACAATATATATCTTCCAAACACAGCTAAATTTGAAGGAGCATCAGCAGGTTTTGGTTTTTCAACTATTCCATCAACTTTTTCTATACCATCAATATTTTTTGAGCTAATTACTCCATAATTTGATATTTGATTTTCAGAAGCAGAAAAAACTCCAAGAACCGAGGACTGGGTTTTCTCATGAATTTCAAGGAGTTGCTTTAAGCAGCCCGGTTCTGACAAAATTAAGTCATCTGCAAGAATAATCCCAAAAAAATCATCTGTAATAATATGTTTTGCTTGAAGAATTGCATGTCCCAAACCATTTGGCTCACTTTGTCTTATAAATGAAAATTTAATTTCATCTAAGTACTTGGGATGAATAATTTCAACAACTTCTGACTTTCCTAAATCATTTAATCTGTGCTCAAGCTCATAATTCATACTAAAGTAGTCTTCTATAGCTTTTTTAGTATGGCTTGTTACAAAAATTATCTCTTCGATTCCAGCTTCAATTGCTTCTTCAACTGCAAACTGAATTAAAGGTTTGTCAATTATTGGCAGCATCTCCTTAGGGATTGATTTTGTAACGGGGAGGAAGCGAGATCCAAGTCCAGCAACTGGAAAAACAGCTTGCTTTAATTTTGATTTACTCATAATTTTTTCGACTATTATACATCTGAAATAAATAACCACATATGATTCCTGAAATTAGCCCTCCCAGATGAGCAAAATTTGCTATCTTTCCAAAACCTAATAGATCTAAGAATCCTGTAAAACCAAAGAATAGCCAAATAAACATGAATAAATAAATTGCCGACGGGAATGAATATTTATTAATTCTTGAAAATGTTTCTTGAACAAAACAAAACCCTAATAATCCATATACAACTCCAGACAGACCGCCAAATATTGATGGGCCAGAAAAAGCATATTGAGCATAATTGCTAGAAGCTGAAGTAATTAAAATTAAGATCAAGAAAAGCCATTTGCCATCAAATTCTTCTATTTCCTTGCCCAAAATATAAACCCATAAGCAATTAAATATTAGGTGCGTAGGAGAAAAGTGGATAAGCATTGGTGTTATTAGTCTCCACCATTCATTACTTATTAAATAGGTTGTTTGAAAGTCATAAAATTGAATTTGATTGAAACTTATCAGGAATTTATTAAAAAATATCGGCTCTATAAGATTTAATTTAGAGCCAAAGCTTGAAGAAAAAGATACTAAACAAGCAAAAGCTATTAACCAGATAAATATTTTATTTGGGAGTTGCAAGATTATCTTTTAGTGACGTCCAATGCCCAGCCAAGCTTATCTCGACATGCTTCAAAGAAATTATAATTTGATGGATGGACTAATTTAAGGACATCATTTTTTTCAGATATATTTACTTTGGTGCCATAACCTATTGGTAGCTCTGTCTGACCATCTGCAGATATATATGCATTTTTGTCTGGACCACTAGTTACTTGTATCTCAACTTTTCGATCAGAAGAAATAATGAAGGGTCTTGAGGAAAGATTATGTGGCAACATCGGGATGATGCTCCAGACTTTAAGATTAGGATATATTATTGACCCTCCAGCAGATAATGAATACGCAGTCGATCCTGTCGGAGTAGAAATAATTAATCCATCCGCTCTTTCTTCGAAGATAAGCTGATCATCAACAGTGACACTGAATTTCATCATTTGTGCATAAGATCCTGAGTGAAGAACTATTTCATTGAGACCAAAAATTTCTTTGTCACCGAATTCTGCTTTAACAAAAGATCTCTCTTCTAATTTAAAATTGCTATTGAATACATCATCGATTGATTGCTTAAAGTTATTTTCAGAGCTATCTGTTAGAAAACCAACTTGCCCAAAATTTACACCCATTATTGGTATGTCATAAGCAATAAAGTCTCTGGCAGTTGAAAGCATTGTTCCATCGCCTCCAAATACAATTATTAAATCAGATTGATCGCCAAGCTCATCTTTTGATAGCTTAGGAAAATCACTTGGAGCATCTTCAGCTGATTCATGGAAATACAATTCTTTGGAGTGTGAAAGAATAGTTTCAATATGCGGAGATATATCTTTAACAAAAGATAAGGATTCCTTATAAATTACTCCAATTTTTTTAAACATAATTGAATTATACATCCATTAAAAAAGAATTTATTAACCGTTTTTTGGAGATCATTTCTTGATATTCAATGCAAAATATTTAAAAATTGATTTTTCAATTAATTTACATTTATAAATAATATGAGCGACTTAGAAAATTTTAGAGTTGAAGTCAAAGATTGGCTTGATAAGAATTGCCCCTCAACTATGAGAGCTGGAGCACCTGCTGACACACCTATTGATGAAGTATGGGGAGGTAGAAAAGCAGTTTATAAGAATCCTGATTCAAAATTATGGCTCGATAGAATGGGAGAAAAAGGATGGACCATGCCCACAGTACCAAAAGAATATGGTGGTGGTGGCCTAAATAAAGAGGAAGTAAAAATACTTAATGAAGAAATGTTTGCTATTGGAGCTCGAGCTCCTCTTCTTAGTTTTGGTATATGGATGCTTGCCCCTGTTTTACTTGAGTACGGCAATGAAGTGCAAAAAAGAGAACACCTTCCTAAAATAATTAAAGGTGAAATTAGATGGTGTCAGGGATACTCAGAACCTGGTTCTGGATCAGATTTAGCAAGTCTTGCTACTAAAGCAGAAGATATGGGAGACCATTTCCTAGTAAATGGACAGAAAGTTTGGACATCATATGCAGATAAAGCTGATTGGATCTTTGCTCTAGTCAGAACTGGACCAAAAGAACCAAAACATAACGGGATAAGCTTTTTGCTGATTGATATGGAAAATCCTGGAGTTTCTACTAAACCTATTACATTGATAAGTGGCAAGTCACCATTTTGTGAAACATTTTTTGATAACGTTGAAGTTCCAAAAGAGAATCTTGTGGGTGAGCTTAATTCAGGTTGGACAATTGCAAAAAAATTGCTACAGCATGAAAGAAAATTTATATCTAACTTTGGACTTGCTGCTGGAATGGGTAGCAAAAAAGATGTTGTTTCGTTAGCCAAAAAACATTTTGGTGAGGATGAAGGAAAAATATCAAATCCTATATTTAGGTCGAAGGTTATAGATCATAAAATGAAAGAACATGCTTTTGGATTGACCCTTCAAAGAGCTGCAGATGAGGGAGGTAAAGCTTCTGCAGTAGCTTCAATGTTCAAATACTACGGAACTGAGCATAACAAAAGAAGGCACGAGCTTATGGTTGCAGCCTCTGGAGTTAATGGACTTGCATGGGATGGGAACGAGTTTGATGATAGTGAAAAGAATCTTACAAGGGCTTGGCTGAGAACAAAGGGTAACTCCATAGAAGGTGGTACCTCAGAAGTGCAACTAAATGTAATTTCTAAAAGAGTGCTTGAGCTCCCATCAGGATAATGAAGTTAATCTTAAACGAAGAACAAAACTATCTTAAAGAAACAGCGCTTAGTTTTGTATCTGAAAAAACTCCTGTTTCCCATTTAAGGGGGCTTAGAGATTCAGACGATCAGCTTTGCTGGGATAAGGAAATATGGAGTGAGATGGTTAAGCTTGGGTGGTCAGGAATTTTAATTCCCGAAGAATACGGCGGTTCAAACTTCGGGTTAACTGGCATGAGCGTTATTCTTCAAGAATGTGGAAAAACTCTCACGCCCTCTCCATTGTTTGCTTCTGGAGTTTTAGGCGCAACAGCATTGACAAAATTCGGATCAGAGAAACAAAAACAAAAGTACTTATCAAAAATTGCATCTGGTGAGTTAACTACTGCTTTGGCAATAGATGAAAATAGTCATCACAGCCCAAATATTTGCGAATTAAAAGCAATTAAAGACGGCTCTAACTATGTTCTTAACGGGAAAAAAATATTTGTTGTAGATGGTGCAAGTGCAGATATTATCATTGTTGTGGCAAGAACTTCTGGTGAAGATGATGATGTTGGTGGATTGAGTATGTTTCTAGTTGAATCTGATAGTAGCAACTTAAAGAAAGTGAAGCTTGATATGGCTGATTCAAGAAACTATGCAAATATTACTTTTGATAATGTATATGTTGATGAAACTATGATTTTGGGTGAAATTGATATGGGTCTTGAACCGATTAATGAGATTTTAGATGTTGGAAGGATTGCTCTTTCTGCTGAAATGTTAGGATCATGCGAAAAAGCATTTGAAATAACAATTGAATACCTCAAAGAGAGAAAACAATTTGGTGTTCCAATAGGATCATTTCAGGCGCTCCAACACAGAGCAGCTGAAATGTTCTGCGAAATTGAATTAACAAAATCAGCTGTTATGGCTGCAATGCAAGGAGCAGAGGAAAATTCAAATGATCTCCAAAGGCTTTCAAGTCTTGCAAAATCAATTGTTGGTGAAACTTCTCATCTTGTAAGCAATGAAGCGGTTCAAATGCACGGCGGTATAGGTGTTACTGATGAGTACGACATAGGTTTTTATCTTAAAAGAGCAAGGGTTGCCGAGACAATTTTGGGGAATTCGACTTTCCATCAGGAAAGATATGCTAATCTAACAGGGTTTTAAAAGAAAACGGAGGTATCCGTGAGAACAATAAAATCTTTTTTAATTGGAATAATTACATTTATTAATATAGCTATAATCTTATTTATTGGCTTTGGAACATTAACAGTAATTAACTCTCCAAGAATAATTATTAAATACCGCCCTTTCAAAAGATCTCTTCATAAGTTTTCAAATTTAATTGGGGATCTTACCGTTAAATCTTTAGCGATCTCTATTCAATTCCTTCATCAAAAAAGATGGGAGTTCATAATTGAAAATGAAGTATCAATGGATGAATGGTATTTAGCTACTTCAAATCATGCATCATGGGGTGATGTCTTCTGTGTTTTAGCAGCAACAAATTTTAAAGCCCCTTTGTTTAAAATATTTATGAAGAAAGATCTTTGGTGGCTACCGCCAGTATTTCTTGCAAATGTTACTCTTAATATGCCCTTCGTGAATAGACATTCGAAGCAACAATTAGAAAAAAATCCAAATTTAAGAAAACTTGATTACCAGAATACTATTGCATCATGCAAAAGATTTGAAAGACAGCCAACAACTATATTTAGCTTTGCTGAGGGCACCAGAAATAATCCAAAAAAACATGCTGAGCAAAATTCTCCATATAAAAATTTACTTGCGCCAAAGATAGGTGGTATTGCATTAGGCCTATCTGCTGTTCCTAAAATCGATTATCTCTTGGACTTCACAATTGTATATAAATCAAAGAAAAGATCATTTTGGGATTTTTGTATTGGTGATCTATCAGATGTAAAGGTTTTTGTGAAAAAGTTAAGGATTCCGGAAAGTTTAAAAAGAAGAGATTATCTCAATGATCCTTCTTATAGAACTGAGTTTCGGGATTGGCTTGACAATGTTTGGGTTGAAAAAGACAAGCTTATAGATTCAGTTAATTTCTAGGGCTTCCTTCGAAACCAACCATCCATTCTTATCTGCATATAGCCAAGAATCTTCACTTAAAATAACACCACCAAAAATAACATCTTCTCCAAGAAAGCCTTTATTGTTTTTGTTTGTCTTAGTTGTCGTTGATCCAAGGGCCAAGATGCCTAAATCCATCTGCTTAAGGAGCTCAACATCTCTCACGTACCCAGCAACAAAAATTCCATTCCATTCATTATCAATAGCTTTTTGAGCAATTTCATCTCCAATCATTGCCACATGTGTTATCAAATTTGAGTTAATGACTAGCACTTTTCCCTTACCATTAGTGCCGAGTATTTCCTTCACTTTAGAATTATCATCGTGACAGGTAACAGTTTTAATTTGTCCAAAAAAGGAGTCTCTATTTCCAAAAGATTTCATTGATTCAAATCCTTGAAAAACTTTTTTTTGATACTTATCTTTGAGATCTGGAGTTGAAAACATTTTTAAATTATTACTGTTTTATATTTTCCATGCAAATAAAAAACTGAGTTAAAATAAATTCTAAAAATAGGGAAAAAAATGAAATCACAAATTTGCGAATTATTAAATATAGAGTTTCCAATGGTTGCTTTTAGTCATTGTAGAGATGTTGTTGCTGCTGTTTCAAAAGCTGGAGGTATGGGAGTTTTAGGAGCTGTCGGACTTTCTCCAGAAAAGCTTGAGATTGAACTTAATTGGATAGATGAGCATGTTGATGGCAAACCATACGGTGTGGATGTCCTTGTACCTAATTCTTACATTGGTAAAGGTGAAAACTTAACTACAGATGATCTTAGAGCCATGATTCCTCAAGAACATAGGGAATTTAGAGCTGATGTTCTAGAAAAACATGATATTGAAGCAAATGATTTGAGGTCTGATGCAGGCTCTCAAAGAACCGAGCAAAATTCTAACCAAGTCCTCGGAGCTGGCCTAGATGGAGCCAAAGAAGTGCTTGAAGTTGCTTTTTCACACCCTATTGGCCTTGTTGCAAATGCCCTTGGAGTCCCACCAAAATGGATGCTTGATATGGGCAAAGAACACAATGTTCCTGTTGCTGCGCTAATTGGTGCAAAACAACATGCAGTTAAGCAAGTTGAGGCTGGTGTCGACATTATTGTGGTATCAGGCACAGAAGGAGGTGGTCATTGTGGAAGCGTTTCAACAATGGTCCTTGTTCCTGAAGTAAGAAGAGCACTAAAACCTTATGGAGATGTTCCAATTCTTGCCGCTGGAGGAATCTGCACTGGAGAACAAATGGCAGGAGTTATGGCAATGGGTGCTGATGGAGTGTGGTGCGCATCTGTATTTCTTCCAACAACAGAAGCTGAAACATCTGATAATGTTAAAGAAAAAATGATTGCTGCATCATCAAGTCACACAGTTAGATCAAAAAGCAGAACTGGGAAGCATTCTAGACAGTTAAAATCTCCATGGGTTGATGCGTGGGAATCAAAAGATGCACCAGAGCCTCTTCCTATGCCTCTTCAAACTATGGTAAGTGAGCCCGCTCTCAAAAAAGTTGCTGATCAAGCAGCAATTGGTCATGAAGGTGCAAAACAACTTGAAACCTACTGGGTTGGTCAAGGAATTGGACTGGTAAATGAAACCTTAAGCGCTGGGCAAACTGTTCAAAAGTTTAAAGAGGAATTTGTTGAGTCTTATGAAAGAGTTAATGGTTTCTTTTCAGACTAAATAAATAATTGGATCAGTTAATTGATAGGCATTAAGAGCATATTTAAATATATATTTTATTTGCTGCTTTCACTGCTGATAATTCTTTTAGTTCTTCTTTTTTTCAAACTTATAAAGCCTGTTGAGAAAATAAAAATAAATAGGGCCTTATCAGGAGAAGTTAATACCTTAACTATAGACGGGCAAGAATTTAGAGACCTAAATAAGAATGGGCAATTAGATATTTATGAAGATCATAGAAATTTACCAGTTGATCGTGCCAATGATCTTTTAAGAAAAATGACTCTTGAGGAGAAAGTTGGTCAAATGTTTCACCCTCCTTTTATTCTCAAACCAGATTTATTGATGTTCCTTTATGAAATTGCAATAAGAGGGAATTCATCAACGGAATCACAAATAATTTTTGATCATATTACTCATTTCAATCTTTATGGAAATCCTAGTCCAGTTGAGTTAGCAAAGAAGATAAATTCTCTTCAAAAAACTGCATCAAAATCAAGATTAGGTATCCCAATAACAATCAGCTCAGATCCTATTCATGAAGTTCCAAAAGGTGGAGGTGTAGCATCTTTTTCTGTTGATGGTTTCTCAAAGTGGCCATCTCAATTAGGATTTGCTGCAACATCAAACCCAAAAATAATTAGAGAATTCGCAGAAATTGTTAGGGATGAGTACTTAGCTGTAGGCATAAGAACAGCTTTACATCCAATGTCAGATCTAGCCACTGAACCAAGATGGGCTAGAAACTTTGGCACCTTTGGGTCAAATGCTGAGATGTCTTCAAAAATGACCATCGAATACATGAATGGCTTTCAACAAAACGACATAAGCAATAAAAGCGTTTTGACAATGGTGAAACATTTTCCTGGGGGCGGACCACAAGAAAATGGACTTGATCCGCACCTTTTTAGCGGAAGAAACCAAATCTACCCAGGTGGTAATTTTGAATATCACTTATTACCCTTCAAAGAGGCAATAAAGAATAATCTCAAAGTTATTATGCCTTATTATGGCATTCCCATTGGTCAAACAGATGAGAATGTTGCTATGGCTTTCAACAGTTATATTCTCAAAGATCTTCTAAGAGAAGAGCTTAACTATGATGGAGTAATTTGTTCTGATTGGGGGATTATTACTGGAAGACATTGGGGAGTTGATGAGCTTTCAATTGAACAAAGATATGAAAAGTCTATTAAAGCTGGAATCGATCAATACGGAGGAGAAAAGGACACAGACTATTTAATAGATCTCGTAAAAGATGGTCAAATTACAGAAGTCAGAATTGATGAATCTGTAAGAAGAATTCTTTTAAATAAATTTGAATTAGGTCTTTTTGATAACCCTTATGTAAATGAGGAGCTCGTCCAGTATAAAGTCAATACACAAGATAATATCGAAGCTGGCTTAGAGGCCCAGAGAAAATCGATAGTTCTGCTAGAAAATAATGGGATATTACCCATAAAAAAAGGATCAAAAATATTTGTCGATGGTTTAAGCGAAGAAGAAGCAAGAGAATTTGGTGAATTAGTAAAGGATCCAGATGATGCCGATGCAGTTATTATGTATATTCACACTGTATTTAATGGGAATCAAGAATCTGGATTAAATAGAGCTTTTGATAACTTTCTAAGTACATTGTTTCCGAATGGAGACTTAAATTTTAATAAAGAAATAAATAAAAAAATTGAAGCCTATTCAAATGAAAAGAAGCTAATTGTAGTTGTAGATCTTAATAGACCAGCTATTCTTAAAAGTATCAAGGAAAGCTCATCTGGTTTAATTGGAACTTTTGGTGTTCAAGATCGGATAATTTTTGAGGGACTGTTTGGAGAATTTAATCCGTCAGGTAAATTACCTTTTGAAATACCATCCTCAATGGAATCAGTACTTAATCAAAAGGAAGACTTACCAGATGACTCTGCAAACCCAACTTATGAATTTGGGTATGGGATTTCTTATTAAATAGAACCTTTTCTAGGAACAAATTCTAAAACGGTTGCATTTATACAATATCTTGGCAACCCATTTGGGCCATCATCAAAAACATGACCTAGATGAATGTCGGAGGATACAGATCGAATTTCAGTTCTACGCATGCCGTAACTATTATCAGGTTTTTCATAAACTGAGCCCTCTACTGGTCTTGTAAATGAAAGCCATCCCGATCTTGATACGAATCGATCTCTAGTATCAAATAGAGGATCTCCGCTTAGCTTATCTATAAATATGCCATCAGGAGTATTTTTAAAGATTTCATATTCCTTACAAAATCTTGCATCAGTCCCATTATTAAATGCAACATCATATGCTTCTGTGTCTCCTAATTTGAATTTTCCAAGTATCAAATAGAAATCTTTTCGATCAATATAGCCTTGATGTGAAAAAACCTCTTTACCATCTTCTAAGAAGATTACAGATGGAGTTGCCCAAGTGGGAGCATTAATTTCTAAGTCATGCAATTGATCCGATGTTCTATAAGACATCGGAATGCTTCCTTTGTATTCATTAGTTACATCAAGCTTTAATTTCTCACAATAGGGACAATAATTTTGCGAGTCCAGGATCAATATTTGCTTACCGATAAGCAGATCTTGATTATCTAAAATATCTTTTTCTTTTTCATTGAATACAACACCAGTTGATAAGTCTGGACAATAACCATTAGGATTTTTCTTTAAATAATCCTGATGGTAGTTTTCAGCTAAATAAAAGTTGTCTAATGGCTCTATAAGGGTAACTACTCTCCCATAACCCGCTTCAAAAAGAAGAGATTGATACTCATTCAAAATATCTTGAGCAAGTTTTCGTTGAGTTTCATTCGAGAATAGGATCACTGATCTATACTGAGTTCCAATATCATTTCCTTGTCTATTAAGCTGTGTTGGATCATGGGTTTCAAAGAAATGTTTTAGAATTTCATCAAGTGAAATTGCATTGCTGTTAAAGGTTACTTTTACCACCTCTGCAAAATTATTTTCATTATATTTGTTCTTAAGCTGGATGATAGATCTATAATTTGGATTTACTCCATACCCATTCGCATAACCTGAAACTGCATCAATAACTCCATCAAGGGATTCATATCCCTTTTCAGCGCCCCAAAAACAACCTGAACCAAGATGAATGGTTTGAATATGATTAGTTTTATTTGCATATACAAAAGAGTTTGCAAATAGGATAAGTGAGAAAAAAGTAACTAATCTAAGTTTCAGGTTCATATTTAAAGCCTTTGCTTTTTATAAAAGCAGGTCTAGAAAAAAGATTATCTGTCCATCGCTTTATATTTGGCTTAAATGCTTGCTCTATTCCTAGAGCTTCAGCAAGGTTTATTGCATAACTGACACATATATCAGCCAAGGTAAAACGGTTTGAACACAAATACTCTCTGTTATCTAGGGTTTTTTCTAAAAGTTTCAACCTTGAAACAAACCATCTGCTATATCCCTCTACTGCAGCGTCAGCAATCCCTGGCTCTTGGAGTTTATATCTTAGAACAACAGTTTGTGGAAATGTCAGAGTAGCATCAGAATGAAATAACCAATTTAAGTAATTTGGGTAATCATCCTCGTCAGGCGTAACTTGAAGATCGCTTGGACCATATTTTTCTACTAAGTATTGAGAAATTGCAACAGATTCAGTCATTTTTACAGATCCATCAACCATGAATGGAACAGTACCAAGTATGTTGGTTTCTAGATATTCTTTCATAAAAACTCTTGGTGGAAATGGCATCATTATCAACTCATAATCTAATCCCATTTCTTCTGCTGTCCAAATTGGTCTAACTCCTCTTGAATTCTCACAACTATAAATTTTTATTGCCATCTTAATTTCCTTATTTTTACTATTGTTAATATAATATCATCTCCCAAATTGCATTATGAAAAATAAGAATTTAGCCCCCATTTTGAAATCAAACATTGATCAAAACTCCTCACAATTTCAAGAAAATAAAGAGGTAATGCTTAATAAATTGGAATTTCTAGATGGCCTTCTAGATCAAGTAGAGCTTGGTGGAGGTAAACATCATCACGAAAGATTGGCAAAAAGAGGAAAAATGCCTGTCAGGGAAAGAGTAATGAAAGTCCTAGATCCTGATACGCCATTTCTTGAGATTAGCCCTTTTGCAGCATATGGCACTGACTATATAGTTGGTGGTGGTTGCGTTAGCGGAGTTGGAGTTATTGCAGGTGTTGAGTGTGTAGTATTTGCTAATGATCCATCTGTTAAAGCTGGAGCAATGACAGTTTATGTTGGTGAAAAATGGGCGAGAGCAATTGAGATAGCAAGAGTTAATCAAATTCCATTCATAAGTTTTGTTGAGTCTGCTGGTGGAGATCTGAGTATGGGAACCGGTAGTAAAAGTGGGCAGGCTCCTATAGCGCCTACACTTCATACAACTCATTTTGCTGCCACGGGAAGATTCTTTTATGAGATGACCGAGCTGTCAAAATTACGTATTCCGGTCATTTCTGTTGTTTTTGGGTCATCTACTGCTGGCGGTGCATATCAACCAGGAATGTCAGATTACAATATTTTTATAAAAGACCAATCAAAAGTATTCCTTGCTGGACCTCCTCTAGTAAAAATGGCCACTGGAGAAGAGTCTGATGATGAAACTCTTGGAGGTGCAAAAATGCATTCAGAAACCTCCGGCTTATCAGACTATCTTGCTGAGGATGAGATGGATGCACTTAGGATTTGTAGAGAGGTTGTTTCACACCTTAATTGGGAGAAGAAAGGCATTGGTCCAATAAAAGAATCTAAAAGTCCTAAATATGATCAAGATGATCTTCTAGGATTGATAAGCGAGGATTTGAAGTCTCCCGTTGATATAAGAGAGATTATTTCTAGAGTAACCGACGGTTCACAATTTGAGGAATTCAAGCCTCTTTATGGTCAAACTATGATTTGTGGATGGGCTTGTATTCACGGCTATCAAGTTGGTGTGCTAGGTAATAATGGCCCAATTTATCCAGAATGTGCTGAAAAGGCAGCTAGCTTCATTCAGTTATGCAACAAAAGAGATATACCGTTGATCTTCTTACAAAATGTAACAGGTTTCTTGGTAGGTAAGGATTTTGAAAGGCAGGCAATCATTAAAAAAGGTTCGCAAATGATAAATGCTGTATCAAATTCAACAGTTCCTCATATTACCATAATTGTTGGTGCTTCCTATGGTGCAGGAACTTATGCAATGTCTGGAAGAGCATACAACAATCGTTTTACCTTTTTGTGGCCGACTGCAAAAATTGCTGTGATGGGCCCAGAGCAAATCGCAGGAGTAATGTCTATAGTCAGGAAAGCAAAAGCAATGAGGACTGGCGAGAAGTTTGATGAAAAAGCAGATGCAGAAATTGTAAAGATGGTTGAAGACGCTGCAGAGAGAATGTCACATGCTTTAGTAGCAAGCAGTATGCTAACAGATGATGGAATAATTGATCCAAGAGATACCAGAAAGATAATTGCTTTTTGTTTATCAATTTGTAACAACACTCCAATAGAGGGTGCCAAAGAGTATGGAGTGTTTAGGTTGTAATGTTTGATTCAATTTTAGTTGCAAATAGAGGAGAAATTGCATTAAGGATAATGAGAACTGCTCAAGCAATGGGCATCCAAACTATTGCAATTTATGTTGACGCAGATAAGGATGCGCCTCATGTTAGGTTTGCTGATAAAGCAGTACTTCTTCCAGATGGAGGATATCTTGATATAGATGCAGTTTTAGATGCAGCACAAAAAAGTAATGCTGGCGCTATTCATCCAGGATATGGTTTCTTATCAGAAAATTCTGAATTCGCTAAAAGAGTCACCAAAGAAAAAATTATTTGGGTTGGCCCCTCTCCTAAAGTCATTTCTGTAATGGGCGATAAATTAAAAGCTAAAGAGCTTGCTATAAAAGCTGGCGTTCCCACTCTTCCAATGACCTCAGATGAAAAAGAAGTCAAAAAAATTGGATACCCCCTTCTAATAAAAGCAGCTGCAGGTGGAGGCGGAAAAGGAATGAGAGTAGTTACTGATAAAAAAGATCTACAGGAGTCGCTTGAAGGTGCGAAAAGAGAGGCTTTATCAGGTTTTGGAGATGAGAGAGTTTTCATCGAAAGATATGTAGAAAAATCTCGACATATAGAAATCCAAATTCTTGGGGACTCTCACGGCAATGTTATTCATCTTGGTGAAAGAGAATGCTCAATCCAAAGAAGACATCAAAAAATAATTGAGGAGTCTCCATCTCCGAGAATAACTGATGAGATAAGATTCGCAATGGGTAATGCAGCAGTTGATCTTGCAAAAAAAATAAAATACCAGTCTGCAGGAACTGTTGAATTTCTTTTTGATGATAAAAGTTGTGAATTTTGGTTCCTAGAGGTCAATACAAGACTGCAAGTTGAGCACCCAGTTACGGAAGAAGTTACTGGAATAGATTTAGTAGCTGAACAAATAAAAATTGCTAGAGGTGAAGAGCTACAGTACTCGCAAGAGGACATTGAGTGGACAGGGTCCTCAATAGAGGCTCGTCTGTATGCTGAAAATCCAAATAATGATTTTTTACCTGAAACAGGAAAAATGTTTGCTTACGAACAAGCTGAAAATGATTTTATGACTAGGTGGGATTCTGGCGTTCATAAAGATTCAGTTATTGGTACTAACTTTGATCCAATGCTTGCAAAAGTTATTTCCTATGGTGAAACAAGGGAGGATGCTGCAAGAGTTTTAGCTAAATCTTTGGAAGATTCTCATATTGGCGGCGTTATTACTAATAAAGATTTTTTAATTGCAACACTAAGGTCTGATGAGTTTTTAAAAGGAAATACAACAACAGACTTCATAGAGAGAGTTAAACCACCAAGAGTAAAAAACCTTACTAATGATGAGCTGAATCTTGCACTAACAGCTGCAGCCATGTGGAAACAAATGAGAAATAGAATCTCTTCAGATATCGCACCTTATATTCCATCCGGATGGACAAATGGTAGACTTCCGAATCCTAACATTACATTTGTGCTCGATGGTGAAGAAATATTCGTTGAATATAAGTTGATAAATAAAAATAAATTCCTTGTTTTCAATTCAGAAGTTGAAGTAGTTAATATTGATGATAAATATATAGATCTAGTTTTTGATGGTGTAAGAGTCAAATCTAGAATTTCTGAGGATGCTGAATTTATATTAGTTCATATCCCTAGCGGTGATGTATCTTTTGAAGTTAAACCTAGATTTTCAATGCCAGGTCTTGAGGTGCAAGCTGGTGGATTGGTTGCTCCAATGCCGGGCAAAGTAGTCGATTTAAAAGTAAAAAAAGGATCAAAAGTAAAATCTGGAGAGACTCTAGTAATTCTAGAGGCTATGAAAATGGAACATTCTATAAAGGCAAGTGAAGATGGAGTTATTGCTGATATTTTTATCAAGGAAAATGATCAGGTCGAGAATGGTGCCGTTTTGATGGTGGTTGATTCTTAAAAGTGGGTTCTGAAGTAATAAAAATAGCAAATTGCAGTGGTTACTATGGTGACAGATTATCTGCTGCAAAAGAAATGGTTGAAGGAGGTCCGATTGACATCCTAACTGGTGATTACTTGGCAGAACTTACAATGACTATTCTTTTTAACCAAAAGCTGAAAAGAGGAGATGATAAAGGATATGTTGGTACATTCCTTAAACAGCTAAAAGATGTTGCAAAAACTTGTAAGGAAAAAGAAATAAAGATTGTTACTAATGCTGGAGGCTTAAATCCTAAGTCTATGGCAAATGAAATTCAAATTATTCTAAGTGAATTAGGTTTAGAGATGCAGGTTGCCTATATCGATGGCGATGATTTAATGCCAAGAATGAGCGATCTTCAAAATAGTGGTGAAGAGTTTATAAATATCGATAAAGAAATCTCTCTTAAAGATTCTGGCTACACTACATTGACAGCTAATGCTTATCTTGGTGCATGGGGGATAAAAGAGGCTTTAGATAGAGGGGCTGAAATTGTAGTTTGCCCTCGTGTCACAGATGCAGCAGTCGTAATTGGTCCAGCTGCGTGGAAATTTGATTGGAAAAGAGATGATTTTGATCAACTTGCAGGCGCTCTTGCTGCTGGCCACATTATTGAATGTGGCTGTCAGGCAACAGGAGGCAATTACGCTTTCTTTGAAGAAGTTCCAAGTTTCGAAAATGTTGGTTTCCCAATTGCTGAAATTCAATCTGATGGTAGTTTCTTTATAACAAAACATCCAGGTACTGGTGGCTTGGTCTCTATGGGAACTGTGACTGCTCAGCTTTTATATGAGATTAGTTCACCTGCTTATATTAATCCTGATGTTGTAGCTCATTTTGATACATTAAAAATAGAGGATGTTGATAAAGATAGGGTCTTTGTTTCGGGCTGCAGAGGTAGCTCCCCTCCTAATAAGCATAAAGCATGTATTAATCTTGCTGGAGGTTATAGAAATGGTATGGATCTAATCTTAACTGGGCTTGATATTGAAAAAAAAGCTCAAGCATTTACAGATACTCTCTTTAATCTTGTTGGTGGTAGAGAGCAGTTTGATGAAGTACGAACAGATCTTCACAGAACGGATAAAGAAAATCCAAACTCAAATGAAGAGGCAATGGCAACACTTTCTCTTTCAGTAAAATCAAAGGATCCTGATTTGGTAGGAAGACTTTTTAGCGCAAAAATTGTTGAACTTTCTCTTGCTAACTATCCAGGCTTTTTTGCTCAAGGCGGTGTAAAGGCTAGCGGTCCTGTAATTGTTTATTGGCCTGCATTAGTAGAAAGTAAGCATATTAAAGAAGTGGTTCACTTAAATGATGAGGTGTTCGAGATTACTCCAACAAGCGAGTTAGGACTCGATGATATTTACTATCAAAAAGAACCTGTAGATATTCTCCCCTGCCCTGAGGATGAATTAGAAAAAATAGCTTTTGGAAGGATTTTTGGGACTAGGTCTGGAGACAAAGGCGGATGTGCCAATTTAGGAGTATGGGCAAAGACTGATATGGCTTTTTCTTTTCTTAGTTCTTATTTATCCGTTGAGAAGCTAAAAGAACTCCTCCCAGACTTATCTGAATTCAAAATTGAAAGATATGATCTTCCAAATATAAAGTCATTAAATTTTTATATTCATGGCATTCTGGAAGATGGAATTTCTTCTAATAATAGAAAAGATGGACAAGCAAAATCACTTGGTGAATACTTAAGAGCTAAACATATTGAAGTTCCTAAGATACTAAAAAAAGAAATTAAAAATGGATAATAAGAATTTATCTTTAGAAGGACTAATCTTTGAGGCAATTGAATTGTCGGTTGTAAATAATATTATGTGTATTACTCTGAATAGGCCAGAAAAAAAGAACGCCATTAATCCAGTAATGGCTAATGAAATTATTTATTCGTTGGCATTTGCTGCCCAGGAAAGAGACATTAGAGTTGTAGTAATAAAAGCAAATGGTGATGTGTTTTGTGCTGGTGGTGATCTTGGTACCATGTCGGGTAAATCATCTGAGAGCACCTCGAATGTGCCATCACTCGGGGGTGGAACTGAAGAAATAAGCCTTAGAATAAGAAGTTTGAATAAGCCAGTGATTTGTGAAATACAGGGCCCTGTTCTTGCTGGCGCTCTTCTTATGGTTACAAATTCAACTCATGCAATTGCTGTTGAAGAAGCTACTTTTTCTGCACCTGAGATTAAAAGAGGAATTTGGCCTTTCATGGTTATGGCTGGTCTATTTAGAGTTATGCCTAAAAGACAAGGTCTAGATTTCATTATGAGAGGAAATAAAATTAGTTCTCATGATGCAGAAAGATTTGGTCTTGTTAATAAGGTTGTTCATAAAGAGAAACTAAGTGAAGAAGTTAATAAGATTGCTGCCGAGCTTTCAAAACTAGCTCCAGGAACAATGAAATTGGGACTTGAAGCATATAACCATCAAGATAAAATGGATTTTGATGAAGCTGTTCCTTTCCTTAAAGAGCAGCTAGAAAAATGTCTAAAAAGTGATGATGCAAAAGAGGGTATTACAGCATTTTTAGAAAAAAGAGATCCGGACTGGAAATAAAAAAATGAAAGTATTTAATAAATTATCTCCCAATGATGAACAACTTAATGGTTTTGCGGAAGGAGACGTAGAGACTCCAATTGCTATGGTAAATCTCCTTAAATTTAAAGAAAAGGCAGAGTATGAAGATGGTAGAGATACTAATCTATCTGGTGCTGAGGCATATGCTATTTATGGAGAAAAAGTTCAAGAATGTCTTAAGAAGGTTGGTGCTGAACTTGTTTTCTCTGGTGTGGTTAGCAGACTAATGCTGGGAGAAGTTGAGGATCTATGGGACTCTGTTGCAATAGCAAGATATCCGAGTAGAAAAGCAATGCTCGAAATGATTATGGATCCCTATTATCAAGAGATTGAAAAACACCGATCAGCAGGTCTTGAAGGTCAACTAAATATTGAAACAAAGGACTTCTAATGGATTTAAATTATGGTCCACAATATGAAGATTTTAAAAAAGAGGTTCAATCTTTTTGCAATGAATATAAGGATCTAAGATTTGTCGATAGCTCCCAATCACCTCTTGCATCAGATGGAAAAGGGAAACATGGTCCAGAGTTTACAAGAGCTAACTGGCAAAAGTTACTGATTGAAAGAGGATATTTTGCAAGGTCAGTACCAAAAGAATATGGAGGATATGGTGGCGATCCGGACATTATAAAATCAAGAATAATAGCAACAGAGTTCTCTAAAGCTAAAGTTCCCTCAGGAATGGGTGGACAAGGAATTGATATGCTTGTCCCTACTCTCTTGGAGCTCGGGACAGAAGAGCAAAAACAAAAATATATCATGCCAACCCTTCATGGGGAGATGATTTGGTGCCAAGGCTACTCTGAGCCCAATGCAGGAAGTGATCTTGCAAGTCTTCAGACAAAAGGAGAGCTCATTGATGATGAGTGGGTCATAAATGGCCAGAAAATCTGGACTAGTACTGCCCAATATGCCCAAATGATGTTTTGTCTTGTGAGAACCGAACCTGATGCTCCTAAACATGGCGGTATTAGTTATTTGCTTATTCCAATGGATACACCAGGAATAGAAATAAGACCTTTAGTTGATATGACTTTAAAAGCTGGATTCAATGAGGTTTTTTTTACAGATGTGAAAGTTCCAGCAACGAATATTGTTGGAAATAGAGGTGAAGGTTGGGCTGTTGCAAATGCAACCTTAAGCCATGAGAGAGGTTCTCTTGCTGACCCAAATGCCACAATGAATAGAATCAATATGCTTATTGATCTAATGAAAGAAGAGTCAATTGATGGGAAGAAACTTATTGATATTCCAGTCTACAGAGATAAACTAATGGCGCTTCAAGGAAAAGTAGTTGCTTTTCAATCTCACAGTCTTAGAACTCTATCTTCAAAAATTAATCCTGGGCAAGATGTCAAACTAGGAAAAATGATCCAAAAATTGGTTGGGACTGAATTAAGGCATGAACTAGAAGGATTTGCTATCGATATCATGGGAGAAATAGGAACATTATATGAACAAAGTCCCCTTTTAAGAGATGGCGGGAGTTGGCAATTCATATACATGTATTTCTTAGGTCTAATAATTGGCGGCGGAACAAGTCAAATTCAAAAAAATATTATCTCTGAAAGAGGTCTTGGAATGCCCCGTGAACCGAAGGTTAAGGATAATTAAAATGTATTTTGGACTCTCAGAAGATCAAGAATTTTTTCAAGAAAACATAAAGAAATTCTTAGATGACAACGCATCAGTAGATGTTATAAGGAAGATTGCAACGGACCATCCTGAGCATCAGAAAGATATTCAAGAAGGTCTTGTTTCTCTTGGTATCAATAGCTTGTTAGTACCTGAAGAATACGGTGGGTTAGGTCTTAATATTCTTTTTGCAGCAGCTGTAAGTCAGGCATTAGGGTCAGGAATTGCGCCTTCTGCATTTATAGGATCATATGTTATGGCTCCAATCGCTATTTTGAATGGTGGCTCTGAGGACCAAAAGAAACTTTATCTTCCTGATATGGCCTCTGGAAAAATTAGTTTTGCTGTGGGTTTTTCTGAATTCATTGGTGCCAGAGAAAATTGTGAGATTATCTTTAAAGATGGCAAATTAAATGGAAGATCAATTTTTGTATTAGATTCTAGAGATGCTTCTCATATTATGGTCGCTGACAAAGATGGAAAGATTTATATTGCATCTATGAACTCTGAGGGTTTAACTAAAAACCATCTCACTACTGTGGACAAAACTAGATCTTTTTCTGAAGTAATATTTAATGAAGTTGAAGTTGAATTACTAGAAAAATCTAAAGACACTCTTAATGCTATTCAAAAGTCTATAGATGCTGGAAGAGTAGCTTTAGCAGCAGATACTGTAGGTGCAGCTCAAGAAATGATAAATAAAGCTGTTGAGTACTCAAAGGAAAGAAAACAATTTGGTAGAGTTATAGGTTCATTTCAAGCCGTTAAGCATATGTGTGCTGAAATGACTGCGGATCTTGAGCCTTGCTATGCGATGGTTTGGCATGCAGCTCATTGCATAGATGAAGATGAAGAGGATTCAAGATTTATGTCATGTCATTCTAAAGCTCATACTTCTGAAGTTGGAAAGGTAATTGCAAAAAAAGCCACGGAAGTCCATGGCGGAATGGGGTTTACTGATTTGCTCGGGCTTCATTATTGGTTCAAGAGAATTGGTGTCAATAGGCAACTTCTTGGTGCTCCAGAGATTGTTAGAGAAGAAGCAGCTAAAATCCAGAAACTTATTTAAAATTGAACAATATAACTAAAAATTTATTTTTATTAGCCTTTTTTGGGATATCTTTATTTGCATCTTCTGAAAAAGTTGATTTTTCAATTTCTGAAAAATATCAAGATCTAAGCTCTGAGATTTTCAAGAACATATCCTCACATCACTATACAAGAGAAATTGATAAAGAAAGTTTTAATGATTTGTATATTGATGCCCTTCTAGAGGAATTAGATGGAAATAAAAATCTATTTTTAAGCTATGAAATAAAATCTTTCAAAAGAAAATCTTCTAATTACAAAAAAAATAGAGAGAATTTTGATATTAATTTGGCTTATGAAATACTCAACACCTATTTTAATAGGGTAATCGAAATTTCTGAATATCAAATCAAGTTAGCTCAAAAAGATAGCTTTGATTTATCTATCGATGAGGGTATTGATATTTTTTATGATGATAATGAATATGCTTCTACTATGCTTGAGTTAAAAGAGAGATGGAGAAAAACAACAAAAAATGATTTTATCGTTTCTGTTTTAGCAAAAGATGATGAAGATGAGATTATTTCTAATCTTACAAATAGGTATGAAAGAAGAATTAAAAGAGTCTTGCAAAGAAAAGATGAAGACATCTTCTTATTGGCAATAAATATAATGACTAGACAGTTTGATCCTCATTCAACATATTTATCTCCTTATAATGCAGAAGATTTTGAAATTGATATGAGTTTAAAGCTTGGCGGCATAGGTGCATTGCTTTCAAACTCTGCAACAGAGGACTATGCAATAATTGTAAGTCTTGTTCCAGGTGGTCCTGCAGAAAAAAATGGTGAACTGGAGCCTAATGACAAAATCGTAAAGATCAAACAACAAAATGAAGATATTTTTGAAGATGTAACTGGATGGAGGATTGATGAAGTTGTGCAAAAAGTTAGAGGGGAGCCTCAGACTTTCGTAACATTGGAGATCATACCAGGAGATGCTGAAGATAACAGTGTTCGTAAAATAGTTGAAATTGAGAGAGAGATAGTCGAATTAGAAGAGAGAGCAGCAAAATCAAAAATTTATTCCCTTTATAAGAATGGTAGTGAATATAAAATTGGAATTATTGATCTGCCCTCTTTTTATTTAGATTTTGAAGCTTGGCAAGCCAGGGATCCAAATTATAAAAGTAGTAGCAAGGATGTTAAAAATATTTTGGATGAATTTAAGAAACAATCAGTTGATGCAGTTTTGGTTGATCTTAGAAATAATTCTGGTGGAGCTCTTACGGAAGCAAATAAACTTACAGGGTTATTTACATCAGCTGGGGCTACGCTTCAAATCAAAGAATCTAATGGCAATATTATCCCCTGGGGTGATGCAAGAGTAAGGCAAGCTTGGTCAAAACCTATGGCGGTATTAGTTAATAGGTATTCTGCATCAGCTTCTGAAATATTTGCAGGTGCAATTCAAGATTATCAAAGAGGTCTAGTAATTGGACAGAGAACATTTGGAAAAGGCACAGTCCAAAGATTAGATAATTTGTCTGAGGGGCAGTTAAAAATTACAGAGTCAAAGTTTTATAGAGTCAGTGGAGATAGTACTCAAAGCAGAGGCATAGATCCTGATATTGTTCTTCCATCAACCTGGGATATTGAAACAGTTGGTGAAAGTTCTCTTCCCACTCATTTGCCATGGGATAAAATAAAACCAACAAGATATAGAACCTTTACCGAGGACTCAATTGCAATTGAAAAAACTATTGTTGCTTTTGAAGAACGTTTATCTACTGATCCAAATCTAATTTATTTAAAAGATGTTAGGTCACGCTATGATCAAAATAAAAATAAAATGGAACTATCTCTTAATATAGACGAAAGAAGGTCTGAGCAAGAAGAGAGAAAGCAATGGCTTCTTGAAGTAGAAAATAAAAGAAGGTCATCTCTTGGCATGGAAATTTTTAAAGATTACGAAAGCATGGATGAATTTAATGATAATTTTGATGCTGAGGATATTGATACAATTAGAGACTATACCTTGCTTCAAGGTATAGAAATTATTGGTGACTATATTGATTCAGAATCTAATTTTCTAAGCTGGAGAAACACTTAATGAAATGTATATCATTTAATATTAATAGCGTTCGTGCTCGGCCTCATCAACTCATTCACCTTAGAGATAACCTTGGTCCAGATGTTATAGGCCTTCAAGAAACAAAAGTTGATGATCCTGAATTTCCCATGGAGGAAATTAATAAAATTGGTTATCACGCAGAGCATTGGGGTGGCAAAGGTCATTATGGTGTTGCGTTACTTAGCAAAGAAAAGCCAATTTTTGTTCAAAAGGGTTTTCCAGATGATGATGAGGATGAGCAAAAAAGGTTCATACACTGCACTTATAAAATAGGAAAAAAAGAATTTGATATCTTGAATGGTTATTTCCCGCAAGGAGAAAATAGAGAGCACCCCACAAAGTTTCCTAAAAAAGTTAAGTATTACAAAGATTTAGAGAAGTACATACAAAATCTTGATAAAGAAAATATTATTCTAATGGGTGACTTCAATGTAGCTCCTGAAGATGAGGATATAGGCATTGGTGATGTAAATGCAAAAAGATGGTTAAGAGAGGGAAAATGTGCTTTTCTTCCTGAAGAGAGAGAAATGTGGTTTAAGATCCTAAACATGGGATTTACTGATAGCTGGAGATCTCAAAATCCTGGAATAAATGATAAATATACTTGGTTTGATTATAGATCAAGGATGTTTGATCAAGATCCCAAAAGAGGTTTAAGGATTGATCAAATACTCGTATCAGAGTCTCTAAAAAGCTCTATTAAGACCACTGGCATGGATTATGATGCTCGTGCCATGGAAAAGCCATCTGATCACTGCCCTATTTGGCTAGAGTTGGCTTAATTAACGCTTTGCTCTGAAAAATCTTTGAATGATCTCTTTGCATTCACTCTCTAAAATTCCAATCTCATAATGAGTCTTATGATTATGAAATGGCTTATCAAGAAAGTTATCTTGCGAAACTATTGATCCTTCTTTTGGTTCCTTAGCTCCGATATAAAGATTATCTATTCTTGAAGCAACAATTGCCTTAGCGCATAAGTGGCATGGCTCGATAGTTGAATAAATATCACACCCAATTAATCTATAATTCTGTTCTTTCTTTGATGCCATGTTAATAGCTTCAATTTCAGCATGGGCAAAGACCGAATTTTTTTCTATTGTTCTATTTTGACCATATCCAATAATTTCATTGTTTTTCACCACAACTGCGCCTATTGGAACTTCATCTTTTTCGAAAGCTATCTTAGCCCTTATTAGAGCTTCTTTCATAAATAGTTCTTTCATTTAATTATTTGAACTAGCAAAAAAGCTTTGAAGCTTTTCTAGTATCTTTTTTTGGGAACCCTCAGCAGTTTCCATCTTAGAAATAAGTTCCTCATAAGCTTTTGCGGCATCTGGCCATGGACCCTCTTCGTTAAACCTTTTATGTATTAATTCTGAAATATTTTTTTCAATCTTGCTATCAATCCTGTCAGGGAAATGAAGGTATAAGATTCTTTTAGCGAATTCTCTATATCTATCATCTTTTATTCTGATAGCAATATTATGTTTCGTTTCAAAATCTTCAGATTTATGAAATTCTTGAAACAATCTTGAATCGTCAGGTGATGGAAATCCTTCATAAACCTGTTGTTCAATAAAGTCCTTTGCAGGATAAAATGGCTTATCTATATCTGAACAAGCAGCAACTATTCTCTCTTTAAATTCAAAATTCTCTTTTATCTTTTTAGCCCTTGATACAAGCTCATCCTGAGTTAAGTCAAATTTGAAATCAAATTTCTCACCATCGGCCACTGCTTGAGACTTATTTATTGCTAATACTTTAAAAGGTGACTCAGCATTCGGTTTTTCAATATAAGAAATGAGTTCATGGTATTCAAGCTCAAGGATATCCTCGATTGGATAAGACAGGTCTAAGAAAATTGCTTTATTTGGAGACTCTGGATTCTGACAAATAAATGTTAGTGGATATATAAACCTGTATCTCGGGCCCCTTTGCACATAACCAAAATAGTTTCTGGTTGAAAGCATTTCTATGAAACTTGCTTTTGTTGCTTGAAGAAAAAAATCTTCAACTAAATCAGAATGCTCTGAATAAATGTACTTAATAAGATGCACCATGAATTCACAATCTGTAAGAGCATCGTGAGCATCTGATACATCAATACCAATTTTTGGAAGAATCTGATCAAGTTTTAGTATTGGTAAATCATAATTATTCATATTGAACTTAATAAAGTCAGGATAGAGATAGGAAACTAACAAAATTAAGAAATATAAGTCGCTTCTACCATTTCCATTTGTGTTTGTAATATATGGTGGCAATAGATTCCAATAGAACTGTCTTCTATATAGCTCTTCGTCAAACTGATGACCGTTGTAGGTTATAAAAATCGACTGTTTATCATCACTCCATTTCTCCCAAGTATCATATATATCTTTCATCATTTGATAATGAGATATATTTGAATCTAGACTTGAAACCTTTTTGTGAACTAAATAAGCGCCAGGTTGAGGAACGACCCACGGTAGTGGCCTAGATTCAATATTCTGAGCATCAATTCTTTCAAAACTCTCATCTGTTAAGATTGAGGCAGATTGAATTATTTGTATAAAATCTTTTTCCCTTAAGCCTGTGGTTTCAGTATCACTAAAAATGAAGTTTTTTTGCATCTATGCGTCTATTTCTGAATCTATTAAAACAGCTATAAATAGAGCAGGTTCATTTCCATTATTCCGCCATGCATGATTTGTTCCTCTTTGAACAACAGTATCAAAAGGTTTAAGGTCTATTTCATCCTCATCGAGCATGAGGGTAACGTCACCTTTTAGTAGAATAATATAATCAATACTGTCTGTCTTATGCATTGCTGGATGCTTTGATACATCAACTCTGCAATGAGATGCTTTGATCTTATCAAATGCATCTGCAGCCATTTCATTTAAAATTTCAACTGGAACACCTTCTGGAGTGGGGTTAATTTGAAAGTATCTAAATTTCGTTCCTCCCTTTGAAGGTTCAAGCTCTATATCGATATCAGCTTTATCCTCAAAACCCTTTGTTGTAAAGGGAGTTGATTCAGTATTCCAAATCTCATATAGGCCTCCAACATCTTCACCAATGGATCTGGCTGGCGGCCCTTCATGCATTACAACTGATTTTCCTTCTGCATTATGTCCTGTAATAATTCTTCTCATTTATTTATCCTCCTATCTTTCTTCTATCTAAATAAATATATGGCGAGTAAACTAAATATATAAAAAATATAGCTACTGGATATAGTATAAACATATGAACCGGTGGTTCGGGCATTAATGAAAGAATATTATCGCCGTATGGTCTTTCATTAAGATACCAATAATTTGCTCCCAAAATATAATTAATGCCATACATAATCGCCAACAGGATTGACGAATAGAATATTAGCTTTGGTATATCTTTTAAATACGGTCGTTGACCTAAGTTAACAATTGAAAAAACTACTGCAAGCAAAATTAATGAGTGGCCATACATAGTTGCAAAATATTCATAGTGAGGGAAAGCAAACTCAGAGTCGGGAGTTAATATAGACATACCAGCGCCAGCAATTCCCCAAAAATATGCAAAAATGAATAAAGGTCTAAATCCTGTTAAAAGAAAGGCCGCGATTACAATTGCTGAAAAGTCGCACAGATGCAAAGGCAGATTTTCTAATAGGTTGCCGCCTTTAATTAAAGTTTCAACGTACGTAGATCTAATTTGGTTCTCGACTAGTAAAAAAACTAAAAAATATTTAGAAGAATTTTCTAATCCTGGCTTTGCTTGAATTGCTTTAGGAATAAAAATTATTGCTGCTAGACAAATACAAAAACCCAAAAAGTGAGATATGGATAGTAATTCAAATTCCTGCATATAGGTATAATTTAATTGTGAAAATTTATGAAAATCTTAAACTGTTGTCCTCTATTTTCCCATAATTTATTTCGAAAATATCTTTCAGATAGTTTTGATTATTAATCCATGGTTTTTTATTTCCTTGCTTGACAGCAATGGAGGCTGCTCTTCTGACATAACCTGATGAGAAATCATCTAGGAATCCTTTTGTTTCCTCTAAGTCATCAGGAGCTATCGGTAGACATTTAGCATAATTATTATCATCCATAAAATTGATTAATCTACATGCATATTTGCTTGTAAGGTCTGCTTTAAGAGTCCAAGATGCATTTATATAGCCAAAAGTATTTATAAAATTTGGTATTTGCGTGTACATCATACTTTTGTAAATAAAACTCTTAGAAACATCAACTTCATTACCATCAACAAAAATTCTTATACCTCCAAAGTTTTGAAGTTTAATGCCAGTAGCAGTAACAATAATATCAGCCTCTATTAGTTTTCCTGATTCAAGCTGAACTCCTTTTTCTGAAAATGAATCAATTATTTCTGTCTCGATGGATACTTTATTTTTTTTGATACTCTCAAAAAAATCGCCATCTGGTGCCAGGCATAGCCTTTGTTCCCATGGGTTATATGAAGGAGTGAAATGTTTTTCAATATCAAAATCTGGTAGTTCTTTTCTCACAAGTCCTAATATGTAGTCTTTAACTAGTTTTGGGCTCCTTCTTGCCCTTTTGAAGATTCTTCTTTGTCTAAGAATATTTGTAAGCCTAATTATTTTATGAGCAAGCTTTGGAGAAATATAATTTAGAAGATGTAAGATTTTATATTCACTTGGATAGGACACAATATATGTCGGTGATCTTTGAATCATAGTTACATGATTAGCTTTTTTTGCAATTTCTGGCACGATAGTAACTGCCGTGGCCCCACTTCCAATGACTGCAACCGTTTTATTCTCATAATCGATTGAGCTATCCCATTCTTGAGGATGAATAATTTGTCCTGTGAAATCTTCTGAACCTTTAAAAAAAGGCTTATGACCACTTTCATAACTATAATATCCAGCGCACATTTGAATAAACTTAGTTCTTATTACCTCTAATTTATTCAACTTTTTATTTTTAACATTTAGCTCCCATAACGAATCTTCAGAATTCCAAGAAGCTGATTCAATATGCATGTTGAATTTGATAATATTTTTAAGACTATTTTCTTCAATAGTTTCATTCAAATAGCCCATAATTGAAGGCCCATCTGCAATAAACTTTTTACTATTCCATGGCTTGAATGAAAATCCCATAGTGTGCATATCAGTATCAGCTCGAATACCAGGATATTTAAACAAATCCCATGTTCCTCCAAAGTTATCTCTACCTTCAAGAACTAAAAAATCTGCTTTGGGACTATACTTTTTTAGATGATAGGCAGCACTAACGCCCGAAATACCTGCTCCAACAACAATCGTATCGTAAATTTTATTTTCGAGCTGTGTATTCATTAAGTTTTCTTCTTATCAAATATATTCTTAACTTTTTTATCTTTATTTTCTAAAAGTTCTTCATTTATTTTCACTATTTCATCTGAGTCTGGTTCAGCCTCTAAGCGCGATACAGGAATTGCATTTCTAATCTTCTCTGCACTATCGATAAGACATATTTCTGACTCAGCAAGCGGACCAGAGGTGTATGCAGATGTTTCCATTCCCTCCTGGACAAAATTAATAAGTTCCGTATCTTCTGCATTCACTTCGCGATTAATTCTCCAATTTAAATATCTTGCTGCTTTCATCTCCCTTCTTTCATCTGGCAACGCATATGGTATTTCTCTAATTAGAGTTTTGCGAGAGTTGATTGGTATAAACTGCATAAAATCCATCTGATCTGGATAAATATCAAATGCTAGATTGGGCCACAACCTATAATAAGACCAATGCATTTGCTTATTTTTAGGTAAATGTTTAGATTGTGGTAATAATTTTTTATAAAGGTCATTGGACAAATTTTTCTTTCTTGTTTTATTAAGATCGCCCCACATTTTATGTATATATCCTCCGTCCTCAGATAATTCAATTCCATAACTATTGCCTACTAAACCGGATAAACCAGGATGAGCAACGGGTATATGCAAAGCATCAACATAATTATCAGCAACCTGCTTCCAGTTAACATCTCTAGGCCTCATTGTTACCCTTCCTAAGGGTTTTATATCTTCTAATTTATACAAAGATAGTTCATCTAAATAAGGTTTGAATTGATCTGCTACGCTTGGTGCTGAACTTGGATTTATCTTCGCAAAAATAAATCCTAAAAAGATTTCCATTTGCACCGGCTTTAAGTTGTGATCCTCTTTATCAAAGTTCTTAAATTGCTCTTCATGAGGGACAGATTTAAGGTTTCCAGATAGATCATAACTCCATGCATGATAAGGACATCTAATTCTTTTACCGCAATTCCCATCATCCTCTAAAAGCTTTGTTGCCCTGTGAGAGCAAACATTATGAAAAACATTTATACTATCGTTCTCATTTCTTACAGCCACCAGTCTTTCATTAAAGAAATTGAAAGTAAAATAATCTCCTGAATTAGGAATATTCGAAGAGTGACATATCAGCTGCCAGTTATTCAGGAATAAGTGTCTTTTTTCAAGCTCAAGAAATGCATCGCTTGTATATGTCCAAGCTGGCAAAGTTTGATGGCTTTTGGAAATCATAGTTCTATATTTTATACCACAAGTAAAAAAGTATATTTAATCAATTCTCCAGTGATTTGAATACTTTAAAAGCAAATATTGCTCCCAGAATTTGGAAAAATATAAAGCAGGCCGCATCAAGATAAAAAATGCCAGTAAATGTATCAGTAAAAATCCTAGCAAACGTAACGGCAGGATTTGCAAAAGAAGTTGATGATGTAAACCAATATCCTGCAGAGATATATAACCCAACTGAGGGAGCAACTAAATCGCTATTTAATCTTAAAGTTCCAAGAATTATCATTAATAAACCAAAAGTAGCTATTGATTCTGATAGAAAGATTTTAATGCCAGACCTGCTATTTTGTGAAAGCTGAAATGCATCTAAATCAAACATTAGGTTTGCCAACATCACTCCGATAAACCCTCCAATAAGCTGAGCAGGGATAAAGTTACATAGCTCAAATAATGAGATATCTTTCCTTAGGAACATGACCAAGCTTACGCATGGATTAAAATGAGCTCCAGATATCTTAATAAACGTCCAAATTAGTGCAGTTAGTCCCGCTCCAGTTGCTATTGTATTTGCTAGAAGTATCATTGATGTCTCATTAGACAAGTTACTTGCCATAATTCCTGATCCAACGACAACCATTACTAGAAAACTGGTACCAATAAGTTCAGAAAGAAATTTGGAGTTAACAAAACTCATCTAGATTTATAGTCAACTTTAAAAAATAGCATTATTCCTGAGATAGAGCTTACTAAAGCTAAGATAGAAAAGATTTGAAGGAAAATATTATTTATCTTATCTCTTGTTTGCCAATCCATAATATGAAATCCCCACATTAAGTCCCAGATTCTCCACTGAAGTGATCTTACTGCAGTTATTTCACCAGAGAAAACATTTAAATATAAATTAATCTTCTTATCTTTATCATTTAGAGAGGTTACTTTGTATAAAGGAAGATCTCTACCTCTAAACTCTGAGCCTCTTGAAGATTCTGTAATTTCCTCTAAATCTATTGGCTTGAGTGTTGAAGATGAGCTAACTATTTCAAAAATTTCACTTTTATTTAGCTTGTTAACAGGTGTACCAAAAGCATCAAGATACTCGATGCCATTACTTCCCCTCAAAACAAAAATAACTTCATCCAGTCTGTTTATTGCCTTTACATGCTGCACATCAGACCTTGAGAACTTTACCTCATCAAAATTAATTGGAAAGCTTTCTGTTAATCTGTATTGCTCCCCTCTCACAAGCTCAATCTTATTGAACGCAAAATATATACCTGAAACAGTCCATAAGAATAATTGAACTGAAATAAAAAAACTCAAGTATTTGTGAGTATTTCTGACTATGTTTCTCATCACTTAAATTTAAATTGTATTTAGGATAAAAGTTTATATTATAATATACCCCCTATGGGTATATTTAAGATCTTTTTAGTACTATTTATCTCGTTTGGTCTAGAGGCTAGGCCAATATCGTATTCAGGTGGCTCTACTTTAATGGCGTTTTCAGACAATATTAAAGACTCGCTCTATTATCATTATTCGCCAACTTACAAATATTCAATTGGTATCGAGGCTATCAATAATAAATATTTTGAAAAAGATTTCTCTTATTTAAGATTTACTTATTTATTAAATAGAAAAAATACTGATATTTCCCAAAGGAATCTCTATTTTCAGTCAGGCATCAATCCTGAACGACTTTCAGAAAATTTTATTGGCATGCATGGAGATTGGGAAACAAGAAGATGGTTTACAGGATTTGGATATAAGAGTGTTCAAAATAATATCAAGGACTACTCTGATCAATATATTCAAGTCGGATTTGCACCATATTTAGGAGAGTATGGTGATTTGCATACATGGGTTATGCTTAAAAGTAAAAAAAATTCTCTTCTGGAAGGCAATTCAACTTATCCAGTTTTAAAATTTTTTAAAGGAAACTTTCTCATGGAGTTTGGTTATAATGACAAAACTGAATGGGATACTCATATTATGTATAGATTTTAGGAGATACTATGAAACGTGAATTATTATTATTTTGTTTAGCGCCAGTATTTTTTTTAACGGCGTCGGCTGATGATGGAATGCATAATCATGACAGTCATTTACATCAAAAGCTAGTTGATGGTGAAAATCTTGAGGTAGATCCAGAGAGATATAAGAAATTTCTCAGTGGATTAACTGATTCTCAGGTAGCTGTTGTGAGTGTTAAGGGTATGGTCTGTGACTTTTGTGCAAGAGGGATTGAAAAGACTTTCATCAAAGACAAAACTGTAAAAAAGATAGATGTTGATTTGAATCAAGGGAAAGTTTTAATTGCTTATGAAATGGGCAGAAAAATTGATTTTGAGGAAATAAAAGCAAAAATAGTCATGAATGGTCAAAATGCTACCGCAATGAAGGTCTTGAAAATCTAAAATATTAAATGGATGACAAGTCAGCAAATTTTTTATCGCTTTTTGCGTCATCGTCTACATTAATATGCTGTGCTCTTCCATCAATGTTTGTTCTGCTTGGGGCTGGCGCAACATTTGCTAGCATTATAACTATCTTTCCATTCTTAATAGTTTTATCGCAATACAAAATATGGATAACCTCATTTGCACTAATAATGTTGGCATTTGCAGGATATGTAAATTATAAAACCTATAATATGCCCTGTCCGGCTGATCCTGAGCTGGGAAGATTGTGTGCAGAATCTAGAAAGAGATCACGCTATATCTATTATTTTTCAGCTGTCTTATTTTTATTAGCAACTATCTTCACTTATGTTATTCCTAGATTTATCTAATGAGTCATCCTAATCATAAGAAACATATCGCAAGTCTCAAAAGAATAGAGGGACAAGTCAGCGGCATCATTAAAATGGTAGAAAGTGAAAAGTATTGCATTGATATATTGAACCAAGTGAAAGCAGTAAAAAATTCAATTTCATCTGTTGAAAGAAAAATCCTTGAGACCCATTTAAGTGCATGCGTAAAAAGCTCTCTTGAAGGATCAAAAGACTATGAGAAAAAAGTTAACGAGCTTTTAAAAGTTTTAAAAAGATAATTTAGTAGGAAACTAAAGTCTCAATATTATATCCTTGTTCTTTAATTAAATTACTGCCACCAAGTTCTGGCAGATCAATAATACATAAAATTAATATATCCGATTTCTGAACATTGAAATTTTCAGTAAGAAGTTCTGCACATGCTATTGCAGTTCCGCCAGTAGCAACTAAATCATCAATAATTACGACGCGCTGTCCTTTTTCGATATTTGTATTTTTCTGAATTTCTATCGAAGTGCTTCCATATTCAAGATCAAAACTCTTTACATATGTTTCATTGGGTAACTTGCCCGGTTTTCTTGCTAAAACAAATGGAAGTAAAAGGTCGGTTGAAACGGAACCAGCAAAGATAAATCCCCTACTTTCAATACTTACAATTAAATCTGCATTGAAGCTTTCTGTCATCTTTGTTAATTCTTTGCAGGTCTTTCTAAATGGTTCAGGTGTTTCAATTAAGCTTGTTATGTCCCTAAACTTTATCCCTGGAATTGGAAAATCTTCTACATCTCGAATATGTTTTTTTAAGTCTAATTTATCACTCATTTTTTTCCTCTTTTAAGATATTTTATCAAACATCCTAAAAATTAGCGCTTATATCAATTACGATTAAAACAGCAATTGAAAGTTGAAATAGCAAGCTTAGCCAAAGGATTAATTTAATGAATAGGCTTGGCTGTAATTCTTTTTGAAGTTTATTTGATAGATAAATTGCCCCTATATTCACAATGGGTAATCCCATTGCAGCCCAAATACCTGCAATTAATAAAAGAGTTATTGGGTTTGGTAATAAAAAGTAGAAAACTCCTGAAAAAAATGGCACTAAAAACGCGATGAGTTTAATTAATATCTTTCTAGTGTTCTCTTTTTCATAAACAAATCCCATTGAAATTAAATAATCAGAAATTGTTCTCGTAAATGCAGCTGTTCCTGACAAAAGGGTGGAGTAAAGAATGAAAAATGCAAGCACTATAAAAAGCCATTTTGCCCAGTCTCCTAGAACAAGGGAAAACATATTTTGAAGCGCCCCGATGATATCAACATCCCAAAATGATTGTGTTGCCAAAGATTCCTGAAGTTGGGGCAAAGTATTTAAAACTCCAGCGCCAAGAAAGAAAAAAGGTAGTGTCCCAATAGTAATAAAAAAGATAGTTACCCAAACATCGGTTTGCATTGTTCGAATCCAATTTTTAGTCTCTTGAATATCCTCAGCATCTCCCTGAGCATAACCTTTCTCAAGACACCAATAGGTATAAGCCATTATTTCTCCATAACTTATTCCTGTGAATCCAAAAACTGCCAAAGCTAAAGGCAAATATTCAAAAGGAAGAGAGAAATTTAGACCTGAAAAAACTTGAGCAGAGTTGAGCTCATAACTGGTTGACTGCATAGAAAAAGCAATAATTAAAGTAATCAGAGAAAATACTAAAACCATCCCAAGAAGAATATTTTCAAGGATCGAGTAAGAGCCTCTAATTAATATTAGCCAGGTAATTGAGCATGATAAAACAACCCATAACTCAATATTTATAGAGGGAAATAAATTTGTTCCTGCCTCTGCAACTGCACCAACTAATCCTCCCATACCTATGATTGCAGGCAAAACTCCCAAAAACATAAACCAAACTAACCAAGAGGTCGTTTTTCCATTTATATTTGTCTTTGGACCTGGAATTTCTGCAAAAGCTTCAAGAAAAGTTTTTTTTGTAACTACAACATATCTGCTTATCTCAGCTTGAATAATTGGCTTTGTCCATATACTTAAAAGAAGCCACCATAAAAGAGTAAATCCTGCTGCTGCTCCTAAGAGAGGAGTCATGACTATTGAACCACTACCAACAACACTTCCAGTAACTATGGCGCTAGGTCCAACAAATTTTAATCTATCAATTACTTTACGTGGTGCTTTATGTTGAGAAATCTTTTCTTTCAAATGTATTTAGTGAAAATCTTTTTGAACCTTACTCGTTTCCAAAAATAGTATTGTGAGTATTATTCACTCTCACAAAGGTAGTACATTTTGATAAATCTTTTAATTTATTTGCCCCAACATAAGTGCATGCTGATCGAATACCGCTCAATATATCTTTAATTGTGTCGTTCGCTTTACCTCTATATTCAACTTCAACTGTTTTTCCTTCAGTTCCTCTGTAATCATTATGATTACTATGTTTAGTCATTGCTGATTCAGATGCCATTCCATAAAACTTCATAACGCCATCTTCTACTTCACCATCACATTCGTCATGTCCTGCTAACATTCCGCCAATCATTACAAAATCTGCACCTCCAGCAAAAGCTTTTACAATATCGCCAGAACTCGTGCATCCACCATCAGCAATTATATGTGCGTTTAGTCCGTGAGCAGCATCCGCACATTCTATAACAGCACTTAGTTGCGGATAACCGATACCAGTCTTAATTCTTGTTGTACACACCGAACCTGGTCCAATACCAACTTTAACTATGTCTGCTCCTGCTAATATCAATTCCTGTGTCATATCTGCTGTAACTACATTTCCTGCTGCAATAGTTGCATTGGGACATTTATCTCTAAGCCTCTTTACGGAATCAACAAATTTAATGGTATATCCATTTGCGACATCAAGACCGATAAAGCCTGAGTTAGCTTTTGATAATTTTGATATATCATCTATACCACCGAACCAACATATGTCTGGTTGACCTGTCTTAAATTCATTGGAATTTTTTTTAAGATGATGTTTTGCCGGACAAGTTATGAGTTTGTATTTCGATAAAACTTTATGCATTGATGGTGTTCCAACTGTGTCCATATTTGCAGACATAATTGGAATTCCAGTCCACTTTTTCTTACTCCAAAGGAAGCGATGTGTCCTTTGAAGCCTTACTTCTCCCCTGGAGCTCATCGTAGATCTTTTGGGTCTAATTAAAACATCTGAATAATCAAGTTTTATATCTTCATTAATTAACAAAAGTAAATCCTCCTCGACTTATCTACTTTATATTAATAAGCTTATGTTTAAAATAATTAAGTTAATATTTTTATTCCCACTCAATAGTTGCTGGTGGTTTTCCAGAGATATCATAAACGACCCTACTTACATCCTCTATTTCGTTTACGATCCGTCTTGAAACTTTATCTAAAAATTCATGAGGAAGATAAGCCCAGTTTGCAGTCATGAAATCAACTGTCTCCACAGCTCTTAAAGCAATCACTTCGGAGTATCTTCTCTCATCACCAACCACTCCAACTGATTTAATTGGTAAAAATACTGCGAATGCTTGGCTGACTGAGTCATACAAATCAGCTTCTCTAAGCTCTTCTATAAAAATGGAATCCGCTTCTTGAAGAATCTTTATCTTCTTTTCATTTACTTCTCCAAGAATCCTCACGCCTAAACCAGGGCCTGGAAATGGATGTCTATTTAAAATTATCTCAGGCAAATCAAGTTGGGAACCCAATCTCCTGACTTCATCTTTAAATAGATCTCTCAAAGGTTCAACGAGCTTGAGCTTCATCTCCTCAGGCAAGCCTCCAACATTGTGATGAGACTTAATAACTCTGGCTTCCTTTGATTCAGATTCTGAAGACTCTATTACATCTGGATAAATTGTTCCTTGAGCTAAAAAATCTATGTTCTCAAGCTTAGCAGCCTCAGCATCAAAAACATCGATGAAAGTTCTACCGATAATTTTTCTTTTCTGTTCTGGGTCTTCTATGCCCTTCAAATGTCTTAAAAATATCTTTTGTGCATCAACTTTAAAAAGATTTAGATCCATTTCATTTTTGAATGTTTGAACTACCTCCTCTGCTTCATTTTTTCTTAATAGTCCGTTATCAACAAAAACGCACACAAGATTTTCTCCTATTGCTTTTGATAAAAGCGCTGCTGTTACAGAAGAATCAACTCCTCCAGATAATCCAAGTAGTACTTTTTCTCCATTTGTTATATCTTTGATTTCTTTAATCCTGCTAGAAATTAGATCATCAAGCTTCCAGTCTGGTTTACATGAGCAAATTTCAAAGATGAAGTTATCTAAAATTAGCTTGCCACCTTTTGTATGAGTCACTTCTGGATGGAACTGAAGTGCATAAATAGGTTTTGAAGAATGTTCCATTGTAGCTATTGGAGCCGATTCTGTGGAAGCAATTAATTTAAAATCGTTTGGTAAAGTTTCTACTTTATCTCCATGACTCATCCAGACATCAATTGCTTCAGATGAAGATCCGGTAAATAGTTTTGAGTTATCTTCAATATTTAGGACAGAGAATCCAAATTCTTTTTTTTCAGAAGTTGTAACTTGGCCTCCCATTTGCTCAGCTAAAGTCTGCATCCCGTAACAAATACCAAGAATGGGAACCTGCAAGTCAAAAACTATCTTTGGTGCTCTTGGTGTATGAGTGTCAGTGACAGATTCTGGCCCGCCTGATAAGATTATTCCCTTTGGATTAATATCCTCTATTTTCTTAATATCCACATCCCAAGGAAGAATTTCAGAATAGACATCTGATTCTCTTATTCTTCTTGCAATTAATTGAGTATATTGAGAGCCAAAATCTAAAACGAGAATAGTATCAATATTTTTACTTTTTATGTCGAGCTTTGATTGGACTGACATTTTAAAACTTAACTTCTTTGATAGTTTGGTGCTTCTTTAGTGATTTGAACATCATGCACATGGCTTTCAGTCATTCCAGCATTTGTAATTTCAACGAACCTGCTATTTTCTTTCATTTCTTGAATATTTTTACAACCAACATAGCCCATACTTTGTCTAAGACCTCCAATCAGTTGGTTAATAACATTGATAGCCCATCCTTTATAAGGAACTCTGCCCTCAACGCCTTCAGGTACAAGTTTTTCAGCATCAATATCTTCCTGAAAGTATCTGTTGCTATCATCTCTTTTAGACATTGCTCCCAAGGACCCCATTCCTCTGTAAGTCTTGAAGCTTCTTCCTTGATAGAGCTCAAATTCTCCAGGTGCTTCTTCAGTTCCTGCAAAAATACTTCCAAGCATTACGCTGTCAGCCCCTGCTGCAATTGCTTTGGCTATGTCTCCTGAATAGCGCATACCGCCATCCGCTATTAGCGGCACCTTTCCTTTTACTTTTTCATATATTGTCAATATTGCAGAAATTTGTGGAACTCCAATGCCAGCAATAATTCTTGTTGTACATATTGATCCAGGACCCATACCAATCTTTATGCCATCTGCACCAGCTTCTATTAACGCCTCTGCTCCTTCTGGGGTAGCAACATTTCCAGCAATGACATCTTTAGTTGGAAATTCTTTTTTAATCATTTTTACTGTCTCTATTACACTTTTAGTATGGCCATGCGCACTATCAACAACAAACAAATCAACTCCTGAATCAGCTAAAGACTTAGCTCTATCAAAAGTTTCAGCTCCTGTTCCTATTGCGGCTCCAACTCTTAGCTGACCTGCATCATCCTTAGTAGCATTTGGATGCTTTTCAGACTTTTCAATATCTTTCATTGTTACTAAACCGGTTAACTTTTCTGCCTTATCTAAGACAAGAACTTTTTCAATTCTGTTTTCATACATCATTTTCTTAACTACCTCTTGTGAGGTGCCTTCAAGAACCGTAATTAATTTTTCACGAGGTGTCATAATCGATTCAACCAGATCATCCATATTGTCTGCATATCTAAAATCTCTACTGGTTACTATTCCTTTTACCACTCCATCATCAACCACAGGCATACCAGATATATTTAACTCTCCTGTGAGTTGTTTTAATTGGCCAATTGTTTGTTTAGAGCTTATTGTGGTTGGATCACGAACAACTCCACTTTCATATTTTTTTACATTCCTGACAGCATTTGATTGCTCTTGGATCGAACAATTTTTGTGCAGAATTCCCATACCTCCTGCTTCTGCGAGGGCAATTGCCATTCTATATTCTGTAACTGTATCCATTGCAGCAGATAACAACGGCAAATTAATATCAATATTTTTAGTGAGAGACGTCTTTACAGATGCTTGACTTGGAAGAAAGTCGCAATAGGATGGAACAAGAAGTACATCATCGAAAGTGAGTGCTTTGGCTTTTACTTTGTCCATGCAGAAGTATAACAAAAGATTTTTAAGAAAAAAATAATTCAGACCTTAAACAAGGGCTAATTTAATAACAAGTCAGTCTTTGCCGCACAAATAAAATCATTTTTATGAAGGCCATTGATTTTATGAGACCACCATTTAACTGTAACCTTTCCCCACTCTAAAATAATTAATGGGTGATGGTCTTCAACATCAGCAAGCGCAGCAACTTGATTGGAGAACTCAACTGCTTTTTCATAATTATCAAATGTAAAAATCTTTTCTAAATAATCAAACCCATCATTCATGATTATCCAATTATCTAGCGTTTTTATTAGTTCGTCAGATTCCTCCTTGGTGACTTTTGGTGAATCGATAGCACATGCTTCACATTTTTGACTTGTGAGATCTGATGACATTATGACTTAATACCACCCTTCGTTAATTTTGAAGGATCTAAGAGTTTTTTAAGCCGAGAAACTGAAATACCTGTTTCTTCGTGAGCTACATCAATAACAGGTCTGGATTCTTTATAAGCTCTTTTAGCGATTTCTGCTGCCTTCTGATAACCGATGACCGGATTCAAAGCAGTGACCAAGATTGGATTTCTTGAGAGTGATTCCTCAATCTTTTTATGATTCACCTTGAAGGTCTTTATAGCTTTTTTAGCAAGAACATTCATACTACCAGCAAGGATATTTACACTTTTCAAGTTGCAATAAGCAATTACTGGTAACATCACATTAAGTTGGAAGTTTCCCGATTGAGCTGCAACTGTTATAGAAACATCATTACCAATAACATCTGCTGCGGCCATTGCTACGGCCTCAGGAATTACAGGATTTACTTTTCCAGGCATTATGCTGCTTCCCGGTTGAAGAGCCTTAAGCTCAATTTCCGAGATTCCAGATAAGGGTCCACTATTCATCCATCTAAGGTCATTAGATATTTTTAAAAGGATTGTTGCTAAATTTTTAAGTTCTCCGGATAGCTGGACAGATAAATCTTGTGCACTTAAGTTTCTAAAAAAATCTTTGCTTGGCTTAGTTTTAAATCCAGTGAGTTTTGAAAGTTCCTTAGCAAATTCTTTTGAAAATCTTCTGTGTGCATTTATTCCTGATCCAACTGCAGTTCCTCCCTGAGGAAGAAATAAAAGCTTCTCAAGAACAACTGCTATTGATTCTCTAGAGCATTTAAGTTGAGTATTCCAAGCATTTAATTCATCAGACATATCAACTGGCATGGCATCCATAAGATGTGTTCTGCCCGTCTTTGTAATTCCTTTCACTGATTCAGCTTTTTTCTCTAAAGTTTCAATGAGTAAATTTAATGCTGGCATTAATTTCTTTGTTGCGTCGAAGTAATAGGCCAGATTCATGACAGTTGGAATTACATCGTTAGAGCTCTGGCTCATATTTACATCATCATTTGGATGAATCTTAACTTTAGAGGTTTTGTAGCAAAGATTTGCTATTACCTCATTTGCATTCATGTTTGTACTTGTTCCAGACCCAGTTTGAAAAACATCAATTGGAAACTCTTTTCCATGTTTATTAGTCCAAACCTCTTTTGCAGCTCTTGAAATAACTTTTTGTTTTTTTGCTTCTAATAGCTTCAGATTTTTATTTGCTCTTGCTGCAGCATCTTTTACAAAGCCAAGCATTGCTATAAAGGTATTCGTGAAAGGGAAGTTCATTGAGATGCCGCTAATTGGGAAATTATCTATTGCTCTTTGAGTCTGTGCTCCCCATAGAGCATTTCTTGGCACCCTTACTTTTCCAAGGCTATCTTCTTCTATTCTAAATTTCATAATTACCTCGTTTTTATGTAAACTATTTTACACCTATAAAGTTAAAGGAGATAGAACATATGGGAAAAGTAACTCCATTAAAAATTGATGTTAATGACGGTAGACTGCCTTTGAAAGATAAAGGCCTAGACATGAAAGATTTTTCATCTGTAGCCGAGTTAAGAAGAGATCAGCTTGAAAAGCTTGCTGCGGGTTTCAGAATGTTTGCACATTTTGGTTTTAACGAGGGTGTTGCAGGTCATATTACTTATAGAGATCCTGAATTCCCTGATCATTTCTGGGTAAATCCTCTTGGTGTTCATTTCTCACAAATTTCGGTCTCAGATCTAATACTGGTAAATCATGATGGTGAAGTTGTACAAGGTGATAAAGCAGTCAATGTTGCCGCCTTTGCAATTCACTCAAGATTACATAAAGCAAGACCTGACGTTAATGCTGCAGCTCATTCTCATTCTATTTATGGAAGAACTTTTTCAACCCTAGGAAAATTATTAGATCCTATTTCTCAGGACGCTTGTGCTTTTTATGAAACTCAAGCTATTTATAAAGATTTTTCTGGTGTTGTTGAAGAAGTTGATGAAGGAGACCTAATTGCTGAAGCATTAGGAGATAAAAAAGTTATTATCCTTCAAAACCATGGAATTTTAACAACTGGTCCATCTGTCGATATAGCGCTATGGTTTTACACATCTATGGAGCGTTGCTGCCAAGCTCAATTGATGGCTGATGCTGCTGGTGAGATACAATTAATTCCTCATGATACAGCAATCAAAACAAGATCATTTATAGCTAATGACGTGGCTGCATGGGCAAGTTTTCAGCCTGCTTTTGATATGATCTGTAAAAAAGAGCCCGATTTATTCGACTAAAGCACCAATTACTGCTTTCGTTTCTAAACATTCTTCTAGGCCATGTGTGCCATGCTCTCTTCCATTACCAGAAGAGCCATAACCACCAAAGGGTGCTGATCTAACTCTAGCTCCTTTATTGATAGTAACTTGACCGGCTCTTATTTTTGAAGCAACTTCTACTGCATGAGCCTGCTCACCTTGAACATATCCAGCAAGTCCATACGGAGTATCATTTGCTATCTCGATAGCTTCTTCTTCAGTTTCATATTTAATTAAACACAAAACTGGACCAAAAATTTCTTCTCTAGCAATAGTCATATCATTCGTTACATCAGAAAATATAGTTGGTTTGACATAATAGCCACTTTCACAACCATCTGGAAGACCAACGCCACCGGCAGATAGTGTTGCTCCTTCATCAATGCCAATCTGTATCATCCTTTGAACTTTTTCATATTGAGTCTTATTAGAAATTGGTCCCATTTTTGTATCGGCATCAAAAGGATCTCCAACCTTCATAGCATTAGCAGTATTAGCAGCAACTTCAACTGCTTTGTCATAGTTTTTAGATGACACTAGCATCCTTGTAGGTGCATTACATGATTGTCCTGTATTTAAGAAACACGAGGAGACTCCTGCGGATACGGCTTTATCAATATCCGCATCATCAAGAATTATATTTGCTGACTTTCCACCCAACTCCTGAGCTACTCTTTTCACTGTTGGAGCTGAAGCTTGAGCAACAGCAACGCCTGCCCTTGTTGATCCAGTAAAATGCATCATATCAATATCTTTATGTTCAGACATTGAGGCACCAACAACTGGACCCATACCGTTGACTAAATTAAAGATTCCAGCAGGAACACCAGCATCGTGAATAATTTCTGCAAGAATTATTCCGCAGAAAGGTGTTATTTCGCTTGGTTTTAGGACCATTGTACATCCAGCAGCTATGCCTGATGCTACTTTTGTACACATTTGATTCATTGGCCAATTCCATGGAGTGATCATTCCAACAACACCAACAGGCTCTTTTCGAACAAGATAGCCATCTTTTTCATACTCAAAATCATAGTGTTTAAGAACATTAAGAGTGTCTTTAAAATGTGTAAGGCCAGAAGCAACCTGAGCAACCTGAGATAGCCATATAGGAGCACCCATTTCCTTAGATATTGTCTCAGCTAACTCTTCAGATCTTTTTTCGTATTCTGAAATTATACTTTCTAAGATTTGGACTCTTTCTTCTTTAGTTGAAAAACTAAAATCACTAAAAGCTGCTTTAGCAGCCGCCACAGCGTCATCAACGTCTTCAAAGTTTCCTGCAGTTATTACTCCAAGAACAGAATCATCTGACGGATTCATGACTTCAATTGTTTCAGTTGAATGAGAGTCGACCCACTCTCCATTTATGTACATTTGTAATTTTTCTAACATAAGTACCTCTTTAAATCTTCGAAAGATTATAACCTATAACTGTTTTTTATTTTATAAATAAATACTAATGATATTTTAGATTTTCTAAAATACTCTTTCTTAGTCTTGACCTAGATATTTCTATATCCTGATTTTGCGAGTTTGATGAATTGATCCTTAAATCTTGGCCTATTTCTGACCTTTGAATAAAACCTTTATCTAAATAACTATTGATTTGCTTTGTATATCTTTCTGGGCATTTAAAATTTGCTGGATAAATTGTTGTTACTTGCTTTCCTGATGAAATTGATTCAGAGATCATCATTGCGCTGTCTTCAGTTACATATATACATTCGCTCATTGAGAAAAGTTTCTTCAGATCAGCATTTTTTCCACCTGCATGGAACCAAATTGAATCACAACATAGATTGCTAAGGTTATTTCTAAGAGTTATCTCATGATCCTTATTTGATCTTCTTGATGTTACGCAAATGATTTCTTTATCTAGTTTATTAGTAAGATTATTTAAGGATTGTATAATATGATTTATATCATTCTTTGAGTAGAAATATCCCATACCCTCTCCTCCAAATAAGAAAAGAATCTTATCAGAACTTATATCATTGTTAATGCAATTTTTTGGAGAGTACCTATTTGGTGTTATTTCATAAACAATGTTGTTTGATGCATCAGAATATTTCTCAGCCGTAAGGTGTGCATTAAATAACTCAGAACTAATTCCCCTAGGAGATCCTAACTGTATATTAGGTATTCCATATAGTTTTGATAAAGCGGCATTAATAGGAAAAGTATTTCCCCCAGCAGCAACAAGGAAATCAAATCCCTCAACATTAATTTTATCGAAGAATCTAAGAATCCATTTTGACTTTTTTTTCGACAGGTTATTACATAATTTTCTTCCTATGATCTTAAAAAGAGACCTAAGTACTTTTACTTTCCATTTCATCTCTACAATTGAAAATTCCATTTCAATTTCTTCACTAAGGAGCATGCAAATACCAATTGATTGATTAAAGTGCCCAGGAACAGAATCGCTAATTATTAATGCTTTTTTCATAAGAAAGTATGTATTTATTAAAAAAAATATCATTTTTCATTTTTTTCTCAACTTCACCTATATGATGTTCTTCATCAACACCAGTCATTACTTCATGTGTCAAAAAAGATCCTATTTTTATATCATTATCAAGAAATCGCATCATATCTATTGATTCTATGATTTCATGCTTAGATGGTTTTAATTGAGAAAATTTCTCTAGTCCATTTGTCTTAAAAGCAATCATCCCGAGCTGCCTAAATCCAGATTTTCCATTAGCTGGTATGGCCGTTCTACTGAAATTAATAATATCTTTATCATTATTAATAATCGCTTTAACAATATTCGTATCAATTAAGTCTTCATTTTCTATTGGATGAATTAAATTAATTACATCGTTATTTGATTCAGTAATTTCTTTTATTAATTGATCTATGGTTTCTGGATTAATTTGTGGCTCATCTCCTTGAAGCAGAAGTACATTGTCATATAATTGACCATCGCTCTTAAGAATATCTAAAACTTCACATGCCCTTTCAGTTGCTCTCTCATGCTTATCTGAAGTCATGATTGCTTTAAATCCTAGTTGATTTGATAACTCTATAATTTCTTTGTCTGGAGTTGCAAGAATAAGTTTATCTACATTCTTACAGAGCAGAGCTCTATAATAACAATGCGCAATCATTGGAATACCAAGTATCATCTTAAGTGGTTTATTTGGGAATCTAGAAGAAGCTAATCTAGCTGGAATTACAGCAAGAGTCCTAGTCATCTTTAAACGGTTTTCTAGCAGTAGTTTCGAGCATCCTAAAATCGACAGAAAATGCTATCAACTCGTAACCATCAGAAACTTTTTGGTTAAAACTTTCAATATTTGGCTCAACCACATGAATACCCTTACTTACATTGTGTTTTTCTGCCGCTTTGAGGATTTTCTTTTCCATATCAATAAACTCAATTGTCTCAAACTTTCCTGGACTCCCTATCGAAGCAGATAGATCATATGGTCCTAAGAAGTATCCTGAAATATCACTAGCAAAGATTTCATCAATATTTTCTACTGCTTCTTTTGATTCAATATTTACAAAGAGCTCTATATCACGGGAAGTAGACTTAATGTATTCCATCTTCATTTCTTCATCACCATATCCTTGAGCTCTGTAAAGACCCATTCCCCTTTTACCTTCTGGAGGATAAGAAGAATATGCAATAGCTTTTTTTACATCTGTAACGTTATTAACCATTGGAACAATAACTCCTCTTGCTCCGAAATCTAAAACTTTTTTTATTTCAGCTTCATTGTTAGATGAAACTCTAACAAAAGGCTTTACACCTTTTAGATCGATAACTCTAATAAGTTTTTCTGCCTGTGATAATGTGATGGGTGTATGTTCCAAATCAATTGTAATCCACTCATAGCCAGAGTTACATAAAATCTCTGCAATGGCTTCACTATATATTGTTAACCAAGTCCCAATAGATGGTTTTTTCATATTATTTATTATTTTCATCTAGTCCTTCTATTGCTGCAAGTCCCATTGCAATAACTCCTTCTTCAGTCATGCTTCCTAGATGAGAGGTTGCAAAGAAGTTTTTTAGGTTCAATAGTGGAGAATCAAATGCTGGCTCAACCTCAAAAACATCAAATGCTGCAAAAGCTTTTTCATTATTTTTCAAAAAATTAAATAAATGCTCCTCATTTACTATGCCCCCTCTGGAAGTATTAATTATTTTTAAATCTTTCTTTGAGATTTCAAAAAGTTTTTTATCTATAAAGCCTTTTGAGGAATCAGTTAAAGGCAAATGAATACTTACAATATCTGCATCTGCAAAAATTTCTTCAGCAGTGCTTTGAATAACTTCTTTTCTTTCTATTTGCTGAATGTCGAATCCAAGTATCTTACATTTATATGGCTTAAGAAAATCTGCTAAATGGTTTCCTATATTCCCAAAACCTAAGATACCAATAGTTTTATTTGTTAATTCTTGGCCTCTTGCTTGGCTCCAAATCCCATCTTTTATATTTGTCATGCTTAAATGTACTCTCCTTAAAGACATTAAAATGAGTAACATTGCCAGTTCTGCAACAGGCACCTTGTTAACTCCTGGTCGAAAACTAAGCCTAATATTTTTCTTATTTAATTCATCTAGATTGATGTTGTTTAATCCTACGCCATACTTACTGATAACCTCTAGATTAGGGAGATTATCTAATATTGTTGAATCAAATTTTTCTAGGCCAACAATAACTTTATTGGCACCTTTTAAAAAATCTATTAAAGACTGACCGCTAAGTGATTTTCCTTCAGTGTTTAAAGTGACTTTCTCATATCTATTTCTAAGCTCGTCTACTAATGTTTTATTTTTTGAGAAAGATCTAGATGTGACAGCTACTTCATCTTTTTTATTCATAAGCAGTTGTTGTTTGCTATTACATCCACTTTAAATTGATCATCACGATAAGGCTTATATGAATAACTTCCACCTGCTGCTTTTATAATACAAAGTCCAGCAGCTATATCCCATAAGTAAATGCCCTTTTCTTGATATTGATCAAACTGTCCAGATGCAACGAATGCACAAGACATTGCGGCTGATCCAATCATTCTAACTTTTTTCCACCTTACCAACTCAGTAGAGAGTTCTATCATAAAATCTTCATCAAATTTACCTCTTGCAGGAAATCCTGTAGCAAGAGTTGCATTAGATTGGTTATCTATTGATGAGACATTTATCTCAAGCCCATTAAGCTTAGCACTTGAATTTATAGTTCCTTCATAAAGAGCATTTTGATTAAAATCATTTATAACGCCTAAAACAATTTCATCTTCATAAATTAAGGCAATTGAAATGCAGCACATTGGAAAATTCCTTGAATAATTAGAGGTCCCATCTAAAGGGTCAACCACCCAAAAGCTTTTTCCTAAATCTTTATTAGCTCCTGACTCTTCAGCAAGAATTGGGAATTTAGAATTGGCTGTTAGAAACTCTTTTATTATTTTTTCTGATTCTACATCTGCCTTTAGTTTTACATCTCTTCCTTCATTCGAAAGAATTTTGTTAACATTTTCTCTTTCATTTATAAGTAATTTACTAGCTCCGATAGAAGCTTTTTTTGCATTTTCTAACTCTTTTTCAATATCAATCATCTTTAAAGTAAGCTCTAAAAAAAGATCCAACCAAGCCACAAATAACCATATGCAAATCTTCCGCTGGACCATATTCACCGACTTTAGTAGGAACATGAATATTGAGATTAACTAATTTAGACAGTTTTCCTCCATCAAAAGCAGATAGTCCAACTGTTTGGATATTATTACTATTAGCCCAATCTACTGCCTTGATAATATTAGGTGAATTTCCGGATGCTGAAATCGATACGAGAACATCGCCACTTTTTGCTTGTGTTTGTAGTTGTTGTAAAAAAATATTTTCATAACCGTCATCATTTCCAATTGCAGTTATGACTGCTTGATTGTCACATAAACTTATAGCTCTAAAAGGTTTTTCAAATTGCCTACTTCCTAATGAAATATCATTTACAAAATGACTTGCAGTTGATGCACTTCCTCCATTACCAATAAAATAAATTGTCTTATCATTCTCTCGAGTTTGTAAAATTAACTCAATAAATTTACTGATATTCTCAATTGAGAGCTCATCTATAAGGATTTTTAAATAAGAAAAGTAATTCTCTGAAAACTTTCTTGAAGATGAGGCATCATTAATCATTTTTATAATACTTTTCTTTCCATTCTGGATCAGATTTATAAATCTTTTCTATTAAATCCATAATTTCAATAGCTTGCTTAATAGAACCATTAACTATGTTATCAAAGTTTCTAATTGCATCGGTAAAACTTGCTACTTCTAAATCCCATGATACATCTTCATCAAACTTAAAGACCTCTTCATTAGGATCTCCCTTATCATTATCTGGATCAGATGAAATAATCTTTAAAGTTTCATTTCCATAGCTTTTTGAGCTTGTGAGAAGACCTCCTAAAACAAGAGATCCTCTTTCTAGAGTAATTTCAAGCTTAAAAGTATGTCTCCATTGAGTTGCTGAGGAGTGTAATTGAGCTACAACACCATTATTGTTTTCCATCAAAACAAAGGCATTATCCTCAACATCATAGTTCCAATATGAGTTTTTTATAATTGAAAAGATTTTATTAAATCTACCCGCAAAATAATTCATAAGATCTAACATGTGAATACCTTGATCCAATAGAATCCCACCACCAGATTTCTCTCGTTCTGTTCTCCAATCAGTTTGATTAAAGCTTATCATCTTAGATTTTCCATAAATCCCTTTCATATTTATTATCTTCCCGAGCTCATAACGATCTATTATTTGTTTTGCTTTTATTATTGAGGAGTGAAATCTATGATTAAACCCATACATAAGTTTTAGATTTGAGTCTTTCATAAAGTTCTCAATTGGCTTTAGCTCCCTGAGACTTTTTGCAGGAGGTTTTTCACAAAAAACATGCATTCCTCTTTTTAAACCCATTAAGGTAGCTTCAGCAGCAAAATTGTTTGGTAGACTTATAAAGAGTACATCTATTGTCTTATCATCAATAAGATCCTTGAAATCAGAGTAGCATTTTAATCCTTCAAATTTGCTCTCTTCACCAAAGCTTATGTCAGAGAGAGCAGTAACTTTGAAGCCGGGTATTTTCTTAATTGCAGAGTGTCTTCTTTTGCCAACTACTCCATATCCAACGATACCAACTTTATATATCATTAAGAGTTCTGATAAGTAACTCTGTAAATAACATTTGCCCCATCATCAGATATAAGAATTGACCCATCACTTTTTTGAAAAACAGATGCAGGTCTTCCTAAAACTTTTTCCTGGCCATTACTTTTTTGTAACCAGCCTGTTATAAAATCTTTGTGATATAGCAACTCTCCATTTTCATCAAAATGAACAGCTATTACCTTATAGCCAACTTTCCTTGATCGGTTCCATGATCCATGAAGTGTCATAAATAAAGTATTCTTATATCTTGCTGGAAAATGATCTCCATCATAAAAAGATAATCCTGTAGGAGCTACATGAGCACCAAGCTCAAGAATAGGATCAATAAATTCCTCAACATTGTCTGGTATTTTTTTTGAATAATCTGGATCTAGCACATCCATTGAATGTTTATATGGATACCCATAAAAAGAATCATCGTTTATTACAACATTTAACTCACATGATGGCATATCATCGCCCATCCAATCTCGACCGTTATCACCAAAATAGAGATTATTGGTTTGAGGGTGCCAATCAAACCCAACTGTATTCCTGACGCCTCTGGCTACATATTCCCATTCACCATCATTCAATCTCATAATCGAGGCATATCTCTTATCAAAGTTATACTTTTCTTCAAGTGAAGGGTTACAAATATTACATGGTGCACCAACGGGAACATAGAGTTTATTATCTGGACCAAAATCAATCCATTTCCAACCATGCCATGTATCAGAAGGTAAATTATTAGTAACCAAAACTTTTTCTGGCATTTGTTCTGAACTTAAAAGAGCTTCATCAATATTTGGGATTTTCCAAATAGAGCTCACCTCTGAAAAATAAAGATCACCATCGTGGTAGGTAACACCAGTTGAATTAGATAGTCCTTTGGCTATAACTCTAATATCTTTGTTGCTATCAATTACACTTATAGTGCCCGCATTCCTTGATCCAACAAATATATTGCCAGACTCACTCTCAGCAATTTGTCTTGGAGTATCTATATTGTCCACAAATATTTCTATTGAAAAGCCTTTTTCAATCTTGAGATTCTTGATGAGTTTTGAAGAATCAGAAGAAACATTTGAAGAAAAAGATATAATTATCAATAGGGATAAAAAAAACATACAATTTAACTTTTTCATGATTAAGATTATACCAGTAGCCCTTTTCTTTTTGAGCTTTTTTGCATCCTTAGTTTCTAATGCATGGCTTAGGATCTTTGCAAGGAAAAATAATTTTCTTATAGACAGACCTGATAAATACAGAAAGTTCCATAAAGATCCGACGCCACTGACTGGAGGAATTGGCATTACTTTTGGTATCATTTTCAGTGGAATATTTCTTTTCTTTTTAACTGATACAAGTTATACCTCAGAGGTTTCTGTAAATAACTTTTTAGGACAAGATCAAAATGAATCCCATTTAATTCAAATTAATGAAGAAAAGGGAATAGTGATTGAAAGAGTTAATGATGATAGTTTCTCAATCACTCTTCCAGATGGTAATAAAAGCATCTATAAAATTTCTGATAGCGGTGAATCTATACTGTTATCAACAAGCAATAGCTCAAAAGATTTAATAATTTCTAATTTTAGCTTTGGACTTGCATTATTCACGATCCTACTCCAGTTTTTGATGACATTTGATGATCTTCGTGGCTTAAAAGCACTAACAAGACTTTTAATACAAGCTGGCTGTACTACTGGTTTAATATTTTTTAGTGGTGTTTATCTAGAAAGCTTAGGTAATTTATTTGGTTTTGGAGAAATATATCTTGGGCTTTGGGGCATACCATTTACTGTTTTTTGCATTGTTGGCATGGTCAATGCTTTTAATATGATTGATGGACTAAATGGTCTCTGTGCAAGTTTGTGCTTGGTTTGTTTTATGGCAATTATCTATATGATTAATGCCGATACTGTTCCAAGCTTATTTCCATTGATTTTACCTGTAGGAGCTATAACGGGTTTTCTAATGTATAACCTTGGAGTTTTAGGTAATCAAAGAACAGTTTTTCTGGGCGATAATGGTTCAAACGCATTAGGTTTTATGTGTGCTTGGATTCTTGTTTACTTTAGCTCTGTCGAAAATTCTAACTTTGCACCTGTTACTGCATTGTGGTTTGTTGCCATTCCCTTCTTCGATGCAGTTGGTGTTATGGTGTCCAGAGCTATAAAAGGAATAATGCCACTAAGACCGGGAAGAGATCATCTTCACCATAAATTATTAGATATGGGGTTATCTTCTAATACTATTTATGTTGTTTTAATTTTAATATCTACCTCATTTGCAGCTATTGGATATATCTTCAATTATAGTTTTCCTGAGAGTCAAAGTATTTCGTTTTATACCTTTATAGCTGTCTGGTTATGTTATTATTTTTTAATAAGGTTTATTCCAAAAAATGTTTAGTTTTTTTAAGAAAAAAGAGAAAGGAGAAGAAAAAGCTCCTAAGAATCTAAAATTAATTGCACTTTGTTTGGCTTTTGAAGTTGCAAATGCAGATAATGACATTGATGTTAGAGAAAGAGATCTAATTTTAGAAAAGATTAAAGAATCTATAGACCTAAGTATTCTAACTGAAAAAGAAATTTTTGAAGTTATTCAAGAAGAAAGTGAGAAAAGAGTCTCATTTTACGACATCATTAACGATATCAATCAAAACTTGGATAAAAAAGAGAAGATTGATGTTTTAAAGATGCTTTGGGAAATAGCCTATGCTGACAAAGTATTGGATGTTGATGAAGAGAGAATAATAAGAAGATCTGCAGAAATGCTAGGTATTAAACCATCAATAGTACTTCAAACAAAAGAAGAATTTAAAAATCAATAGTAGCTGAATTTTTTTTTGATATTCTTAGTGCCTCATCTCTGGAGCACTTGAAATTTATATCTTTTACAAACTCTTCAAAAGAATCGTCGCCAATATAGTTTGTAGTTTCGTATAAAAGTATGCATTTTTCTTCATTATCAATTATTGGAGAGGATAATATTTCATTCACTAATTCTTGCATGCTTAAATCAAGATAATCTATTCTAAGATCTTTTTTTTCATCAATATGAAGAATACTTTTATCAGTTTTAGGATTATATTTATTCCAAATAATATCATTTGAGGATTTGCCAGGCACGCCATTTTTAGCAAACTCAGTCCAAAAATTCATCATATTCTTTGAAACAAAACGCCTAGAAGGAGATCGAGGATATATAATCCAAGCAAATTCTTCTGCAAGGCTGAAATCTCCACTTATCATTGGTATTTCTAATGCATGAGCAGATCCAATAATCTTTCCAAAATCTCCAATAAAAAAATCTCTTAAATTATCCCAATCATATCTATAGGCATATAAATCTTCATTGCCTGCATCAAACATATTCTCAAGCGGCTCTTGAACTCCTCTAAGTTGCCATCCTTTTGATCTAATTTCATTATAGAATTGATATTTATCTTCATCTTTAATTTCAACTTTGGGTATACCAATACCCCTAGAAAGAAAAGATTGATTAGTTTCTATGAAATATTTTGAAAATCCAAGCCACAGCTTTATTTCATCTTTGTTTGATCCAGCAATTGTTGGAACCTTATTTAAATATTCTTTTGAGCGAAGGGATTCTTTAAGGCCAATTTCAGGAATTACTAAACCATCATTAGTAAGCAAAGGAGTCTCAAAAGTATCGCCATAAAGATTTACCAGCTCTTGAGCATTTGTCTCATAAAGAATTTTTCTAATATCCTCTTTATTAGAATCTAATTGAAATTTATTTGCCTCATCTAGATCGTCAGCTAACTTTTTATTAACAATTATTTTATTTAACACAGTCCAACTATCAGATACGCCCTCCTCATTAAAGTTTTCGGACTTGTAGGCATCTTGTAATGATGAAGATTTTGTATAGCCTGATTGCGAAATTGCTTTATGGAATAAACCTTTCGCTTGTTTAGCAACTAAAAGCGATAATACATTATGTCCACCAGCAGACTCACCAAAAATAGTAATATTATTAGGATCACCTCCAAAAGAAGCTATATTCTCATTGACCCATCTAAGTGCTAGCACTATATCTAGGATCCCAAAATTGGAGGTCTTATCTATGCCTGAATGAAAGTCTTGAATTGCTGGATGAGTAAAAAAGCCAAGTGGTCCCAAACGATAATTTGGTGAAACAACGATAACATCTTTCCTTTTTACCAGTTCTGAGAAATTATAAAAATCTTTATGTCCTGAAGTATTACCTCCTCCATGTATCCAAAACATAACTGGCAAATTATCTCTACCTCCATGAGGTGCTCTTATATCAAGATATAAGCAGTCCTCCGTTCCAGCTTGATTTATTTCTTGAATTTGGCCACCAACTTCTTGATGACAAAAATTATTTTCTTTCGGATTAATATGAAAATCTTTAGCAACAAAAGCTACTGGTGCCTTCCATCTTAAATTTCCTAAAGGAGGAAGTGCAAATGGAATATCCTCCCAATACAGAATTCCTTCTGTTCTTTGAGAAAGAACCTTCCCAGATGAAGTCTGAACAAAATCTCCCTTGAAGGTTTTAGCTCCAATGTAGTTAAAACTATCACCTTTATCTTGGTAATAATCATAAGTTGACGGATTAGTAATTTCTTCAGGGACACCTACAACAGTTCCACAAAATATAACTATAAAAAGTTTAAAAGATTTTATATTTCTCAATAAGCTCATATCGTTCTAAAAAAGGATTTCTTAAAGCTCTTACTTTGTTGCCAATAAGTGCTAATTCGAACGAATCATTATAATTGTTCCACGAGAAATCTCCAAAACTTGGATCACCAGTTTTAGAAAAGTTTGTCCATGGTAATTGGAAATTATCAGAAATTTCTTGAGATTCTTTTGGACCCCAGGTTGAATAAGGTTTTTTTGAGTGCACGCCAAATACATATGGAAGTTCTGAAGCATGAAAACATCCTAATTTTCCTCTAATGATTTCGCTTTGTGTCGAAAATAAATATCCAAAGGAATTTCCTGCCTTTTTTTGAAGAATGTTGTGTGTTGGTATACCAAAACAGATATCAGTGAGTATTGCTGAATATATATCACCTAACTCACTAATTTTAAGATATTCACTGTAGGCAGATATTAGTTCTGGTAATTTACTGGATTCAAACATTTTTGATAACCTTCTAGTTATATATCCTTCATCATTTTTACCTATTCTTGGATGGAAAGCACTCCAAAGCTTGTATTCATCTAAAGTTGTACCAGCAATTAAATGAGTACTTGAAGATGAATATGTTTCTAAGTAATCATCCATAATAAATTTATTATCTATAACTGGTAGAAAGCCAACTTCAGGGAAAATCCATCTCTTTCCATCGCTTAATGCTGAGTGTTTTAATTTCTTAGCTGTTTTAGTTATCAACTCCCAGTGACATGATCTTAAATCAGAAATTTTATGACCATCATTTTCAAATTGTCCAATGAATAGTTCAGCCCATAAATTTGCTTTTTCTTTTGTAGCTATCGCATCAAGACCTCCGCTCTGACAAATTGCTTTTTGGAATAGATTATTATCTCCTGCTGCAATTTGAAGATTGCAACTCCAAGAACCTGCAGACTCACCAAAAATAGTAATATTGTTTGGATCTCCTCCAAAAGAAGAAATATTATCTTTTACCCATCGCAGTGCATTCCTTTGATCTATCAATCCCTCGTTTCCAGATGAATCGATTTGTCCCTCTGTAACTTCATCAAGTCTCATAAAGCCAAGAGGGCCTAATCTATAATTTATAGATACGACAACTATTCCTCTTTTTGCTAAATGCTTTAAGTCATACATGATACTGCTTGAGCCGCCAGTTACTAGAGCACCACCATGTATCCAGATCATTACTGGTTTTTTAGCTTCAATATCATTTGTGCAAATATTTAAAGTTAAACAATCTTCGGATTGTTTTGATAAAGAATTATCCTGAAAAAAACTCATACCCGATTGACTTTGATCAACAGATCTTGTCTGAGGTGCTGAATATCCCTTTTCTGTAACCTTGAGATTTAACTCTTTCTCAATAAGAAAAGATGCACCCCACCTTTGCTCATACTCTGCATATGGTATACCAAAAAAATGGTGGCAGTTGTCTTGAAGCACTCCTTCAAATTGACCAGCCTTACATTGAATCAAACTCATTATTTTCCTTAAGTTTAATATTATATAACAATAGATAAATACTAAAGTTGTGAAATATAATGTGACTTCGGGATGTAGCGCAGCCTGGTAGCGCACCACACTGGGGGTGTGGTGGTCGTCGGTTCAAATCCGGCCATCCCGACCAAAATATTAATTTATACTTTTTTTAATTTTGTTAGAAGGTTTAAATTTAATTTTTTTTCTTGCTTTGATTTCAAATTTTTGAAGTGTTTTAGGATTTCTTCCAATTCTTTTTGGTGTATCCTCGAAAGAAAAAGTACCGAAGTTGGCTAAATTAATATCTAATTTATGATTATCAATAACAAATTGAAAAAAATTATTTACAAAAAAAAGGCTATCTTTTTGAGATAGCCTTAGTTTCTTAGATATGTTTGTTGCTAAGTCTTTCTTAGTAACGGAACTCAATTATGTGCTAGTTCCTGTACCAGTTCCAGTTCCTGTACCAGTTCCAGTTCCAGTTCCAGTTCCAGTTCCAGTTCCAGTTCCTGTACTTGTACCTGTTCCAGTAGCTGGATCATCATCGATACCACCTACATCATTTATAGTTACTGTTATGTCCTGAGTTGCAGAATTTCCTGAAGCATCTTCAGCTGTTACCGTGGCTGTATAAACACTCTTAGTTTCAAAATCAGGTGCTGTAACAAAGGATAATACTCCTGCTGATGTTATCTGAAGCTCTGTTCCTGAAACACCACTAAAGAAGCATCTAGCAGGATAATCAAGATCACATTGAACATCACTAATTGTTACTGTTCCTACTGATGTTTGATTTTCGTCAGCGCTAAATGATGCAGATGAAGTGAATGTAGGAGCAACAGTATCGCTTACAGTTATAGTTCTTGTAGCTGTTCCAGCGTTACCTGAAGCATCAGTTGCAGTGTATGTAAGTGTATAAGAACCCTCTACATTTACGTTAACTGAACCAGTTGTTACCACAGAAACTGATCCCAGTGAGTTACCTCCAGCATCTTGATCTTCTGCTGTAGCACCAAGATCATAATGAGAACCCTCTCCAACTCTTACTAATTCTTCAACATTTCTTTGATCTGGATTAACAGTTACAACAGGAGCGATTGTATCTGTGACAGAGATTGTTCTCGAAGCTGTTCCTGCATTGCCAGAGGCATCAGTTGCAGTATAGGTTAGAGTATAGGTTCCTAGTGTTGTAACATCAACACTACCAGTTGTAACAACTGCTACTGATCCAAGGGAGTTACCATTTGCATCAAAGTCTTCGGCTGTAGCTCCTAAATCAAAATGCTGACCTTGACCGGCAGCAACAAGTTCTTCAACATTTCTTTGACCAGGATTAATAGTAACTACTGGAGTAATAGTATCTTGGACGATTACAGTTCTCACTGCAGTTCCGGTATTACCAGATGAATCAGTTGATGAATATGTGATTGTGTAAGTTGCGGCAACTAATGTATCAACAGTTCCTGAAACAACAACACTGACTGCACCTGACAGATCAGAAGCTGTTGCACCTAACTCAGTGTAAGTTCCCCCTCTTTCTAAAGTAACATCTGAACCATTTAATGTAACTACGGGAGCGGTAGTATCAACAACGTTTACCGTTCTTGTTGCAGTGCTCGTATTACCTGCGTCATCAGTTGCAGAATAAGTGATGGTATAAGTTCCTACAGTACTTGTATCCACACTTCCAGTTGATGTTACAGTTTCGCCACCATCAGAAGTTGCTCCTGCATCAACATAGCTTGATCCAAGCTCTACTACTGCTGGATTATCACCATTAATAGTTATAACGGGAAAGACTGTATCTGGTGGAGTTGAATCGTCATCATTAACGACATCATCAAGTAAAACAGCTCCAGTTAATATTAATAACTGCTCGATTATGGAAAGCTCCATCAATATGGCTGCTCTTGAGCCTCCCTGAGAGGTACCGTTAGGAGAATCTCCCTCCTCCATTTCCTGCAATTCATTTTGCAAAAATAGCTGTCTTTCAATAAGCTCAGACTGTGAATAGCTTTGAAGTCTTGTAGTAATTTCTCTTACTTCATCATTTGTGATCTCTATGGTTTCTTGGGCATATGTGCTAGAAACGAATGCAAGAGTTAAAAATAAAAATGGTATAGTTAAAAATTTGTTCATCAGTTACTCCTCTAAACACCGATTATGCACAAAATACCCAAATATGGCAATAAATCTTACTTTTTTTAGGCAACATATTTAGCTAAAAAAGTATTTGCCTAAGGTCCTCAAAATTGTGCTAATTTAAATGAAATTACTTGTTAATATTATACCCTTTATGTATGAAATATGTAAAAAAAAAATACACAAATTCTTTTTTACCTCAATTTCAAACTAGTTAATCATTTATTTTCCTAAATCTCACTACCAGGTCATGTAAGTTATTCCTTCTAACAAGTTTTTGTCCAGGATCCTTAGTTAATGGTCTCCAACTATAATTAATAAGATCTCCAAATATTGGGATATTAAAATAAATTCCTTTATCAAATGAGCCTTCGCCAAATTGTTCACTTGAAACATCTGTGGATGTCGCAAAAAAGCCCAAAACTATTCCATTTTTGAATCTTCTAGAGAGATCTAAAGTGGATCCAACATCTCCTGCTAAATACTCACCATATGAAATTTTTGCATCAAACGGAATAACGCCATAATTTCTATAATAAAAATTTACATGAGCAGTTGTATTACTATAATCAAGCAGTCCAAAATTAAGTTCATAATCTCTCTTCCTAGCATTAAATGCCTCAAACCCAATGGCATAATTTCTTTGATTCTCAAACCATAAATACTCAAAGCCTGCACCTACAAACATTTCTTCTAGAATACCTGCCGTAAACATCAAGTGATGATTCTTTCTTGGCGTAAGAAAATAATCAAATTGAGCTCGACCAATAACAATATTGTCATCAAAATTATTTAAATACTTTTTAACATCTGATCTAACCTGTGCAGGATATGTGTCCTCTGGAGGAATAAAGAGATCATCGAAATTACTCCATAGCGTGTACTTAAGGTTTGATGAATAAGTCAAGCTGTCACTAAAAATATACTCATTATCATTTTCTAAGAGAATTGCGCCCTTCAAAAAACCCTCTCGAGCAGCCAAAAAAGGTCTAATCGCCAGCCTCGTTGATTGATTCCAGCCCCTAACATCTCCCCTTTTAAAGATAACTTTTGCTCCATCCTCAAAAGATTGATCAAAATTCTCAACAGCCTTAAGATTAACAATCTCATAATTTGTAATTACTTCCTCTTCAATATTATTTTCTGCTTTTGCAGTCATTATTATCTCTTCAATAATATCTAATGAGGGATGGCTAAATTGAGTAACTTGGATACCTATCTTTCTATCTTTTTCAACGATCTGCTTAACTCCAATATCATTATTTTGGAGCGTATTCATAAAATTTATATATTTATTTTCAGTTCTATTTGAATCACTTAAAGTTTTATACTGATGCTTTGAAAAATCTTTTTCTGAATTCTTGTAAGAAAACTTCAAAGAAAAATAATTTCCTCTTTCAAAAGATAGACCAACAAGGAAATTATTTGAAATACTATAGTCCAACCCAAGACTAAATCCGTCTCTTGAATCGTCAAAACCTATTTTACCAGGGGTATTTACAGGATCTCTCTCAAATTTTAATAGCAGATTGTCTCCTAACAAATAAGATAGACCAAAAAGGACCGTAGCCTCTTCATTTGAAAAATATTTTTCGATATCTAGGCTCCCTCCAACTCCCAGATCTGGTGATCTGTTTTTAAAGCTATCATCGAAGTAGATTAAAGGATTTTTTAAATCTCTCTTTCCATTTAACTCACCCCATCCAAGGCCAAAATGAATATCCAAATTATTAATTCCATATGAGGCAATAACATACTCAGAACTGTAATATCCAGTGCCTGCTAGATCATTTATTCCAATTGCAACTGCTGGAAAAATTCCCTCTTCTTTCAACCTAATTTTAAAATTAAAACCTTTGTCTTTATAATCTTGATACTCAAAACCTGGATAAGGCATTCCTTGTATGTTCATATAAAAAACAGATGCCTCTAACCAATTATATGGTGATGCTGTAAAAGTTGCTTTCTGATCAGGTTCGCCATCATAAAGCGTAAAACCATATGAGCCCTCATTATAAAATCTTGCTGATGGTATATTTATCAAACCAACTGAGCCGTGATTATTAAATGTATTGGTGTTAAAACTATCTCCATTAATTTGAAGTGATATAAGTAGAAATACCCAAGCAAAGAGTTTTGAGCAGTCTAACATTTTAGTTTAATCTTTAAGAACTGAGATCGAAGCCAGAGAAACACCTATATTCCCAAGTATGGAAGCATATGCCTGTGCACTTTGTGTAAAGAAAAATGAGTTATTCATTTTTCTTGGAACATAAATAACAGAGCCTGGGTAGATCTTAAAGTCAGCACCTTGATTCATAAAAATGTTTCTCTTTACTTTAAATGAAGTCCCATCAGGACTTAGAATATAAACGTTCTTCTTGTCAGCAAATGAATTAAATCCACCTTTAGCGTCAATATAAAAGTCATATTTCTCATTTTCTGCATATCGGATCGTCCCAGTAGTTGAAACTTCACCAAAAACATAAACTTGATTAGTAATTTCTGGAATGGTTATAACGTCTCCGTCTTGCAAAATAATATCTATTTCAGGATTATTTCTGAGTTTTTCTATATCAAATTCTGCATTAACTCTTCCTGATGCTTCTGTATTTTTTAATTCGTTTAACATAAAACTAAAAAAACCGGTAGTATCCTCAGAAGCAGTCAGTCCTGCACTTTGTGTTATCAATGAAGACATCAAAGAGCTATAAACATCATCGATAATTTCTTGATTGATTTCTTTAGTTTTTTGATTTTCGAGCACTCCTGCAAATGGATATGCATTTTTTGTGTAGCCGCCAGCTCTATTTAGAAGTTCAAGTATACCATCGCCTTCCTGGAGAGTATAAACACCAGGATTTGAAACTGAGCCTTTTATTTCCACTGTCCTAAATGGATATCTTCTAATAAAGAATTTATCATTATCCTTGACTGATATAGATGTAAATTGCTCTATATCCTTTATAAGTTTAATAACTATACTTCCATCTTGAACCCTTTCTCGTTTTATATCTTTTAAGTCTGCTTCAGAAGTTAACCCATTTGCAAAAAAAACTAAATCTGAAAAATTTTCATCATTTTTTAGCTCATAAATACCTGGCCTTTTAACAGCCCCTGTAACAGAAGCAATATTGATAGAAGGACTTACAAATACCAAATCACCGGATCTAAGTCTAGAACCAAAACTTGGTTTGCCGTAAATAAATGTATCATATAGATCAACAACTTCCACAACTTCACCATCTCTTAAAAGCTTAATTTCTCTAAATGATCCAAATTCAGATGGTCCTCCCGAAACGCTAAGGGCATGGAAAATATTAGAATTTCCATTCAGAGAGTATGGTCCTGGACTGAAAACATTACCAGCAACAACAACTTGTATATCTCTAACATTTACGAGAGTAACAAATGCCTCTACTCCAATATATGAATCCTTAACCTTTTTTTTGATAAGTGATGATGCATCAGCAAGACTTAATCCTGAAATAAATACTTTACCAAGTTCTGAAATACTAATTGATCCGTCACGCTCAACTTTCAATTTCTCAATTAGTGAGCGTTGTCCAATTAACTGTATTTCTACAACGTCTCCAAAATCTAAAATATACTTTCCATCAAAATTTGGTTCATTTATAGGCATTAAAGTAGTTTGCATCAATTTGAAGACTTCAGTTCCAAAACGAAACACCTCATCTTCTTCTTCAATATCTTCTTCCTTAGGTATAAATGTAGATTCTCTTCTGTACTGAATCTCTTCATCGGACCTTTTCTTTTCAACCTGATCTAGAAGATCATTTCTGACATCCTCAGGTAAACTTTCTAAAAATTCTTGATCAAAGTCCTGGGAAAAAGAAAAAATTGGAAAAAACGCAATAATTAATATGAACTTTCTGAAAATCTTATACATCATTTTATGCTTAGTATCCTGGTACCTCTATTCCTCCAATTTCTAGAGTTGATTTTACTATATATTTTATTTTTTTATCTATTTCATGATCCTCTAGGGTCTTTTTTTCTGACTGGAAAACAAAACGAAAAGCTACTTTGATGTTTGAGCTTTTATTATCTTTATAAAAATCAAATGAAAAAACTTCTTTTAATTCTTCAAAATCCAAGTTTTCAATAAACTCTTCTAATTCAACTATCTTAGATTCTTCTTTAAGAAGGAAAGAGATATCTCTATTCATTAAAGGAAACTCAGATATTTTCTTATAAGTTCTTATAGGATCGCCTAGCTTCATCTTATCTAAAATTTTTTCATTAGTATTTACTCTGAGATTATTGAGCTCATATTCAAAAAAGAAAATCTTGTCTTTAAATTTTGCTTCAATTCTATCTCTATCAATCTCTAGTATTTTATCCGATACATCATCATGAAAAATCTCGTTTAGAATATTTTTAAAATAAGGTTTATCAATCTTTTTATTAAATTCCTTGAAGTTCTTCCCCTCTCTTCCAGCAACGATAATCCCTAGCATTCTTTTTTCGACTATCTCTGAGCTTGTTTTTTCATAAATATTAGAAAATTCAAATAGTTTTATTGACTCTTTTTGCCTTCTCAAATTATAGTCAAGATTAATTAGTAATGACTCTAAAAGACTTGTTCTTAATGATTTTTTATTTGAGTCTAGGGGATTACTTACTTGGATGCAGCTTTCTGATGTTGAAAAAGAAAAAGGTTGGTTGATAACCTCAGAAAAGCCATTTCTTACAAAAAAGCTTTCTAAAACTTCTTCTTTTGAAATTTCTTTTTCTTTTTCTTGATGGCTTAGAATAAATTTCTTTTGCGGTATATTGTCGTATCCAATTACTCTTGCAAGTTCTTCTGCAATATCATTATTTGAAACAATATCATTTCTGTAGCTTGGAACTTTAATTGTTTTGTTGACTGAAAAGCCTAGCTTATTGAGAGTTGAATCAAACAAATCTTCTCCAATACTCATTCCCAAGATTCCTTCAATCTTATTAATATTTTTATTAATTTCTAGATTTTTGAATTCCTGAAGATTATAGGAGTTCATTCCAATATCTTTAATTTCAGCATGATCATCAATAATTTGAATAAACTGCCTTAAAATCTTTTCATGACAATTTGGATCAACACCTCTTTCAAATCTATATGATGCATCAGAGTTCAAATTATATTTCGTTGCTTTTCCAAGGATTGCTTCAGGGACAAAATATGCACATTCGATTAAAACCTTTTTTGTTTCTTTTGAACAGGATGAGCTTACTCCACCCATTATTCCTGATAAGTTTACTATTTCTCCATCACTCTTAAACACAAGATCGCCACCTTCAATCTCAATGTCTTGATTAATGACAGTTTTAAAAATTTCTTTTTTATTTGATTTTTCAAGAGTAATGCCACTAGATACGGAATTATAGTCATAACAATGGGTTGGCTGCCCTTCTCTATAGAGTAAGAAATTTGATACATCTGTAAAGAGATTTTTTTTATTTATGTTTAAATCTAAGAAATATGATTCAAGATAATCTTTATAAAAAGGCTTTATGTTATCTATTTCTAGGTACAAAAAAGAAATATATGGGCATTCATGCTTTGCATTATTTTTAAAATTAAAGTTAAAGTTATTAATTGGGCTATCAAAGGTTTTAGTTAACTTTTTCCTATCAAAGAAAACACCTAAGTCTCTTGAGAGGCCACTTAAAGATAAAGCATCACCTCGATTTGGAGTAAATTCAATATCAATAAAATTATTGCTTATCTCATTTTCATGACCTAATTGGATTAAGCATTCCGAAAAATCATCAATGGTTATTTTATCTTTAAAATATTCTTGTAAATGTGGATAAAAAATTTTCATCAAAACTGAATAAGGAAATCTAGATTACTTTTATAGAAATCTCTAATATCACTTACTCCATATTTAAGCATTGCAATTCTTTCAACACCCAAGCCAAATGCAAAACCTGAAAAAATATTTGAATCAATATCGCAATTCTCAAGAACAACTGGATTTACAATCCCGCAACCAAGAATCTCAAGCCAATCTCCTGAATCAGATAAAATATCAACTTCTGCAGATGGTTCTGTAAAAGGGAAGTATGATGGCCTAAATCTAATAGAAATATCATCGCCAAATATTTCTGTCACTATATTTAATATAAGATCTTTTAACTCTCCAAAACTCACATTCTTACAAATGTGGATTCCCTCTATTTGATGGAACATAGGCAAATGAGTTGAATCATCATCTTTTCGATATACTTTCCCAGCAGAAATAAAAGAAAATGGTGGTTTTCTAGTTTTCATTGCTCTGATCTGGACTGGAGATGTATGAGTTCTTAATAAATGATTTTTGCTATTTACATAGAATGTATCATGCATTTGCCTAGCAGGATGAGTTTTTTTAATATTCAAAAGGTCAAAATTATATTCTTCTGTTTCTATTTCTGGTCCATCAATTATTTCAAAACCCAATCCAGATAAGAATACTGAAATTGAATCTTTGATTTGATTTATAGGATGGAGTGAGCCCAATTCACTCAAGATACTTGGCTCAAAGATATTATCTTTTGGAGGCATTATCTAAGATTATTTAGAACTAGTAATTAATATTTTTTCAAAAACTTCTTTATCATTGGTTGCAAGCTCAGATAAAATTTTTCTATTTAATTTAATATCATTTCTTTTTAAATTTGCAATAAAGCGTGAATATGAAGTTCCTTGTTCTGAAACGGCAGCATTTATTCTTGCAATCCATAAATTTCTAAAACTTCTCTTTTTATTCTTTCTGTCTCTAAATGCATACTGAAGAGCCTTTATACGTGACTGCTTAGCAGTTTTATAAAGTCTGCTTCTTGCACCATAATGACCTTTTGTTGATTTAAGTATCTTTTGGTGCTTTTTTCTAGCTGTATTTGATTTTGTAACTCTTGGCATATCAATTAATTAATTTTTCGGCAACTTTCAGAGTTGTTCCCTTTAACTTATTTAATCCTCTGTTGTGTCTTTTTCTCTTTGTAGGCTGTTTAGATAAAATATGATTCCTTCCGGCACTCCTGCTTTTTACAGAAGAACCTGTCCTCTTAAATCGCTTTGAAGCACCAGAATGTTTTTTTAATTTATAACCCATAAACAATTCATTAGTTTTGTTTAAGAGGAGAAAGGACCATTAACAACTGTCTTCCCTCAAGTGATGGTTCTTGGTCAACTTGAGCAATTTCTGAAAGATCCTCTTTAATTCTGTTTAATAGATCTAATCCTAAATTACTGTTTAATATCTCTCTACCTCTAAAACGGACGCTAATTTTAGTCTTATTTTTATCAAGAATAAAGCTTTTAATCTTTTTAAGTTTTATATTGTAATCTCCTGTGTCTGTTGAGGGTCTAAATTTTATTTCTTTTAACACTGTTTTTTTAGATTTAGACTTTGAGGAAGAGACGTTTTTTTTCTTAGAAAATAAATGTTTTCCATAATCCATTAATTTGCAAACAACTGGACTTGAATCTAGAGAGGATACTTGTACTAAATCTAATGACGCTTTTCTCGCTGTGTCTAGCGCCTCTTCAATTGAAACAATACCTTTCTTATCTCCATTTTGATCAATAAGCATGAGTTCAGATGCTCTTATTCTCTCATTAATAGGTGCGGTAATATTTTTTTTCAATTTTGAATTTCTAATTGCGCAGGATAAATACTCAAATCTATAGGTATCATGAACAATGATTTTAATTGAAAAATTCTTATAATCAAGGAATTATTCATGGTTGCAAAAAGCTTTCTCTCCACAGATTATCATGGAGGATAAATAATTCTCTTTTGTTAAGACGATTCTTTTCACCAGTCCAAAATTCAAAAGAGTAAGGAATAAAATCATACCCTCCCCAATATTCAGGTCTTTTATCTAAGTTACCTTTATTAAGTGAATTATTATAATTTTTTTTTACAAGATCATATGAGGATATTTCTTCAGACTGTTTTGAAGAAATTGCTAGTGCATTCTTTTCAGTTGACCTACTTTTAAAATGATTATCTGAAAACATTTCATCTGATTTTTCTATATCTGCTTTTATTCTAATTTGGAGATTTATTTTGTTCCAATAGAAAAGCGCTGAGATTTGCTTATGTTTTTCAAATTCAATTGCTTTTGGAGAATTATAATTAGTGAAAAAAGTCCATCTATTTGAATCAATATATTTTAGATTTACAAATCTTGAATTAACCGTTTTTGATGAACTGCAGTATGATGAAATTGCTACAGATTCAACATGACTCTGATCTACATTAATTGCTTCTTTGTAATACTTGTAGAACTTAAGATATGGTTTATCTTTAAGCTTTTTTAGAATCTTAATCATACTATCTATTTCTTAAAATCCTTAATAGATTTCCGATACTATATTTAGGATTTCTATCGAAATAGTGAGAAAGGAATGTGATCCTAGAATGTTCAGAATCTGAGCTTAGCGGATAGTTGCAATGAAAAGTTGTTCTTCCAAGAAAAACTAAAGGTTTAAAATCAAGGAAGTTAAAATTTATATTCTTTTTTCTGCTACTTAAGAAGTTTAAACCTTTTTCATTTGAGAAAATCTTAAAATAAATTTTTTGAAAAATATTAATTATCTCAGAAGTTGTATCACTCTTTATTTTTGGGAATGCAATGAGAGAACCATCATGATTTACATTAGAAGGAATTAGAATTGGGAAAACAATTGTGAAAATGTGAGAATCGAAATGACCTCTGTATGCTTCAGATGACTTCCCAGGTAGAACATGTCTTGAAATCTTGTATTGATTGTCTATAGACCCCTTAAAGTTTAGTTGTTTTTTAGCATAAGAAAATAAAACTGGCTCAAGATTATTTTTTAAATCAAGAGTCTCTTCAAGAAGTGCATGAGATTTTGAGCTCTCTAGATAAGTTTTTTCTATTAATTCTTTATTTGCAAGATCTATGATTTGATCAAAGTTGTTGAGCTTCTTTATTGATGGAAGAAAACTATATCCATTTTTATCAAGTTCATCGATAAAATTTAAGTAGTTAAAATCTGAAAAGTAATCCATTATTGTTTAGCAAGTTTCATAAAATTTTATAAAAATAAAGTGAATTATTTACTATTTTCTCTACCTTTGCATTAATTTTAATATAAAAATTTATTGCCTTTACATTGCTACTTCTTACACTCCAACCCAATGAGGTGATATTTTCTTTTTTAAGCTCTGCAAAAGCATGATTCAATAAAATTTCTGATGCGCCTTTTGATTTATTATGTGAAGAATCAACAAGGATATTAGTAAGTCTTACTTGATGCTTAGAATCAAAGTTTTTATTAATAACATTCCTAATCAAATCAAAAGATTTTAGTAAAATGAATTGAGGATTCCTAAAAATAACAACTAAAAGTGAAAGAAAGTTTGATTTTATAAAAATATTTCTTGCCGCATTTGAATTTTCTCCAATCATTACGGCTCCAAATATTTCATTATCAACTTCAATAACATATGAAAACCTATTACCAAATAAAAGATTTTTATAGAAGTTCTCAAGCATTTTTTTAGGAAACTTACTTGTAAAAAGATATTTTGGGTACGTTTTTATATGCATCTCTGCACATTTTGAACAGTCATTCTCAGTTAACTCTCTTATAATCATCTCATCTACTTATTTCGTCCATTTTTAGAAGTTTTTTAAAGCTAAATATGTTGTCCAACAACCCTATTATCATGCCAAATGAATAACTCAAATGCATTATTAAGATTGAAAAAGTAACATAATGCGCTTTAATTCTTTCATTCTTCGATGAAATAGCAAATGCTAATGCCAGAACAGATAATAAATATGAAGCCACAAAAATACTTGTAACTAAAAGAATCTTGAATATTAACATTCCTAAGAAGAATCCAAAGAAAACTGATAGGAAAAATATTATTAATACTAGGTGTCTTAAGGATGGAGTTCTTTTATGTTTCTTAATTACAAATATCTTCCAAAATCCATATTGCAAATATTGCATAAAAAGATCTTTAAAACTTGATCTAGGTAAATACGAACTCTTTATTTCTTTGCTTTGAAAGATTTTGCCTTTTTTCATTCTGATTCTCATACATAACTCGTCATCTTGATTTCTAACTAATTCCTCATCAAATCCTCCAATTTCTATTAAATAATCTTTTTTCCAACAACCAAGATAAACTGTATCTACGTATCCAGAATAATTAGTATTTCTAGATTTAGCTCCCCCTGCAACAAATTTGCTTTGAAATGCAGATGCAATAGCGCTTTGGATTTTATTCTCATTTATCTTTGCAGCCCAGGGCCCTCCAACACAGTTTGCATTGCTCTCTAATAAGACCTTTATGCAGTTCTCTATGTAAAACTGATCATATTCTGTGTGAATATCCATCCTAACTATGATCTCATTCGAGGAAATTTTAATACCTTCGTTAAGTGCCGACGAAACAATTCCCATAGGATTATCTATGATAATAATATTTGAATGTTTCTTTGAAACCTCTAAAAGTTTCTCTTTTGTTCCATCATTGCTATTGCCATCAGCAATAATAAATTCACATTCATCAAAAATAGATTGGTTTAACAGTTGATTAATAAACGAATCAATATAATCTACTTCATTTTTACAGGGCGAAATTATTGAGGCCTTATATTGATTCATGTTGTTATATAAAACTAGACTTATTTTTCAAGTCCAGTGAAATAGATTTATTTTCCATATAATGACTTATTACGGCAAGATCCAAGAATTTATTGGACTCAGCTGCCATTAGTGCAAATGTGGAATTATAAATAATAATTTTTCTTGCTGACATCAAAGTCCATAAGTCTGAATCAAAACTTTCAGAAACTATAAAATAATCCAAGTCAAAAGAGTCAAAGAGCTCTTTACAAAAACTTTCAGCAAAATCTTTATCATCTGTAATAATTTTTATCTTATTAATGGAGCAATCTCGATCAAGAGCAGTCTCTATAGCTTTCTTATACCAGTCTATAGTTGGAAGTGGCATATTTGTTTTGATGCTTTTTGAATTATAAGCATCTAAATAATCGCCGCCCCTTAAATGCATCACAAGCTTATCTTTTTTTGGCATGTAACTTTTATCTAAAAATATTTTAGAATTAAAATGACAATGAAAAGGTTCAAATCTTGATGATTGAAAGTAGCCAAAGAATATCTTTGGTTTGAAAATTGATTCCATTTTGAAGTTAGTTGTGTCAAATAATGTAAATAAAGATTTACTTAAAGTCTTCATTAAAATTAGGTCATTCAAAAAAATAAATAAATACATTAAAAAAATAAAGAAGTTGCATTTTTTTTCTTCTGGTAAATTTAATAATGGTTTTTTTATAGTATGTCCTAAAATTGATTGCAATTTTTGGTTATAAAAAATTTCAGAAATAAAAAAATCTTCTCCATATTTTTTATGTAAAAAATTTAATTGATAAAAATTATTACCCGCGCCTCCCATTGTGAAAAGAAGTGGCTTCATTCAAATTTTTTATTAATTTTTCGAAGTTCTGAATCTGCTTTTGTAGGTGTAAGATCCCACCATTTTGAATCGTTTATTAAATCTATTTTTTCCTTATTAAATCTATATTTGATAAGTTTTGCAGGAACGCCTCCAACTATTGAAAAAGAATCAACGTCTTTTGTAACAACAGCATTTGCACCAACTACCGCTCCGTTTCCCACCTTTACTCCTCTCAAAATAACTGCTCCTGCTCCAATCCAAACATCTTTACCAATCACACATTCTCCTTTTAGCAAATCAGGTTTATTAATTTTTATCCTCATAGATGTAGAAATTGCTCTGTAGTCATGCTCTCCTAGACCAATCTTTACATCTGGACCTATTGAAGAATAGTTTCCAACAGAAGAATTGGAGATTATTACTCTTTTTGCTACATAAATGTAATCACCAAGTTTCGATGATTTATCAATAGTTGATGAAATTGAAATAAATGTATCTTTACCTAGATTTGCTCTTGGGTGAAATATTTTTGTTATAAAATTTCTTATAAATCTATTAATCATTTTTAAGTTTGTTATAGGAAATCTTCATTGAATCCAAGGCATCATACCAATAATCGTCTATTGCATAGATATCCTTATTATAAAGACAAGCAAGCATAATCACATGTGAGAAATTGGAAATAATTATATCATTGTCCTTTAAATCATCTTCTAAGGATTTTTTAGAAACTAAAAATATATTTTTATTTATATTTCCTTTGCTTGAGGGGTGTTCTCTAAAAGTAATATTACTTTTATTATTTTCAAGATGAGGATAGATTTTTTTTAATAACAATTCATCTGTAGGGCCGCCTTGCCCTATAACAAGGATTTTTTTATTATTCAAATTGAACAAATCAGAGTAAAGCATCTTTCTTGGAGTCCTATATTCAGCCTTAAGTTTATTTATGTCTTTATTAATCTTTTTCCTTCCCTCTGTGAAAATAATTTTTTTGTAAGAGAAAGGACGGCTATCAAAATTAAATGCTAATTTACTTTCAATTAAAAAATCCGGATAAAAAGGCTTTTTGATAAAGTAATTATATGAATAACTTGGATGATATTTATTCATTAAGGCATGAGCAATTTCATAACTAGGTATCTCTTTTTCTTTTGAAATTGTTATTAAGGGTATAAAGAAATTGTTTGATACAAATATTACTCTTTTAGGGCTGAAGACAAATAGTAAGATTTTAAAGAATGATTCAAGAAAAAAGAATTCCAAAGACTTTTTTTCAAGCAAAGATGTTAAATTTAAATTATATTTTTTTTTATAAATTTCTGATAATTCTGTTAGAAATTCCCTAGGCGATTTTTTAAGAAATCCAAAACGTGAGAAAAATTTGAGAAAAATTATAAAAGGAGCAATGTCTATAGCTCTCTCAAAAACTTTTGGAAAGTGATTAAAACTGTATCTTAAAACTATATTTTGAGAATTCTCAAGTGAGGGAAGTGTACTTATATATCGGCACTTACCTTGTTCATTTTTCCTTTCAGTACAAAATACAAGACCTGTATTTTTATAGAAAAATAATCTTAAAAAAACTTTAAAAAATGTGATTGGAAGAAAAATAAATTGAAAAACTATTGAATTCAAATTTATAGCTGCATGCTCATTCTTACCTGAGATGTTTTTAAATAATAATGGTCTTAGAAAAGCATATAAAGACGCATTTCTGACTAAGTTTTGGTTTTTACTGATTAATATTGACTCAACCTCTTCTAGATTCTCAAAATCATTTTTTATACTTTTTTTCATAAACAAGAAAGTATCATAAGATGTTTATATTTTTTTTTGTGGAGGAAATG
>CACBQK010000002.1 GCA_902541365.1 uncultured SAR86 cluster bacterium
AAAATGGTTGAAGGAAAGATAAAAAGATTTCTTAAAGAAGTTACATTACTCTCTCAAGACTTTATAAAGGATCCAGATATTTCTATTTCAAAACTCCTTGAAAATAGTAATAATGAGGTAATTTCATTTGAAAGATTCAAAGTTGGTGAGGGTATAGAAGTATCTTCAAAAGATTTTGCAGAGGAGGTTGCTGAACAACTTAATAAAGATGGCTGATTTAAAATACTCAAGACTTCTTGTAAAGTTCAGTGGCGAATCTGTTGCAGGTGAAGAAGGCATTGGTATTGACCCCAAAATTCTAGACTCAATGGCCGTATCAATTAAATTATGTAAAGAGCTTGGCGCCGAAATAGGAATAGTCATAGGTGGAGGAAACTTATTTCGAGGAGAAAGACTAAGTCAATCTGGGATGGATAGAGTGGCTGGGGATCATATGGGAATGCTCTTGAAAGGGCGAATGTTAAAACAAGAGTTATGTCAGCTCTCTCAATTTCAGGACTTGTTGAGCATTTTGATAGAAGAAGAGCTATTCAGCTTCTTAAAGATGGATACGTAGTTATATTTACTGCGGGAACTGGAAATCCTTTCTTTACAACAGACACTGCAGGTTGTCTTAGGGCGGTAGAAACTCAATCAGATATTATGCTAAAAGCTACTAGAGTTGATGGTGTGTATTCAGCTGATCCCGAGAAAGATCCAAATGCCAAGTTTTATAAAAATATTTCTTTTGAGGAAGCAATCTCAAAAAATCTTCGTATTATGGATGGTACAGCTCTGACGCTAGCAAAAGATCACAAGCTGCCAATTAAAGTATTTAATTTGAAGGATGAAAATTCTCTATCATCAATTGCCAGAGGAGAAGATATAGGAACATTAATATCATGAATAAAATAAAAGATCAGACTACTGAAAGAATGCAAAAATGTATGGATTCTTTATCAAATCAATTTAATAAAATTAGAACTGGGAGGGCTAACCCTTCTATTTTGGACTCTGTAAAAGTTGATTACTATGGCAATCAAACGCCTATTAATCAAACTGCAAATATTAGCGTTGAAGAAAATAGAACATTAGTAATATCTCCATGGGATAAGACACTAATGCCTGAAATCGAAAAGGCTATAATTTCTTCTGATCTTGGATTAAACCCAAGCTCATCTGGCGATCTCATTAGAATAACAATGCCAGCTCTCACTGAAGAAACTAGACAAGACTATATTAAACAAGCTAGGACTGAGGCTGAAAACGCAAGAATTTCTATAAGAAGTGTTAGACGCGACGGTAATCAATCTGCCAGAGATTTAAACACGAAAAGTGAGCTCTCTGATGATGAATTAAGAGATTTAGAGGTTGAAATACAAGAAATCACAGATAAATTTATATCAATGATAGATGATCAACTTAAGCATAAAGAAGACGATTTAATTCAAATCTAGTCATAAAAAATGAACCTGAAAAATATAGCTATCATTATGGATGGTAATGGGCGTTGGGCAAAAAAAAATAATCTTCAAATTAAAGAAGGCCATGCTAGGGGAGTTTCAGCACTAAAGGAAATAGTTAAGGAATCAGTTAATCAAAATATTGAATCCCTCACGGTGTATGCATTTAGCACGGAAAATTGGAAAAGACCAAAGTCTGAAGTCAAAGCCATAAATAATCTTATTATTAATAGTATTAATAATGAGCTGGATGAGTTAATTGAGCAACAGGTAAAAGTAAGATTTTTTGGCGATTATTCTAATTTTGGAAAAAAAACTTATGAAAAGATCAAATTTGCTGAAGAGAAATCTTTCAGCAATAAACCTAAACTTAGACTGAATGTAGCTCTTGGTTATGGTGGTAAAATGGATATTATTAATATCGCTAGAGAGGTATCTAGATTGAAAATAAAAGCATCCAATATCGATGAACATACAATAAGTGAATTATCGCAAGTTCCTGAATCCAATATTGATTTATTGATAAGAACTGGAGGAGATACAAGGATTAGCAATTTTCTTTTATATCAAATAGCTTATTCTGAGATCCATTTTGTAAAAAAACTTTGGCCAGATTACTCAAAACAGGATTTTAAAAGAAACATAAACAAATATTTAAATTCGGAGCGAAGATTCGGTGAGCGAACTTAAGCAGGAATTTTTAAAGCGTTCAACAACTTCAATTTTCATTTCAGTTGTTGTTATTTCTTTGATACTTTACTCATCAAATCTGATTTTGAATATTTTTATATCTATTCTTTCTTTGGCCTTACTCCTCGAATGGATGTCAGTTTTAAAATCAAGTAATAAAAAGAGATCGATTTTTTTAATGTTGTTTATTGTTTTAATTGCCTTCAATCACTATTTTGGTGGATTGTTTCAACCTATATCATTTATAACTATGTTGGGGATAACAGTTTGGATTGTAGTTGCTTATCAAATTTTCTTAAAGCATGGGCGCTTATCTTCAAATTTTGCATTTAATAATTTTTGGATTGGTTTGCTTTTAGTAATAACTTTTTGTTTAGTTTGTTTTCAATTAGTCACCGGATCCAGAATATTTCTATTAGCAGTTATTTTTAATATCGCAATTTTTGACACTGGTGCATATATTATTGGAAAAAATTTTGGAAGAAATTCATTTCTACCCAAGCTAAGCCCCAATAAGACAATCGAAGGTTTAATAGGTGGTTTCATATCGAGTATATTTTTCATTATTTGTGCATTTTTGTTCCTAGAAGAAGTTTCTCTTCCACTAGCATTAACATTGATTTTTGCAATCCCATTTGCATTATGTGGGGACTATTTTTTTAGCTTTTTAAAAAGAAAGGCAGATGTTAAAGATACTGGAAATATTCTCCCTGGGCATGGAGGCTTGCTCGACAGGCTTGACTCTCACCTAGCGGCTATACCAATGACTTTATTTTTTTCTCTTCTCTTACATACGATAGGATCATACTTTTGAAAAAGATTTTTATTCTTGGTGCTTCAGGGAGTATAGGTGAAAATGCTCTATCTGTTATCGATTCAAATAAAGAAAAGTTTGAACTCATAGGTATTTCGGTTAACAGTAATGTCGAAAAGGCTAATCAGATTATAAAAAAATATAGTCCAAAGTATATTTACATATTCGACAAATTAGCTAAAGATAATTTACTAAAAACTGAAAACGCGGTTATTTTTGAAGATGAGAAAGAGCTTTCTGATGTTTTCAACTCAACAGATGTTGATATAATAATTTCAGCCATTTCAGGCTTTGCTGGAATTAAGTCGACTTTCCATGCAGCAAAATCAGGTAAAAAAATTCTTCTTGCAAACAAAGAAAGCATTGTTGCAGGAGGATCACTATTAATGAAAATGGTAAGAGAAAATAATACCGAGCTTGTTCCAATTGATAGTGAGCATAATGCTATCTTCCAGTGTTTACCTGAATCAAAATCAACTGAAGATGTTAAGCAAATAATTATTACCGCTTCAGGAGGGCCATTTCACGGGAAGAATATAGATGAGCTTAATGATATCGGAGTCCAAGATGCGCTGAAGCACCCTAACTGGAAAATGGGAGCAAAGATTTCTATTGACTCAGCAACTCTTGTAAATAAGTGCTTGGAACTTATTGAAGCGTGCTACCTATTTAATATGGATGAAAACTTTTTCGAGCTTATAATTCATCCTGAGAGCATAATCCATTCTATAGTTACGTTTAAAGATGGATCTTCAATTTGCCAAATGAGTAATCCAGATATGAGAGTACCTATTGCTAATGCACTGTCACATGAAAAGAGACTTTCAATTCCATTTCAGCCAATTAATTTTAATAATCTTAAGCTAAACTTTGAAAGCTTTCCAAATGATAGGGCTGAAATTGTTAATTTGGCTAGAGAGGTTGTTCGAGAAGACAGCTCAAAGGGAATTTATTTTAACGCTGCTAATGAGGTTGCAGTTGAAAATTTTTTAAAGGATAGGATTAAATTTAGAGAAATATATGAAGTAATTTTGCGAACTTTTGATACAAAAGAGATGTCAAAGTTTAATAGTATTGAAGATATTTTTGAAATTGATCAGGAGGCACGCAATATATCTAATATGGTGATAAAATCACTAATTTGAAACACTAATGATTACTTTAATTGCTTTTATAATTCTTTTGGGAGTCCTCGTTGTAATTCATGAGGGCGGTCATTTCTTTGTTCTAAGAATGTGTAAAGTACACGTTGATAGGTTTTCAGTTGGCATGGGCCCAGTTATTTTTAAAAAGAAAGATAAAAAAGGTACAGAATTTGCTCTATCAGCATTACCGCTTGGTGGTTATGTGTCTTATTTATCAAAGAAAGCTTTAGATGCTGAACCGGAAATGAAAAAAAATTTTACTCCTGAACAATTAGATAACTTATTCGAAACCAAGCCGAAGTGGCAAAGAGCAGCTGTGATGTTTGCAGGTCCTCTTGCTAATTTTATACTTGCGGTAATTATATTCACTTTTATATTTTCATTTCAGCAAACAGTAAAACCGATTTTTCTTGTTGAAGATGAATATGTTTCTAGTTCTTCAATATCTGGTGATATCAATAATAACGATATTCTTGTTTCCATAAATGGTGAGAAAATATCAAATCCTACAGAATATAGGCTTGCATTATTAGCTAATGCTGGCCTTACAGGCGATATAAAAGCAGGTTTTTTAAATGCTCAAAGTAATGAGGCATACTATAGAAATATAAGTGTTGTAGATTTTTTAAGTAATTCAGAGCAACAACAAGAACCAGAAAATTTTTTCCCGATTGAAATAAAATCTTATATATCTCCAGAAATTGGCTCACTTTCAAGACAAGGACCAGCATCACTTGCTGGCGTTATGGCAGGTGACAAAATTCTAGAAATAGATGGTAAAAGGGTAAACCATTTTTCGGAGGTCTCAGACATCCTTATAGCTTCATCTAATAGCAGTGTTAATCTTGTAATTCAAAGAAAAGGAGAAATAAAAAACTTTTACATTAATACTGAGATTTCTGAAGATGGTACTCCAATCCTTGGCATCTCGGCAGCATACAAAAGATCTATTACCGAGGCTTTCGTAAAGTCTGTCAAAGATACTTATAATCTGAGTGTAAAAACACTCCTGTTTATAGGAAAAATGATTACTGGAAATATGGGTGCAGAAAATCTTAGCGGTCCTGTTGGAATTGCAAAAATGTCTGGGGAGGCATTTAGTGCAGGCTTCTTACCTTTCTTATATTTAATGGCTATTTTAAGTATTAGTTTAGGAGTATTGAATTTGCTCCCAATTCCTGTTTTAGATGGCGGGCAATTGACCATGCTTGCTATAGAGGCAATAAGAGGCGAACCCCTGCCAACTAGAGTTGAAAACTTTACATATACTATTGGTGCATTAATGGTAGGATTTCTTCTTGTATTTGCTGTTACAAACGATATTTTTAGGTGGTTAGCTTGAAGAGCATATTTAAAAATCTGATCACTCTGTTCTTGATACTAAATATTAATTTTATTGAAGCATTTGAAGCATTTATTGTTAATGATATTCGTATAGCTGGCCTTCAAAGAGTTTCAACTGGAAGCATCTTTAATACTATTCCAATATCTGTTGGTGATAAGATCGACGAACGTAAAGTCGTAGATATATCAAAAGCCCTTTTTGCTACAGAACAGTTTGATGATATTCAAATTGGTCGTGATGGAAACTCTTTAATAATTACTGTTGCAGAGAGACCATCAATATCCTCAATTGATATCTCAGGTAATAGCGCGCTTAAAACTGAAGTATTACTAGAAAGCTTTGATGGTATAGGTATTACAGAGGGACAGGTTTATAAAAGATCTACATTGGAAAAAATGAGGGCTGAATTAGTAAGATCATATTCTTCTCAAGGAAGATATGGAGCAGGTGTTGAGATTTATGAGACTACTCAGCCAAGAAACAGAGTCTCAATTGCTATTCAAATTGATGAGGGTGAGAGCGCTCAAATCGATAGAGTAACAATTCTTGGTAACAAAATCTTTAGTGATGACGACTTGTTAGATGTTATGGAATTGAGTGAGGGAAGTTGGCTATCTTTTTTAACAAATGATAATCAGTATTCAAGAGAAAAGTTACAGGGTGATATTGAGAACTTAGAATCATTTTATTTGGATAGAGGCTATCTTCAGTTTGCAATTGAATCAAGTCAGGTAAGTATTTCCAGAGACAGGAATAGTATATATATAACTTATATAATTTCAGAAGGCCCACAGTTCATTATTAATGAAGTAAAGATTATTGGAGATCTACCCTTAAATTCTGACATAGTTGATCCAATAATTAATACTCAAAATGATGTGATTTATTCTCAAGCACAAATTACTCAAATTGAAGAAATCTTTACAAGTCTTTTAGGTAATGAGGGATATGCATTTGCATCAGTAAAAGGTCAACCATCAATTAATGAAGACTTACTCGAGGTTGATTTAAGTTTTGTTGTTGAGCCAGGCAAAAGAACTTATGCAAGAAAAATTTTATTTGAAGGAAATCAGATTACACAAGATGATGTTTTAAGAAGGGAAATGCGTCAATTTGAAGGTGCTTGGGCATCTGATGACAAGATAGAACAATCCAGGGTTAGGTTAGAGAGACTTGGTTTTTTTAAAGATGTAAATGTTGAGACTATTCCAGTTCCTGGAACAGATGACCAAATAGATATTAAATTTAGGGTTGAAGAGGAGACAACAGGAAATGTTGGCGGAAATCTTGGTTACAGTGATTTTGGATTAATGATTGGATTTAATTTACAAGAAAGAAATTTTCTTGGAAGCGGGAACTCTGTAGGAATTGCTATTAACAAAAGTATCTACCAGGAGGTTTATAACATATCTTTTTATGATCCATACTTTACCATTGATGGAGTAAGTAGGGGATATAACCTCTACTATAGAAAGACAGATTATGGTGAATTTAATATTGCAAATTACACAGCCGACTCACAAGGGTTAGGAATTCAATTTGGATACCCCATTTCAGATACTCAAAGAATTGGACTTAACCTTACATATGATTTTACTGATGTCGATCAGGGTACACTTCCAGTTAGGGATATACTCGATTTTCTATTAGAAGAGGGAAATTCGTTTAAGACACTATCTGCGCAAGCAGTATGGTCAAGAATAACACTAAATAGGGGAATGTTTCCAACTGATGGAGCATCTACAGAAGCTTTGTTCCTAGCCACAATTCCAGTAAGCGATATCAACTATTACAAATTAAATATCAGACAAAAGTATTATGAACCTTTAGGTTTTTGGGATCTTGTTTTTGGTTTTCAAGGAGAAATTGGATATCTAGCGCCATACGGAGATACAAATAATGTTCCTTTTTTTCAACACTTTTATGCTGGGGGTCCAAGATCACTTAGAGGATTTGAATCGAATACTTTGGGGCCAAGAGCAACTCCCTCACCATGTTATCAGTTTGATTCAGTTAATGATTTGTGTCCACCCCTTATAGACTCTAATTTCGATGGTGTTCCTGATACACCCGCTTATAATCAAAGTATTGTTTACCAAAGAGATGACCCAATCGGAGGAGATGTAAAAATTGAAGGAAGTATGCAATTAATTTTCAAACTTCCTATGGTTGAAGATCAAAGATCAATGAGATCTGCACTATTTTTTGACTTTGGTAATGTATTTGCAATGGAGTGTAGAGACTATCAGGTTAGTTGCTATAAGCCTAGCTTTGACGAACTTAGATACTCTGTTGGTGTAGGGTTAACTTGGATTACTGGGTTTGGCCCAATGAGCTTTGCCATTTCAAAACCTTACAATGAAGACAGATATGAAAGGACGGAAGAGTTTCAATTTACTATAGGAACAGTGTTTTAAAACTTTTTAGTGTTTTTTATTTAATTTAATATAGAATATACGAACAAAAAAAGGGGCTCATTATGAAAAAAACTTTTATATATACAGCATGCATAGCATTTTTTGGTTTCTTCTCTTTAACTACATTTGCTCAAAATGTGGCAGTGATTGATACCCAAGCAGCTATTCTTCAAACACAGGTTGCACAAGATGCTTTTAAAGCTCTTGAGGAAGAGAGCGAATATGCATCCATGGTTGAAGATGCAAAAGAACTTCAAGCAGAGAGACAAAGTTTAGCTGAAACTCTTCAAAAAGATGCTGAGACTCTTTCAAATGAGGAAATTGCTGAATTACAAAAAGATATCCAAGAAAAATCTACAGATCTAGAATTTGTATTAGGAAAAATTCAAGCAAGACAAAATGAAACAGTTCAAGCTGTTGCTACCCAACTTAATCCTGCCATGATGCAAATTATTAATGATTTAATTGTTGCAAAAAAGATTCAACTCCTTCTTGGAGCGGATAAGGCTCTTTATTTTGATGGGTCTGTCAGCATTACACAGCAAGTTACAGATGCGCTAGATGGAGCTGCAGTTGCAGAATCAGAAACTGACTAGTGTCTGGGTCAAAAAAAAAGCAATTCTCAATTAAATACATCTCCGAATATATCGATGCTTCGATTGACGGTGATGTTGATTTGGAAATAAATAAGATTTCTACAATTGAGGATGCAGAGCATGGATCCATTACTTTTTTAGCAAACTCAAAATATAACAAGCTTATTGATACAACAAAAGCTTCAGCTGTAGTAGTAAAAAGCAAGATTAAGACAAATAAAAAGATCACTTTTTTAGTTTGCGAAGATCCTTATCTTGCCTATGCAAAAATATCAAAACTTTTCAGTAACGAAGAAGATTTTAATCGAGGGATGATAAAAAATAATACCTTTATTCATGATTCGGCAGTTTTAAAAGATGGTTCAGTAATTGGACCTAATGTTTTTATAGGAGAAAATTGTATTATTGGAGATAATACTGTTATTTATCCCAATACAACTTTGCTTAGAGATGTTTCTATTGGTGATAATTGCAAAATATATCCTAATGCAATTTTAGGGTCAGATGGATTTGGTTTTGCACCATCTAAGGATGGGTATAAAAAGATTGAACAACTGGGATCGTTGGTAATCGGTGATAATGTTGAGGTAGGAGCTGGTTGTACTATTGATAGGGGGGCTATCTCAGATACCATTATAGGTAATGGTGTGATTTTGGATAATCAGGTTCACATCGCACACAACGTGAGACTTGGAAATAATTCTGCAATCGCTGCGTCTTGCGCAATAGCTGGATCAACCAAAATTGGGAAGAATTTTAAAATGGGTGGATTATCCGGCGTCTTAGGCCACTTAGAAATATGTGATGATGTAACTGTTGGAGCTCACACATTAATAACGAAAAGTATTAAATCATCTGGAAACTATATTGGCATAATGCCCGCACAACATTATTCGAATTGGTCTAAATCAGCAGTTTTTATAAAGAAAAGAGGTAAATAAATGATCCAGACAAAAGCAGATGTAATGAAATACCTTCCTCACAGAGAACCTTTTCTTTTCATAGATGAAGTGATATCTCTTTATGAAGGTGACAGAATTCATGCAAGGATGCATATTAAAGATAATGATATATTTTTAGAGGGCCATTTTCCTGGAAATCCAATTGTTCCAGGAGTAATACTTATTGAGGCAATGGGACAAGCAGCTGGCATACTAGGCTTTAAGACAATGGAAAAAACTCCAGACGAGGGATCAATATATGTAATTGCAGGAGTAGATAAAGCAAGATTTCGCCAAAGAGTATTACCTGGTGATGATGTAGATATTTTCAGCAAGGTATTAGGAAGTACAAGAGGTATTTGGAAGTTTGAATGTTATGCTGAGGTTGGTGGTAAATTAGTATGTTCTGCTAATATATTGTGCGCAGAGAGAAATAAATAAATGTCTATTCATGGCTCCTCAATAATTCATCCTAACGCAGAAATTGATGATGATGTATTTATTGGACCATTTTGTACCGTTGGTGAAAGTGTAAAAATTAGTTCCGGTACAAAGCTTATTTCACACGTTGTTTTAAAAGGACCCACATCCGTTGGAAAAAATAATACCTTTTATCAGTTTTGCACAATTGGAGAAGATACACCCGACAAAAAGTTTGATGGCGAACAAACTACTCTTCAGATCGGAGATAACAATATATTTAGGGAGGGAGTCACTGTTCATAGGGGCACTGTCCAGGATAAAAGTACAACTAAAGTTGGAAGCAGGAATTTATTAATGGCATATGCTCATATAGCTCATGACTGTATTGTTGGTGATGATAATGTATTTGCAAATAATTCAGGTATAGCAGGTCATGTTATTGTTGGTAGCAACGTTACAATTGGTGCTTTAACTACAATACACCAATTCTGCCAAATAGGAGACTTTTCTTTTGCTGGAATGAATACATCAATAACAATGGATGTACCAGCATTTATAAAGGTTGCTTCAAATCCTGCTAGGGTAGTAGGGCTAAACTCTGTTGGTATGGAAAGAGGTGGAATTGACTCAGATACAATAAATATACTCAAAAAAGCATATAAAATTATTTATAGAAAAGGCCTTAACTTAAAGGATGCCATTAAAAAAATTGAATCAATGAAGTGCGATCATAAAGAAATAAGTATACTTGTGGATTCACTGAAGTCATCTAAAAGAGGTATTCTAAGGTAGGTGAAAGATTCTATGAAGATAGGCATTGTTGCAGGAGAGCATTCCGGTGACATTTTAGGGGAAAGCCTTCTTAAAGCCTTAAAAAAAATAAAAAATATTAAAATTTTTGGAGTTGGCGGCCCAAAAATGGAGGCTCAGGGCCTCAAATCAGTATTTGACTTCAATAATTTAAATATAATGGGCCTTGTAGATCCTATTCTTAATTATTCCAAGATCATGTCTTACAAGAATGATCTTTGTAATTTATTTATAAATAAAAAGATTGATGTTTTTATAGGTATAGATTCACCTGATTTTAATATGCAAATACAAAAGCAATTAAAGAAAATCTCAAAAATAAAAACAGTTCAACTTGTTACACCCTCTATTTGGGCCTGGAGAAAGGGGAGGCTAAATAATATCAGAAAATATACAGACCTCAGTGCATCATTATTTAAATTTGAACACGATTTTTATAAAAAACATGGTTTAAATAATATTCTTTTAGGGCATCATTTTTCAGAACTTAAAGCAAACAAAACAGCAGATGTTTTAGAGAAATTTAAACTTGATAAAGAAAAAAAGTATATAACCATTATGCCTGGAAGCAGGAATTCAGAAATAAAGAATATGATGCCAACTTATTCAGAATTTATGCAACTCTATGATGGCTTGAATGAAAATGCGCATTTTCTAATACCCGTCGTGAATCGGGATGATCTTGAACATATTGATTCATATTTAAGTGGCCTGAACATTAATTACACAATAGAGAAAAATGCTGCAAATGAGTTTTTGTCTTTATCAGAATTTTCTATTGTTACTTCTGGAACTGCTTCATTGCAATCTTGTGTTTTAGGAGCTCACCCAATTATTTGTTACAAAACATCATTTTTTAACCATTTCATTATTTCAAGAATGATTCAGACAGAAATAATCGGTCTACCAAATCTTCTTCTTTCGCAAAAATTTTTCCCTGAGTTGGTTCAAACAGCTTGTACACCCCAAAACATTCTTTTAGAAATACAAAAACTTAAAATTAATAAATTTTTACTTGATCAAAAGATTAACCTTATTATCAAAAATCTTAAAGGTGTTGGTTTTAATTCTTTGGCCCATGAAGTAACTATTTTATAAATAAATGATTGCTGGTGTTGATGAGGTTGGTAGGGGCTGTCTTGCTGGTCCAGTAATAGCTGCGTCTGTAATACTAAAGAGGCCAATTAAAGGCCTCATGGATTCAAAGAAACTTTCTTCAAAAAAAAGAGAGGAACTGAGTCAGATAATAATAGAAAATTCTATATTTGCCATAGGAGCTGCAGACAGCCAAGAGATTGATCAAATTAATATCTTACAAGCTTCCTTGTTAGCAATGCAGAGATCATTAGAAAAGCTAGATGTAAAACCAAAAAAAGTTTTAGTTGATGGTACTCATATTTTTGAAACTACAATTGAAATAGAGTCTATTGTGGGAGGAGATAATTTGATACCATCAATTAGTGCAGCTTCTGTAGTTGCAAAAGTATATAGAGATAGGTTAATGACTGCGTATAGTAAAGAGTTTCCAAATTATGGATTTGATAAACATAAAGGATATCCAACAAAACTGCATAAAGAAATGATTAAAAGATATGGATTTACAAAAATTCACAGAAGAACTTTTAAAGGTTTAAATTAATGAATGGATCATTTGCTCATTTAAGGGTTTCATCAGAATACAGCATCTTTAAAGGACTCTTATCTATTGAGAAACTTGTTGAAAAAGCAAAATCTTTTGATATGCCTGCAATAGCATTAACTGATCATTCCAACATGTTTGGATTAGTCAAATTTTTTAAGAAATGTGAAAAGGAGGGCATAAAACCCATAAGTGGATCGACACTTAATATTGCAAGATCGCAAGAAGATAGGTCCTATGAGTTTTTATGCTTAGCTAAAAATTTAGATGGACAAAAAAATCTAATGCATGGACTTTCAAAAGCGAGCAGAAATCAATCTAAAGCCATTGTATATGATGATTTCTTAAATATTTGCAATGATATTTTTGTGATAACAGGGTCCGAAAATTCTGAAATATTTTCACTCATACTTAATGATAAGGAAGATAAGGCAGTTGAGCTTATTGAAAGATATAAATCAGATTTTAAAAATAATTTAGTAATTGAAATTCAAAATACTGGTAAAGAGAGTCATAAGACCTTTATGGCTTCCATTTTGCCTATTGCCTCAAGGCTAAGAATCCCTGTAATAGCAACAAATGATGTTTTATTTGGAGATAGAGAAGACTTTGAAATTCACGAAACCAAGGTATGCATTAACAGCGGTAAGACACTTAACGATCCAAACAGAGAAAAAATTTACTCTGAGGAACAGTACTTTAAATCTCAGGATGAGATGCAAGAATTATTTAAAGATTTTCCAGAGGTTCTTTCAAATACTCTTGAAATTGCCAAACAATGTAACTTAAGTTTAGAGCCAGATGGGTATTTTTTACCTGAATATCCTGTTCCTGAGGGACAAAATTTTGATTCTCACCTAAGGAGCTTGGTTGAAGAAAATCTAAATAATCTAACCGCTAAATTTGCTAAGGACCAGGTAGAGCAATATGAGACTAGAGTTAAGTATGAGCTAGACCAAATAAAAACAATGGGCTTCTCCAGTTATTTTCTAATTGTTTATGATTTTATAAAGTGGTCTAAAAATAATGATGTTCCAGTTGGTCCAGGAAGGGGATCAGGAGCAGGCTCTTTAGTTGCCTATTGTTTGGGAATTACAGCTCTTGATCCTATCAAACATGGACTTCTTTTTGAAAGATTTTTAAATCCAGAGAGAATATCTATGCCAGATTTTGACATAGATTTTTGTATGGAGAAAAGAGATAAAGTTATTGAATATGTTAGTTCAAAGTATGGTAAAGATGCCGTATCACAAATTGTAACTTTTGGAACAATGGCTGCCAAAGGAGTTGTTAGAGATGTTACCAGAGCGCTTGGTAAACCATACAGTCTTGGAGATAGAATCTCTAAAATGATACCTTTTGAGATTGGAATGACTCTTGAAAAGGCAATATCAAGACAGCCAGTGCTTAAGCAAGCGATCAAAGATGATGATGAGGTTCAGGAAATTATGAATCTATCTTTTAAATTAGAAGGCGGCATTAGAAACATTGGAAAACATGCTGGTGGAGTTGTAATTGCACCAGGATCATTAGCAGATTTTTCTCCAATATATTTTGATAGTGATACATCATCAGTTTTAACACAATTTGATAAAGATGATGTTGAAAAAATTGGGCTAGTTAAATTTGATTTCTTAGGGCTCAGGACCCTTACAATTATTGATAAGGCAATCAAGTCAATAAATGATGATCTAGCTTCAAAAAATGAAGATTTGCTGGATATATCAAATTTAGATTTAAATGACTCTAAGGTTTTCGAACTTTTATCCGCTGGCAAAACTACTGCAGTTTTTCAACTCGAATCTCCAGGCATGAAGGACCTTATTAAAAGACTTCAGCCAACAAAATTTGAAGAAATAGTTGCTCTTCTTGCTTTATTTAGACCAGGACCTTTGGATTCTGGCATGCATGATGAATTTGTAAATAGAAAGAATGGTAAAGTGCCTGTCACATATCCTCATAAGTTGCTTGAACCTGTTTTGTCTGAAACATATGGTGTAATCCTCTACCAAGAGCAAGTTATGGAATCAGCAAGGGTTCTAGCAGGATACTCGCTTGGGCAAGCTGATATTCTCCGTCGAGCAATGGGTAAAAAACAAGTGGAAGAAATGGATAAGCAAAGAACTATTTTTGTTAATGGTTGTAAAGATAACAACATTAAAGAAGACCTTGCAAATAAAATATTTAATTTAATTGAAACTTTTGCTGGTTATGGCTTTAATAAATCTCATTCGGCAGCATATGCTTTGTTGTCATTCCAGACCGCATATCTTAAGACATATTATCCCGAGTATTTTATGGCAGCTGTGCTTTCTTCAGCACAAGGAAATACTGATAAGATAAGCTCTATCATAAAAGAATGCAAAGACATGGGTATAAATGTCTTAAGCCCGAATATATTAACAAGCGGAACAAATTTCTTTGTTAATCCAAAAAAACAAATTGAATATGGACTAACTTCTCTCAAAGGTGTAGCAGAATCTTTTATATATCACCTTTCTGATATTAGAGAAAAAAATACATTTAAGAACTTATTAGATTTCTCAAAAAAAGTTAATGTAAAACTTGGCGGCAAGAAATCACTTGAATCTTTATCAAAAGCAGGAGCTTTTGATTCAATATGTGATTCAAGATCAATTGCCTTAGCTTGCATACCAGATATGCTAAAGGAGGGAGATAAAAAATCATCCGATGCTCTGTTTGCAGGTGATTTATTTTCAAATGTAGAGGAGGATTTTAATCCTTACGATCAATACAAAGATGTGAATCCTTTAAATTTTTCTCAAAAACTAAAATATGAAAAAGAAGCTCTTGGTTTTTACATTTCAGGTCATCCTGTAGAAGCAATTAAAGATGATATTAAAGATTTAAGGTCCCACAAGATATCGGATCTTGATGCAAACACTTCATCCGCAACAATTGTAGGCCTTGTTAACTCAACAAGACAGATAAAAGACTCGAAGAATAAACCAATTACTTTTGTAAATTTTGATGATGAAAGTGGATCTATGGATGGAATAATTCTTTCTGAGTTATATGAACAGAAATATGGAATCATCAAGGAAGGAACAATATTAAGATTTTATGGATCAGTTGAGGTAGATGATTACAGATCCAGAGAGGCTAATTTAACAATGTATAGAATGAGAGTTAAGAATATAAATGCAGTTGAAAGCGATTTAGTTGATAGCAAAAAAGATCTTTTAATAATTTGTGATACTGTCAATGGCGACTCTCTTCAAGAAATTAAATTAAAGCTTAATAAGATTGATTCAGATTTTTGGGGCGGTGAAAGTAAAGTAAAGTTAAAAATACTCAAAGATAGTACAGAAGCGCTTATTTCTTTAAATGATAACTTTATGATTGATCTAAATTCAGAAAATTTAGATAATTTAAGAAGTATCTTTGGAGATAACAAAATTAAATTGAGTTAATCATGATTAAGCGCCACTTTTTAAAATTTGAAAAGCCATTAGAAGAAATTTCGGATAAAATCGACGCGCTAGAAATTGTTTCAAGAGATAATCCAGAATTAAGATCTCAGATAGATAAGCTTAAATCGGAGTTTGAAGAAAAAACAAAAAAGATATACTCAAATCTTACCAGATGGAACAAAGTATCAATTTCTAGACATCCTCAAAGACCTCATACTTCTGATTACATTGAAAATATCTTTTCTGATTTTGATGAGCTTCACGGAGATAGGCAGTTTGGTGATGACCCATCAATAATTGGCGGTCTTGCAAAAATTGATGATACACCAGTAATGGTTATTGGTCATGAAAAGGGAAAAGGTACAGAGGAGAAGGTGAGAAGGAATTTTGGTATGCCTCAACCAGAAGGATATCGTAAAGCAAAAAGATTAATGAAAATGGCAGAGCAGTTTGAGTTACCTATCATAACTTTTGTAGATACATCTGGTGCTTACCCAGGAATAGAAGGAGAGGAAAGAGGCCAAAGTGAAGCAATTGCTTCTAATTTAGCTCTTATGTCTAGACTTCACACAAGAATCATTATCGTTGTAACTGGAGAGGGTGGGTCAGGAGGAGCTTTAGCTTTAGGTGTTGGTGATCATGTGAGCATGCTTGAGCATGCAATATATTCTGTGGCGTCTCCCGAGGCCTGTGCGTCAATAGTATGGAGATCTTCAGATAAAGCAGAGGAGGCAGCAGAAGCAATGAAATTGACTGCTCAAGATTTAATTAAGCTTAATATTATTGATGAAATTATTGAAGAGCCAAAAGGGGGCGCACAAAGTGATTATAAAACTATCTCGCAACATGTTAAGCACTCATTGATCTCAAATATCGAAAATCTTAACAAGATTCCTCTTGAAAGACTTTTGGAAAGACGTTATTCAAGGCTTACTGAAGTAGGAAAATAGCTTGTCACTCTCTACAAATCTTTTAGATGGATTGTCCTCAGAAAATAAAATTTTTGTAGCTTTCAGCGGAGGGATAGATTCAACAGCTCTTTTATTTTTATGTAATAAAGCCTTAAAACAAAAAAAAATAGGTAATTTGAAAGCAATTCATATAAATCATAACCTCTCAAAAAATAGTGATTACTGGCAGCAACATTGTGAGAGTTTTTGTAAAAGTAATAATATTAAGTTTGAATCTTTCATTGTAAAAGTCTCAAAGAGTAGATCGAGTATCGAGTCACAGGCAAGGCAGGCAAGATATAAAATTTTTGAAAGCCTTCTTGATAAGAATGATCATATTTTATTAGCTCATCACAGAGATGATGTTTTTGAAACTATTCTTTTAAGGCTATTTAGAGGAACAGGAGTTGATGGTCTCAGTGGTTTAAATGAGAGAAGATCATTAGGCAAAGGAGAAATAGTTAGACCATTTTTAAACTTATCTAAATCAGATTTAAAGATCTTTATTGATGAAAATGACTTACCATATATTGAGGATGATACTAATTCAAATAATGATTTTGATAGGAATTTTTTAAGAAATGAGATAGTGCCTTCTCTTGAAAAAAGATGGAGCAAACTTTCTGAAAGGGCTGCTGTTACCTCAGCAACAGCAAAAAAGAAAAAACTTTCATTAGACTTCATGCTAGAAAAGAACTTTAAAAAAGAAATTTCTAAAGGCATTATTGAAAGAGCAAACTTTATTGAGATACCCCCTTTTTTAATAGAAGAGTTGATAAGATTAATCTTAAGAAAGAAGGGTATTGCTCTCCCTAGTCAGAAAGTTCTGTCTGAAATCATGAATGTATTTTTTCATAATAAACCTTCAAGCAAATCATATGTTGAGTGGTCAAGGAAAGATGGCGAACAAATCGGAGGAAAAGTCTATTCAGAGCATAGTGATATAATTTTTAAAAAAAAATAATCTATAATTTAAATATGAATACTGAAACACTTCAAATAAATATAGAATCACCAATAGCAACAGTTACATTAAATAGACCCAATGTTTTAAATGCATTTAATGAACAATTAGTTTTGGACCTCCAACAAATATTTAAAAATTTGAGTGAAGATGAGTCTGTGAGGGTAATCATACTCACTGGATCAGGCAAAGGATTTTCAGCAGGTGCTGATCTAACTGAAAGAGAAGCAAGTTGGGACCCTGATTGTCCATCAAAAGATGCTCTTCTCCGAGGCTATATGCCTATTTTCAATGACATTGTCAAAATGCCAAAAATTGTAATAGCTGCAATAAATGGACCAGCAGCCGGAATTGGTGCTGCATTAGCAATGGCCTGCGACTTAAGAGTTATGTCAAAATCATCGTATATTCTTTCAGTTTTCAGCAATATAGCCTTAGTACCAGATGGAGGACTAAATTGGCTTTTAACTAGATTCTTAGGATATTCAAAGGCCCTTGAATTTGCTATCGAAGCAAAAAAAATAGGTTCACAAATGTGTTTAGATTCTGGCATTGCTAATAAAGTTGTTGAAGATGACCAACTTCTTGAAGTGGCAAAATCATGGGCAAACTCATTAGCAAAAAGATCACCTCAAGCACTTTCAAATACCAAAAGATTAATGAGAGACTCTCTAAGTAAGTCTTATTTTGATACTTTTAAACAGGAAGCAGAAATTCAAAATGAGATCTTTGGATCTTCTGAACATCGTGAAGCTGTTCAAGCATTTTTTGAAAAAAGGCAACCTAAATTTGATTAGATTAGTTTAGCCATCCCCACAATAATTGCTTCAAATGAAGCTTTTGAAGTATTTGGATTTATACCAACACCCCAACTTGTTTTGTCACCTTTTTGAAGTTCAATATAGGCAGCAGCTTGTGCATCAGAGCCAGATGAAATTGCACTCTGATGATAATCAGATACCTTTATATCAATTAATAATTTATGATTTAAGGCATTTACAAAAGCATCAATTGGGCCATTACCTGAGCCAGATATTTCATGACTTTTACCATCGATTTCAATTTCAGCTTTAATATGATCACTTAATTCTTTTGCATCTGATGTTTTTAAAGAATAGTTTTTAAAACTATATCCGGATTTTGGCATGACAAAATTTGTATGAAAGATTTCCCAAATCTCTGAAGTTGAAATTTCTTTACCAGTTTCGTCAGCAATTTTTTGTATCTTCTGACTCATACTTATTTGAAGCCTTCTTGGAAGAGAAACACCATGATCTTTTTCTAATAGGAAAGCAACGCCTCCCTTACCAGATTGAGAATTAATTCTCACAACTGCTTCATAAGTTCTTCCTAGGTCTGAAGGATCAATCGGTAAATAGGGCACTTCCCACTCGGGGTCATTAGAGTTTCTTAGAGCATTTAAACCTTTTTTGATGGCATCTTGGTGTGATCCCGAAAAAGCAGTGAAGACCAAATCTCCAGCATAGGGATGTCTGGGGTGAACGGGGAGTTGATTACAGTATTCAACTTCTCTCATGACATTATTAATTTGTGAAAAATCTAAGTTTGGATCTATCCCTTGGCTATACATATTTAAAGCTAAAGTAACAATATCTACGTTTCCTGTCCTTTCTCCATTTCCAAATAATGTTCCCTCAACTCTGTCTGCACCCGCCATTAAACCAAACTCAGAAGCTGCTATTGCTGTTCCTCTATCATTATGCGGATGAAGTGAAAGACATATATTATCTCTATTCTTAAAGTTTTCACTCATCCACTCTACTTGATCTCCATAGATATTTGCCGTTGACATCTCAACAGTTGCCGGAAGATTAATAATAATCTTATTATTTGAAGATCCTTTTAATATCTCAACAACCTCGTCACAAACTTCTACTGCGTAATCTAGCTCAGTTCCTGTAAAACTTTCTGGAGAGTATTCAAATGACCAGTTAGTATTTTTGTATTTACTTGATAACTCTTTAATGAGTTTTGCTGCATCTGTAGCAATTTTTTTAACACCCTCTTTGTCTTTTTCAAAAACAACTTTTCTCTGAAGTGTTGATGTTGAATTATAAAAATGAAGGATTGCATTGGGAGCCCCATCAAGAGCTTCAAAAGTTCTTTTTATAATTTCTGGCCTTGCTTGCGTAAGAACTTGAATGGTGACATCAGATGGGATAATTTTTTCATCAATTAAATGTCTTGTGAAATCAAAATCAGTTTGTGATGCAGCTGGAAATCCAATCTCAATCTGCTTAAAGCCAATTTTGCATAAAAGATCGAACATTCTTTTTTTTCTCTCATCTCCCATAGGTTCAATAAGAGCTTGGTTTCCATCACGCAAGTCTACAGAACACCAAATAGGAGCATTTTCTATAACTTTCGAAGGCCATGACCTATTTTCCTTGCTTACAGGCTTATATGGCTTATATTTTTTATTTGTTTTATCCATTTAATTCATCAAAATGTTAACATCAAAAAATGTTTGATACTAAATCATCCTTTATTTTATCTAAATTAGGCATACAGAGGTTTCAACCTCAAATAAATGACTTAAATTCAGAAGTTTTATTTGGTGCACTTTGGGGAAGTATTCTAACACTCTTAGACAAATCATTTAATGAATTAGAAGAAAATGAATTAAATTTATTAATAAAAATAATAAAATCTGTTGGTATAGATGAATGTGAATATCCTTTTGCTAAAGAAATAAATAATCTTAATGAAATTAAGAAGAAACCCGAGCTAATAATTTCCTTTACTGACACCAAAGCTAATTTTAAAAAAGAGTTTTCTCCAATAATTAAATCTAAATCTCTTTCTATTCTTTTAAATAGTACAGAGGATAAGAAAAAATTGTGGTCAAAAATTAAAGTTTATAAAGATGGAGCTTCACCCAGTTAGCTATAGTGATTTAGATCAGATCACAAGAATTGAAAAGGAAACAAATGAATATCCTTGGAACCCAAATAATTTTGAGTCTTCTCTAGATGCAGGAAATAGTTCTATAGTTCTAAAGGATAGAACAAATATTGTCGGATATGCTTTTTTTTCAGTTATTGGCACTGACTCACATTTATTAAATATTACTATTTCTAAGGATTATCAAGGAAGAGGCTTTGGAAAAAAGATTCTCAAAAAAGTTCTTTTACAGTCAAAAGTATTAGGAGCAACCATTGTTTTTCTTGAGGTACGAGTGAGTAACTTTAGAGCAATAAGCTTCTATGAAAAATTTGGATTTAAAAGGGATGCCATAAGATATAATTATTATGCTGGTAGCCCCAAGGAAGATGCGTTATTAATGTCCAAACAGGGATTATAAAACTCTCTCAATTTCCTTTCTTATATATTTTGGTTCTACCCTGGGACTAAACCTTTCAATGATCTTGCCACTGTTATTTATTAAAAATTTTGTAAAGTTCCACTTTATTGATTGAGTTCTAAAAATGCCAGGCTTGTCTTGTTTAAGAAGTTTGAAAAGAGGATGAGCATCAGGCCCATTAACCTTGATTTTAGAAAATATAGGAAATGTAACTGAGTAGTTAATTTCACAAAATTCACTAATTTCTTGATCACTTCCGGGCTCTTGCCCTCCAAATTGGTTACACGGGAAGCCCAGGACTAAAAAGTTTTTATCTTTGAATTCATCAAAAATCTTTTGCAATCCGATATATTGAGGCGTAAGACCACATTTGCTAGCAACATTTACAATTAATAGTGTTTTGTTTTTAAATTCAGACATTTTGACTTCATCTCCACGTGAATCTTGAACACAAATATCGTAAATATTACCCATAGCTAGATAAAGTCTTAAGAAAAGTGATTTGTAGAAATGTCTCCCTTGAAGCTATTATACAACATAAATTTTTTATTATGGCTGACAAATTAAGCTTTATTTGGCGCTCTTTTGATTCAATCTCAAAGACTGAACTATATGATGTAGCTAACTTAAGGCAAAAAGTATTTATCATAGAGCAAAAGTGCTTTTACGAAGATCTTGATTATTTTGATCAAGATGCGAAGCATCTATTACTCTATAGTGGCAAAAATTTAATTGGATATTCAAGAGTCTTTCCTCCTGGTATAAAATATGAATCTTCATCAATTGGAAGAATTGTTGTCGACAAGCAATTTAGAGGTAAAGGATACGGGATAAAAATTACTCTTGAATCAATAGAGTTTATTAAAAGAAATTTTCCAAAGACAAATATCTCAATATCTGCTCAGTATAGATTATTAAAATATTATGAAAATCTTAATTTTGTTAAGGAGGGCAATGTTTATCTTGAAGATGACATTGAACACATTAAAATGGTTTTAAAAGTATCTAAATAAAACTAAAAAGCTTCTAAAAACATTATCAATATTATGAGATAATTGTCACAAAACTATGTTCAATTTTAAAAACCTTTTTGTTTATATATCCCTTCTTATTTTGGTAAGCTGCAGCGGAACCGATGGCGACAGTTTACCACCATTGGAAGTTTCAATCTCATCATCAAATGAGGCACCATTTTATGATGAAATTTATACTATTTCTTGGGAATCAAATGCTAGCCAGTGTTATGCTGCGTCCAATACTGGTTCATGGTTAGGAGAGTTACCTCCATCTGGGAGCCAAGACTTTGTTGCAAAGAGAGAAGGTGTTTCCAATTATGGTATCCAGTGCAGGAGAAGTATTAATTTCGAAAACGCTATAGTTGATGTAATCGTAGAAAAAGATTTCATAAACTATTTTGATTACGAAGATATTCCAGTATTAAACATTGGCAGTCTGACACTTGATTCAGATAGTGTATTAGAAGTATTAGATAGCTCAATAGCGGACTTTAATGGAGACTTTAGATTAGATTTAGCAGTTTTAATTGAGGACTCAAAAACGGATGCTACAACTGAATCGGTATTTTATATTTTAGTTTTTTATGGACAAGATTTTTCTTCAGTTACTGAAGAAAATCCATATTCCTTTCAGGAGGTCAATCAAGGGAATTGTGTTGCTAACAAGTTAATAAGAGTTGACTATAACCAAGATGGTTTACTTGATCTAATGACCGTTTCTACTTCAGCAGAAGATTCTTTGAATAAAAGAGGCCTTTGTTTCTTTTTGTCTTCATTAGATGGATTAACTCTTCAAGATGAAGAATATTTGTCTAATGAAACAGCGCTTAATCTATCTAATGTTGAAATAGGATCTAGTGTTCTGTATGACATCAGTGGCGATTCAAGACCAGATGTTTTACTTTTTGGTAATGGGGGATCAACGGATTTACCTTTTTATGTGATTCCTTCAGAAGATGGACCATCTATATCTTTATCAAATCCTCTCAATACATTGGATCCCTATACAAGAACTAATGGATGTGAAGAAGGAATTAGTTTTTTGTGTGATTGGATAACAAATGATTATCATTTTAAAGATTCTATTATTATAAATGCTGATGAAGATGGGGTAGTTGATATCATTAACTCAATTAATACAGTCAATGGACCAAAATATAATCTCTATAATACTAGGCTTGAGAATGAGACTGCATATTTTGATTTTTCGGCCCAGGTAGAGGATTATATAGTTTCATCAATTTCAACAGGTGATGGTATTTCTTTGAAAATGGGTCCAGTTGATGGAAATCTGGATGGTTATACAGATCTATTAGTCTTTGAAAAAAGTTTGTCCAACAAAACTTATAAAGTAAGCATTTATGAAAAAATAGTTTCTGTTGAAGATTCAGTTAATTATATTTCAAGCGTAAATAACGGAGATTTATCAGAAGAATACACTTTTGATGAAGGGCTAAGGTTTTCAAATGAGATTCTAGTTTTTGATTTAGATTCCAATGGTCTTATAGACATATTTTTACCTTTCACAGAACTCCCTTACAAAACAACAAACACAAATTATGAAAAACATTTTTTTGCATATGAAAAAAGCAGAATAGTTAATGAAGATACAACAACTACTCAAGATTGGATATTTCAAGACTTTTCAGATTCAATTGGATTGGATCCAAGCAGCATAAGTAATTTTTGGATAGATCTTGATACTGATAATGACATTGATGCTATTTTGATGATCCCTGAAGTCTCAAGTGATGGCATTAATGTGAATTATAATTTTAAAATTTATCTTAATAATTCTCTGTTCTGAGCAAGTATTATGTTTGTCAGGTTAGCCAAGGTAAAAGATTGCCAAGAGATATATGATCTGATTAAAGATGGTGATTCGGGTATGACAACACTACCTAAATCAAAAGATGAAGTCCTTGAAAGAATAAGCTGGTCTAAGAAATCTCTTAACAAGAAAACAAAAAGACCTGACAAAGATTCCTATCTTTTTGTTCTTAAAGAAAATAATAGAATAGTTGGTATTTCTGCAATCTACACTTCTGTTTCAAAAAATGGAACCTCAGTTTTTTTTAAACAAAAAAAGAAGAATATTTCCTCAAAAGTTTTTAAATTTAAGAAAAGTTTAGATGTCATTCAGTTACACACAGTTAAAAATCCATATACTGAGTTAGGCACTCTGTATTTACATCCTGATTTTAGAGGAAAGGGGAGAGGGTCTTTGTTGTCATTGGCGCGCTTTAAGTTTATGGCTCTTTGGCCAGAGAGATTTGATAAGAAAGTTGTTGCTGAAATAAGAGGTAAAGTAGATAAAGATGATACTTCAATTTTCTGGAAATATTTTAGTAAGTACTTTTTTGATGAAGAAATGTTCAACAACAATGAAATAAGTTATATAAATAATTCTTTTATTGCTGAATCTATACCTAAACACCCATTCCTTGTAAGTCCGTTAAATAGATCAGCTCAAAGGATAATTGGAATACCAAATGATAATGCGCAACCTGCTTTCAAGATGATGGAATCTCAGAACTTCAAACCTAATGGTTTGGTGGATATCATTGATGCTGGGCCTTGCCTTGACTGTAAGTTAAATGAAATTAAAACAATTAAAAATAATCAGTCTGTAAAAATAAAATCATTTGGTCTTCCAAAAAAGCAATTCAGTGGCCTTATTTCAAATACTGATCTAAAAGGTTTCAGAGTTGTCAGATCAGATTTTTCTTTTGATGGTGAAAAAGTTTCAATTCATAGAAACCTCATTAAGATTCTTAAATTAGGAACTAATAGTAAGGTTGCAATTAATGTCTGAAATAAACTTCGATGGTTTAATTGGTCCCACACATAATTACTCAGGATTGTCAGAAGGTAATAATGCATCAAAAAAAAATTATTCCTCACCCTCCAATCCCAAGAATGCAGCGCTTCAAGGAATTAAAAAAGCAGAAACTTTAATTGCTTGTGGATTGAAACAAGGATTTTTCCTTCCTCATGAAAGGCCTTTTATACCAGGACTTAAAAAGCTTGGTTTTAGTGGGTCTGATGAAGAGATACTTTCTTCAGCATTCAATCATTCGCAGGTACTATTGAGTAATTTTTCATCTGCATCATCAATGTGGGCAGCTAATGCAGCAACTATATCTCCCAGCCCAGACACTCAAGATAATAAGGTTCACTTAACGCCAGCAAATCTAAATACAATGTTTCATAGAAGTATTGAGACAGAATTTACATATCAGCAATGCAAAATAATTTTTCCAAAAAAATATTTTAATATACATAAACCAGCCGTCACTATTTCAGGTTATGGTGATGAGGGAGCAGCAAATCATCTAAGAATAAGTAAATCTCATAATGAGAAAGGCTTTGAAATATTTGTATATGGCGATAGTGGTTTTAAAAATGATAAAACGTCAGTGAAGAGACAAGCACTTGAAGTTTCCAGATCAATTGCCTTTAACCATAAGCTAGATATGGAAAACACTTTTTTTCTTCAGCAAAATCATCAAGCTATTGCGGAAGGTAGCTTTCATAATGATATCGTAAGCCTCTCAAATGAGAATGTCTTAATTGCGCATGAAAAGGCTTTCGGAAATAAAGATGATTTAAATAAAATGCTCAATATTCTTGAATCTAAAATTGATAATTTCCAATATATTGAGATTTCTAATTCTGAAATTCCATTGAAGGATATCATCACCTCATATCTCCTTAACTCTCAACTTATTACGAACGGCGATAACGAGATGCAATTGATTCTTCCTGAAGAAGTAAAAGGATATAAGAATTGCATGTCTTGGCTAGATAAACTAAAACAAATCTCAGATGTAAAGCTTTTTGATTTTGTTAATATTAGACAAAGTATGATGAATGGTGGGGGGCCTGCATGTTTAAGATTAAAAGTAATTTTAAATGATGAAGAACTCGAAAGTCTTAACCAAAATTTCCTCATGAATAATGAGAGACTAGAATCTATTAAATTATTAATTGAAAGAGAGTACAGAGATGTTCTTTATCCCGATGATCTTAAGGATCCAAATCTTCTCGATGAAAGTAGAAGAATTTTAGATGAGCTTACACAAATCTTTGGAACTGGCTCAATATATGAATTTCAGAAACTATAATTCCTACCTTTCAATTAATGGCGCTTTAAAAATAATTGAATGAATTTCTTCAGTAATAAATGGAGCAAAAGGGTGAATAAAAACAAGTATTTCCCTAAGAAGGGGGTGCAGGTTGTCAGTTTTTCCAGTTTTTTTGCATTCTTCAATGTAAACATCACAAAACTTATTCCAGAAAAACTCATATACATGATTAATTGCTAAATCTAACCTGTAATGATTTACATTATCCTCAACATCAGCTTTGAGTTGTTCAAATTCTTTTAATATCCATTTATCAGATTCAGATTTAGCTTCAAAGCTATTTCCTTTGTTTTCATAACCATTAATAAATCTTGCAGCATTCCACATTTTGGTGCAAAAATTTCTAAAGCCTTTTAATCTCCCAATTTCAAAACTTATGTCTTTAGCATTAGTTGCAATAGAATAAAATGTCATCCTCAAAGCATCAGTCCCATATGACTCAATGCCATTTGGAAATTGTTTTTTGGTTTTTCTAGTAATCTTTTCTGCTAATCCTTCTTGCATAAGATTTGATGTTCTTTTTTCGAGAAGATCTTCAAGAGAAATACCATATATTAAGTCTATTGGATCAATAATATTGCCTTTGGACTTTGACATTTTTTGTCCATTTTCATCTCTTATAAGGCCAGTAACATAGATATCTCTAAATGGAATCTTTCCTGTAAATTCGATACTCATCATGATCATTCTTGCAACCCAGAAGAAAATAATGTCAAAACCAGTAACTAATAGGTTTGTTGGGAAAAAAGTTTTTAGATTCTTTGATTCATTTGGCCATCCCATTGATGCAAAAGGCCAAAGGCTAGAGGAAAACCATGTATCTAAAACATCATCATCTTGCCTTAGCGATCTATTATCGAGTGAATAATAAGTTCGGACTTCGTTCTCAGAATACCCCACATAAACATTTCCATGATCGTCATACCAAGCAGGAATTCTATGCCCCCACCAGATTTGTCTACTAATACACCAATCTTCAATATTATTCATCCAGTTAAAATATGTTTTAATCCAGTTTTCGGGATGAAATTTAATTTTTCCATTTTTTACAGCCTTATTTGCCTTATCAGCCATGTCCTTTGTTTTTACATACCACTGATAACTTAGTTTTGGCTCTATAACTATATTTGAACGCTCTCCTCGAGGAACACTGATTTCATGAGGTTCCTCTTTTACAAATAAATCTAGCTTTTTAATTTCTTCAAGAACAAGCTTTCTTACTTTGAATCTGTCTAAATTTTTGAAAGGAGAAGGGACGTTATCATTGCTGTGTGCTTCATCAGTAAAAATATTAAGTGGTTCAAAATCTTCAATATCATCAGATATATGAACTTCATTATCTATACAATGAAGGCAGTATTTTTTACCAATTTCATAGTCATTAAAGTCATGCCCAGGAGTAATCTTAAGGCAACCTGTCCCAAACTCTTTATCCACATAGTCATCGCCAATTATTGGGATTTTTCTTTTTACAAATGGAAGCTCAACTTTTTTTCCAATGATATCTTTATATCTTTTATCTTTTGGATTAACTGCAATTGCCATATCTCCAAACATAGTTTCCGGACGTGTTGTTGCAACTGTTACAAAATCATCTGAACCTATAATTGGATACTTTAAATACCAAATAAGACCTTTTTTTTCTTGTCTTACAACCTCCAGATCTGAAACCGCAGTTTTTAAAGATGGATCCCAGTTTACTAACCTATAGCCACGATAGATTTTCTCTTTCCTATAAAGCTCTACAAAAGCTTTTAGAACAGCTTTATTAAAACCTTCATCTAAAGTAAACCTATAATTACTCCAATCAACTGAATTACCTAACCTTTTAATTTGTCCAGTAATTTTATTTTCTGAAAATTCTTTCCACTCCCAAACTTTTTTAACAAAATCTTCTCTACCCAAATCATTTTTATCAATATTTTCTCTGGATAGATTGTTTTCAACGACCATTTGCGTTGCAATTCCTGCATGATCTGTACCTATCTGCCAATGAGTATTTACATCATTTAAGTGATTGTATCTAGCATAGAAATCCATTATTGAATACTGGAAACTATGCCCCATGTGAAGAGTTCCAGTAACATTTGGAGGTGGTATAACCTGCGAAAAAGTTTGTGAAGAGTTATTTTTACCTAAATTATTTTTTGCCCAAATCTCTGACCACTTTTCTTCAATAATAAGTGGTTCATATCTTTTATCCATTTAGGTAAAAGTTTTTTAGCTTAGAATCAAATCGCAAAGAAGAGGAACTGGCCTTCCTGTTCCACCTTTTTCATTACCTTTAACCCATGCAGTTCCAGCAATATCTAAATGAGCCCAGCTATAATCTTCTGTAAACTTTGATAAAAAGCATGCTGCTGTGACAGTACCAGCACCTGCACCACCTATATTTGCTAAATCAGCAAAATTTGTTTTGGTGCAAGATTTATATTCATCCCAGAGAGGTAATTGCCAAGCTCTATCACCAGAATTTTCTCCAGCTTGCAATATCTTATCAGCAAGTTTTTGATCATTTGCCATTAAACCTGATGCATAGTTACCAAGTGCAACTACACATGCTCCAGTTAATGTCGCTATATCGATTACATGAGCAGGCTTAAATTTCTTAACATATGTAAGAGCATCGCAAAGTACTAATCTTCCTTCTGCATCAGTATTAAGGATTTCAATAGTTTGTCCTGACATTGATGTTACAACATCTCCAGGTTTAGTTGCATGAGCAGAGGGCATATTCTCAGCACATGCAAGAAGACCGACAACATTAACTTTTGCGTTAAGTCTCGCTAGAGCAATCATTACGCCAAATACCGAGGCTGCTCCGCACATATCCCATTTCATTTCATCCATTGCAGGGGATGGCTTTAACGATATACCGCCAGTATCAAAGGTTATTCCTTTACCTACTAGGACAATTGGTTTTTCACCAGCTTTTCCACCTTTATGCTCAATTGTCATCATTCTTGAAGGCTCATCACTTCCTCTTCCAACACTTAAGAAAGAACCCATTTTAAATTTAGCCAAGTCCTTTTCATTAAAAGTTGAAATCTTTAATTTCGGAAATGGTTTCTTTAAGGCTTTAACTTTTCTTTCAATTATTCTTGGAGTACATAAATTTGCAGGCATATCACCTAAATGCTTAGCTGCATTCATTGCTTCACCGACCGCAAACCCAACCCTAGCTGAGGTTTTAAGCTTCTTCAAAGCTGAGGATGTTACAGAACTTGCTATGATGGAAGCCCTCTTTAAACTAGGTTTTACAACTGTTTTATTTTTAGAGCTTCCAAAAATATATGCAGATGCTTCTATTTGTCTGCAACAAACTTCAGTTAGCCAGCTTTCATCTTTGCCGTCAGGACATTTGCATGCAAACATTACAGAAATGTCTTGTTTTCCAAGAGAATTAGCTATTTTTGAGATAGATTTAAATAGATCTAACCATAGGTAGGTATTAGATTTCTCAGGAGTCTTCATAAGCAGGACTTCTTTTGATGAAACACCATCGGGACTTTGAAGATTAAGAGACTTAGCTTTTGACTTCAAAAAGGAATTTATAGATTTAAATAAACTACCATTTGTTACTTTATCCATATGAATCAGCAATTTATTCTTTTTAGCAGACTTATCAACAAGGACTACCAAAAGAGAGGATTTATCTTTCACAAACTCTTTGCTGCTTAGATTTTTAACTGAAATGCTATTTAATACTCTGTAACTCATGAAATTCTCCTATTTCAACATTGTTAATATATTTATTGTAATGCATCATACTTATTAAAGGCATGTTTAAAAAGAATATTCTTTATAAAAGCATTAACCTAGAAGTTTTTAAAAACTTTTTAGGATGCTTAACCATTTTATTTATCCTAGTAGCAAGCTCAAGGTTATTAGGATATTTTGATAAATCAATTGCAGGAAATCTAGAGTCGGACTTAATCTTATCGATTCTAATTTTAAGGTCACCTGAATTTATCAATCTACTTATACCACTTAGTTTCTTTCTGTCAGTATTAATTGCTCTTGGAAGGCTTTATATGGATCATGAAATTTATGCTTATCAGTCTGCAGGATTCTCAAAGATGGCTTTTGTTAAGTCTTTCCTCTTTCAAACATTATCTTTAACAGTAATTTCAGTCTTTTTAAGTTTTTATGTGACTCCAGATTTTGAAAAAAGAGCAGATGAAATACTTAATTATTCTTCCATTGAAAAAAAGTTAAAATTGCTAAATGAGGATGAGCTAAGCCATATTTCAGATTCTTCATATCTTTACTTTTCTTCACGAAATGGAAATTATTTTAATCAGAGCATTTTTATTGAAGATGATGCAAATGGAATATCAATAATTTCGGCTGAAAGACTTAAATTAATTGAAAAGAATAGAGCAACAGATTTTGAGTTCTTAAATGGAAAGATTTTTATTGATGCTGCTTCGCCAAATTCTTTAGTAAGCTCATTCAAAAAGTTGACTACCGATTTTAATGAAAAAGACTCAGAAGAAGAATCTTTTGAAAGAGTATTTAATATTGATAAGCTTTCAGATAAGGCCCAGTTTGAGTGGGCTCTTGCAGTTCCAATAATGATAATAAATTTAATGATTTTAGGAGTCTGTCTTACAAATTCTGCTCCAAGACAGGGCAGAATGATTTCTTTACTACCAGGCCTATTAATTTTCTTTTTATACCTTAGTACATTAATAGTTTTTAGAGATGGCATATCGGAGAATAAGTCTTTTGCATATTTTGGTATGTGGCCAGTTCACTTTCTAGTTTTGTTGACATCAATCTTTCTTTTTTTGCGCGGTGACGTGGTCTCTAAAATTCTTTTCACAAAAACTAATATTGCCAAGGCAGTAATGGCATCAATTTTGCTAATTATTTTATTATGGTTAATTTAGTAGGCATCTTTTCAAGACACATAATAGTAAGGACTTTTGTAATTACTTTACTAGTTTTTTTTGGCATTACTTTTCTTGATTTAATTTTTTCAATCATTGGCGATGCTGAGGACTTAAATGAGGAATTCACTTTGAATGATCTTATCTTCACAACCTTATATAGATTATTTCATGATTCAATGGATTATGTTCAGGGATCTTGTTTATTAGGAGCCTTAATATCACTTGGTCTTTTCAAAAGAGATGGAAATCTTACAATAATACGTTCAAATGGTTTATCTCCTATAAAAATCTCACTAATTTTTGCTCTTGGACCAATTATCTTTTCACTTTTAATGATTTCGCTAGACAATAAGCTTTTCATACAAGCAGCTAATCATGCTGAAACTTTTAATAGTCAAATCATTAGGGATAAGCTAGATATAGAGTTTTCATGGAAAAAAGATGGAAATAAGATCCTGAGATATTCTCAAAAGAGGGAATCCGAAATATTAAATCCAACATTGATTCTTCTAGATGAAAATGACTCAGTCAAAGAAATAATTTCTTCTGAAAAAGCAGAAGTTTCAGATGGATTGATCAAAATTGATAACTCTGAATTTAGATTCTTTATTCCGAAAGATAAGAATTTGGATAGATCAACTGTAAAAAATATTCCAATTGGGACCCTGAAGACTTATTTAAGAGAATCTGAAGAAACTAAACTTGAAGACAAAGAAAAGAATTTTATTATCGTAGAAATCCTTCAAAGGATACTTTTACCAATATCAGCGCTTCTATTAATATTAATTGCATCAATGTTATTTTTTAGGGATCAAAGAAATAATTCTTTTGGATCATATGTTGTTGGTGGATTCCTCGGAGCTTTTATTTTTAATTTAACTCAAGAGTTTTTTTTCAGCATGAGCCTAACGATTCAATCAAATATAGTTACAGTTTCGCTAATGCCATATCTATTACTTCTAGTAATTTTTTATTTAACTTATAAAAGGATTTAATCTGAAATAATTGATGTTTTAGATAATAAGTCGCTAAGCGATCTATCATTTTTACTTATTCTTCTTAAGAAAAGCGGAATGCCAGCTAATGAAATGGTAAAGATATTTGATAAAAATCTTATGATAGTCTGGATTATTGTAATCTGATTACCATCTTGTGAAACAATTCTTAATTTCCATGATGACATCCCTAAAGTTTTGCCCCCATATATCCAGAACAAAGCAAAATAGAGCCATGTACTTAAAATCACAAGACTCATTCCAGTAATAGGATTAAGCGAGGATACTTCCCCAGTTAAAACAAACTTTACACCCAGAGCAAGTGAACCAACTAAAAACCAAACACCTAACATAAGAAGTGAGTCATATACAGTTGCAGCAACTATCCTTAATAGGGAAACTTTTTTATTTGTTAGTTCCATTTTTGGTATAGTACTAAATTATTAAAAAAAATAAATTATTATGCATGCTTCATCAGATATATTAGGTCATCCAAAAGGTTTATTTGTTTGCTTTGCAACAGAGATGTGGGAAAGATTTTCTTACTACGGTATGAGAGCTCTTTTAATTTTGTATCTTACAAAGCACTGGGAGTTCTCTGATGCAACAAGTTACCTTATTTATGGAGCATACACCTCATTAGTATACATAATGCCGGTTTTTGGAGGGATGCTAGCTGACCAAATCTTAGGATCAAAAAAAGCTGTAACCTATGGTGCAATACTTTTGGTTTTTGGTCATTTAGGAATGACTGTTGAAAGCAATGAACAGATTTTCTATTTATCCCTAGCCTTAATTGTATCTGGCGTAGGGTTTTTAAAACCAAATATTTCAACAATGGTTGGAGCTTTATATGAGCAGGGCGATCCAAGAAGAGATTCTGGTTTTACTATCTTTTATATGGGGATCAATATCGGTGCGTTTACTGCGACTCTCCTATGCGGATATCTTGGAGAAGAAATAGGTTGGGCCTGGGGCTTTGGAGCTGCTGGAATAGGAATGTTGTTGGGATTGATTATATTTCTCTGGGGGCAAAAATATCTTGAAGGATTAGCAGAACCGCCTTCTGAAAAATATAAAGAAAAGAAAGCAGGTATTACCTTTGAGAACTGGGCTTATATTTCTGGGATCATAATGGTTTTAACAACATGGTTTCTTGTTCAAAACTCACAACTTGTTGGACAACTTCTTGGAGGATTTGGATTCATATTTATTGGAGCTTGGTTAATATATGCTTTATTCAAATGTGATCCTGAAGAAAGAGATCGTTTAATAGTAGTTGGGATATTAATATTATTTTCATTAATTTTCTGGGCTCTTTTTGAACAGGCTGGATCTTCACTAAATATACTTACTGATAGAGGTGTAGACAGAGTTATTCTTGGCTGGGAAGTCCCTGCTTCAATGTTCCAATCCTTGAACGCAGGCTTTATTTTCACTATAGCACCACTTTTTGCTCTTCTTTGGATAGCACTTGCAAAAAGAAATATGGAGCCTTCCACTCCAATTAAGTTTTCAATTGGCATTGTTTTTGTTGGGCTTGGTTTCTTAGCGCTTGTTTATGGAATGAAATCGTCAGAGGGCTTACAGACAGGAGTAGTATGGATAATATTGATTTATTTACTTCATACTTTAGGTGAGCTATGTCTTTCTCCAGTAGGCTTATCATCAGTGACTAAATTATCACCCCAAAGAATTGTTGGATTTATGATGGGTATGTGGTTTTTTGCATCGGCAGCTGGAAACTATGTAGCAGGATTAATAGCAAGAGCAACATCATCAGAAAGTTCTGGTGTTTCTGGAGAAGTTTATAATCTAGCTCAAAAGCAGTCATTTATAGATGTTTATACTGATGTTGGTTTAATGGCGATTGGATGCGGTATTGTTTTAGCTTTAATTACTCCTTTGCTTAAGAAATTAATGCATGGTTCCAGCTAATAGAAAAAGAGATCCTGTTAAGAAAAATATGGATAAATTCCATAAACCAAAGACTCATAAAGATAAATCAAAATACAGTAGAAAGGAAAAATTTAAGCCGATTGATGAACTTTAATTAGTATCTTTTTATATATTTCTTTTAAAATACTTAGGTCTTCAATATCGACATGTTCATCAATTTGATGGATGGTTTTATTTAGAGGCCCAAGCTCAACTATCTCTGATCCCATTGGCGCAACCCATCTTCCATCAGATGTACCACCTCCATTATCAATTTTAGTATCGATATTATTTATTTCCTTAATTGATGACTTAACAATATCTATGAATTCAGTTTTTGCAGTCAAAAATGGAAGGGCGCTAAGTGTCCAACTCACATTATATTTAAGATCTGATTTTTTTAACAATGCCTCAAATTTTTCCTTGAGTCCGTCTGGAGATGACTCTGGTGAAAACCTAAAATTGAAAGTCATTTCCAAAACTCCAGGCACTACATTTTCAGCTCCTGTTCCAGATTTAATATTTGAAACCTGAAAACTTGTTGGTTCAAAATTTTCATTCCCGCGATCCCATTCCATATTTTTTAGTTCTTCTAATGTTCTACCTATTCCCAAGATCGGATTTAATGCTTGCTTTGGATATGCAACATGACCCTGAATACCATATACTTTAAGATTACCTGAAAGCGAACCTCTTCTTCCAATCCTTATAACATCACCAACTTTTTTTGATGAACTAGGTTCACCAATTAAACAGAAATCTATAAATTTATCTTTATCAATCATCTCATTGATCACCCTATCAACTTTCCCATTTTCTAACTTACCTTCTTCATTACTATTTAATAAAACCATAATGTTAAAAGAGGGGTCTTTGTTCTCAGAAAGAAACTCTTTAAGAGCAGAGATAAAACAAGCTACTCCGCCTTTCATATCAGCAGCTCCTCTTCCATAAATCTTATTATCTTTAATCTCGCCTGAAAAAGGTGGAACACTCCACTCACTTTCAGGACCAGGAGGAACAACATCCGTATGGCCTAAAAAACAAAAAGTTTTATTTTTTGAATCTCCATTGGTGATAATTAGGTTACTAATATTTTTATAATTTGTTTCTTCAAAAGAAAAATCTAAACCATCAAATTGTTGCTTAATAACATCAAAGCAACCGTTGTCATTTGGACTAATGGATTCAATTTTTATTAATTTTTTAAGAAGTTCTAAATTACTCACTAAAACCTCTCTTCATCTCTTTTAGTAAGGACATCACAACCATTTGATGTAATGGCAATTGTATGTTCCCACTGTGCTGAATTTCTTCCATCCTTTGTTTCTACCGTCCAGCCATCCGAAAGTATTTTAGTATATTTTGTACCTTGATTAATCATAGGCTCAATAGTAAAACACATTCCTTCAACAAGCTCGATTCCTGTGCCTGGTTTTCCAAAATGCAACACTTGAGGATCTTCATGATAGACCTTACCAATTACATGACCACAATAGTCCTCAACAACGCTATAGTGATTCTTTTCAGCGTGAGACTGAATAACATGGCCTATGTCGCCTAAGGTGATACCAGGTTTTGCAATTTCAATAGCTTTGTACAAACATTCTTGAGTGACTGAGACTAATTTCTCATTGTGAGGTTGTGTCTTACCAACTAAAAACATTTTTGAAGTATCTCCATACCAACCATCTTTAAGGACTGTAACATCAATATTTACAATATCATTGTCTTTGAGGATTTTGTTTTGATTAGGTATGCCATGACAAATAACTTGATTAACGCTTATGCATGATGTTTTTTCATAGCCGTTGTAACCAATATTAGCAGGAATAGCTTTTTGCTCATTAACAATAAAGTCATGACAAATATCATCTAGTTCCCCTGTTGATATTCCAGGTTTAACATGTTCAGTAATCATATTGAGGACATTTGCAGCAAGTTGACCAGCACTTCTCAGTTTTTCTATATCATTTTTATTTTTTATTGAAATATTCATTATTTTTGATGCATATCTATAGACTAATTTTAATTAACCTTGTAAAGTACAATTTTAATGCCAGCATGTAATTTTAGCTCATTAAAATCCCCAAAAAAAATATTTTTTTATCCTATTTTTTTCTGTCAATTCTTCTCAATAAGGAGTAAATCATAGTGTCTTTTCCATGCATCTTAGCACTTGAAGATGGAAGCACATTTGTTGGTCATGGTATTGGAGCTAAAAAAGTAGCAATTGGCGAAATTGTTTTCAATACTTCCATGAGCGGCTATCAAGAAATAATAACTGATCCATCTTATTGCAAACAGATTATTACATTTACCCATCCTCATATAGGCAATACAGGTATTAATTCTGAAGATAATGAATCAGATAATATATATGCTGAAGGAGTCGTTATCAGAAATTATATCTCTAAGCCAAGCAACTATAGGTCTGAAGAAAATCTTGATAGTTTTTTGACAAGAAATAACTCTATTGGGATTTTTGGAATAGATACCAGACAGCTAACAATTATTTTGAGGGAAAAAGGCTCATTGAAAGCATGCATTAGTCCGATAGATGAAAATAATGAAGAATCAGCAATATCTTTAGCAAAAAGCTTTGATGGTCTTGAGGGAATGGATTTAGCCAAAGAAGTAACTACAAAAAATTTATATTCTTGGAATGAGGGAGTCTGGCCTGATTATAAAGCGTCAGAAAGCAAGCTGCATATCGTTGCATATGACTATGGGATTAAAAAGAACATTTTAAGACTACTTTCTGAGCATGTTGGGAAAGTAACAGTTGTAAATGCAAGATGCTCTTTTGATGAAGTTCTAAAGATGAATCCAGATGGTATCTTTTTATCAAATGGACCTGGCGATCCAGAGCCATGCGATTATGCTATTGAAAATATTAAAAGGGCACTAAATGAAAATATTCCTATATTTGGGATCTGCCTTGGTCACCAACTATTAGCACTTGCAGGTGGAGCAAAAACTGAAAAAATGAAATTTGGCCATCATGGGGCAAATCATCCTGTTCAATCTCAAAAATCCAAGGAAGTATTCATAACAAGTCAAAATCATGGCTTTGCTGTGAACGAGGACTCATTGCCAAATAATATTGAGATTTCTCATGTATCACTTTTTGATCAATCGATTCAAGGTATTTCATTTAAAGATAAGCCTGCATTTAGTTTTCAAGGACATCCTGAAGCAAGTCCAGGTCCACAAGATATAGTTAGTTTATTTAAGCAATTTAAAGAAATGATAGATAAAAATGCCAAAAAGAAATGACATAAAATCCGTAATGATAATTGGTGCAGGGCCTATTATTATTGGTCAGGCATGTGAATTTGATTATTCTGGAGCCCAGGCATGTAAAGCACTAAAAGAAGAGGGCTATAGAGTAATTTTAGTCAACTCAAACCCAGCTACAATCATGACTGATCCATTACTTGCTGATGCTACTTATATTGAACCAATTCATTGGGAGTCAGTTGCCAAGATAATAGAGAAGGAAAGACCAGATGCACTTCTACCAACCATGGGAGGACAGACAGGTTTAAATACTGCTCTCTCATTGGCAAGGGAAGGAATCTTAAAAAAATATAATGTTGAATTAATAGGTGCCTCAAGAGAGGCAATTGACAAAGCTGAAGATAGACAGCTTTTTGATCAGACTATGAAGAAAATAGACTTGGAAACGCCTCAATCAGGCATTGCACACTCTATGGAGGATGCATTAGAGGTTCAGAAAGAGATTGGATTTCCATGCATTATAAGACCTTCATTTACTCTTGGTGGGTCTGGAGGTGGAGTTGCGTACAATATAGAAGAATTTAAAACAATCTGTGAGAAAGGATTAGATTTATCTCCAACAAATGAACTATTAATAGATGAGTCTCTTTTAGGTTGGAAAGAATACGAAATGGAGGTTGTTAGAGATAGAAATGATAACTGCATTATTATCTGCTCTATAGAAAACTTTGATCCAATGGGTGTTCATACTGGAGACTCAATAACGATAGCACCTGCACAAACTTTAACAGATAAGGAATTCCAAATAATGCGTAATGCTTCTTTTAAAATTTTAAGAGAAATAGGCGTGGAAACTGGTGGTTCAAATGTTCAATTTGCAATAAATCCAGTTGACGGTCGAATGGTTGTCATAGAAATGAATCCCAGAGTTAGTAGATCGTCCGCTCTAGCTTCAAAAGCAACTGGATTCCCTATTGCAAAAGTTGCAGCCCTTTTGTCTATTGGATATACCCTTGATGAGCTCAAAAACGATATAACCTCAGGATTAACTCCCGCATCATTTGAACCTTCAATTGATTATATTGTGACAAAAATACCAAAGTTTGCGTTTGAAAAGTTTCCACAAGCTGAGCCAAGACTTTCTACACAGATGAAATCCGTTGGTGAAGTTATGTCAATTGGCTCAAATTTTCAGGAGTCTCTTCAAAAAGCCATTTGTAGTATGGAGGATGACAAATGTGGGCTAGAAAAAATTCTTAATGATAGCGAGTTAATTAATGAGAAGCTTGGATTTGAGTTAACTTTTCCAGGGCCTGAAAGGCTTTTTTATATAGCAGATGCATTCAGATGTGGATGGTCTCTTGAAAAGATTTTTGATCTAACATCTATAGATCCTTGGTTTTTGAGACAAATTGAAGATTTAGTTTCTGAAGAAAATACAATAGAAGGCTCTAAACTTGAAAACTTATCAAAGGAAGATTTCATAAGGCTAAAGACTAAAGGGTTTAGTGATCAAAGAATTGCAAATTTACTTGATGAAAGCTATGAAAAAGTAAGATCAAAGAGGAAGTCGCATAATATTTTACCTTCTTACAAGCGGGTTGATACATGCGCTGCAGAGTTTAAAACTTCAACATGTTATATGTACTCAACTTATGAAGGTATTTGTGAGAGTGAGCCAACCTCGAAAAAGAAAATATTAGTCCTTGGAAGTGGCCCAAACAGAATAGGCCAAGGCATTGAATTTGACTATTGTTGTGTTCATGCATCCCTAGCGATGCAGGAGGAAGGTTTCGAATCAATTATGGTTAATTGTAATCCTGAAACTGTCTCAACAGATTACGATGTTTCAAATAGACTTTACTTTGAGCCAATAACCTCTGAAAAGATTTTAGATATTATTGACTTAGAAAAACCTGATGGAGTCATTATTCAATTTGGAGGTCAAACTCCTCTAAAACTTTCAAATGATCTTGAGAACTATGGTGTAAATATCCTTGGAACAGAGCCTGATGCAATTGACAGGTCAGAAGATAGAAAAAGGTTCCAAGAAATTATTAGTAAGCTTGGTCTTCTTCAACCAAAGAATGCAACTGTCTCGAGTTTAAAAGAAGCGCTAAACAAATCAGATGAAATTGGCTTCCCAATTGTTGTAAGACCATCATATGTTTTAGGCGGTAGGGCTATGGAGCTTGTAAATAATAAAGATGAGCTTGGTATATATATTTCCGATGCAGTACAGGCCTCTAATGAACGACCAATTCTTTTAGATCATTATCTTGATAACGCAATTGAGGTTGATGTAGATGTTGTTTCAGATGGTAAGGAGATTGTAATTGGTGGAATACTTCAACACATTGAACAAGCTGGAATTCATTCAGGTGATTCAGCTTGCTCTCTGCCACCTTATTCTCTGAGTGAGGAAATAATTAAAAAGCTAGAACTTCAATCTAAAAAGTTAGCAGAAGAGCTAAATGTTATTGGTTTGATGAATGTTCAATTTGCAATTAAAGATAATGAAGTTTTCATTCTTGAAGTAAATCCCAGAGCATCTAGAACGGTTCCCTTTATTTCAAAATGTATTGGTAATTCTCTAGTGAAAGTTGCTGCAAAAACAATGATTGGAAAAAGCTTAAAAGAACTAGGATTCTCAAATAAGCTACCCAAAAATATGTTTTTTGTTAAAGAAGCTGTTCTACCTTTTGATAAGTTTCCCAATGTAGATCCAATTCTGGGGCCCGAAATGAAATCTACTGGAGAGGTTATGGGCATTGGAAAAAATTTTGGAGAAGCATATGGAAAGGCACAAAAAGCTGCAAATAAAGTTCTCAGAAGAAAAGGAAAGATTTTTATAAGCGTGAAAGAAGATGATAAGAAACACTTAGATTCAATAGTAGAAAAAATAATTAGTTTTGGTTTTGAAATTATTGCAACAAAAGGAACTGCAAAATATATTAAGAAATTCGGTTTTGATGTTCAGGAGATTAATAAGGTTGCCGAGGGAAGGCCACATATCGTTGATGAGCTTGTTAATGATCAAGTTTGTCTTGTAATAAACACAACTCAAGGAAGACAGTCTATAAAAGATTCTGCATCTATTAGGCAGACGGCTTTGAGAAAAAAGATTCTGTGCACAACAACTATGTTCGGAGCAGATGCTTTAGTTAAGGCATTAGAAAATAAAGAAGAGGACTGGGATTTCAGCTCCTTACAAGAAATTAACTAATTATTACAAGTTGATATAATTAACTCATGTCTAGGGTACCAATTACAAAAGAGGGAGAAATAATCCTGAAAGAAAGATTAACAAAGTTAAAATTTGTCGATAGACCTCAGATTTCAGAGGCTATTGCTGAGGCAAGAGCGCACGGAGATTTAAAAGAAAATGCTGAATATCATGCAGCAAAAGAGCAACAGGGATTGACTGAGGCCAAAATTAATGAGCTTGAACACGCATTGGCAAATGCACAAGTAATTGATGTTAGAGAACTACCTAAAACTGGAAAAGTAGTTTTTGGAGCAACAATTAAGCTTTATAACTTAGATACTGATGAATCAATCTCTTATCGAATTGTTGGAAACCTTGAATCTGATCCTGCAAATGGCATGATCTCAATTGATACACCAATTGGAAGGGGCTTAATTGGAAAGTCTATTGGAGATGAAGTAAGTATTGAAACACCATCTGGAAAGCTAAATTTCGAAATAGAGGAAGTAGAGCATATTTAATTCATGCATGCAGATAATTGGGCTCAAAAAGCAAAATCTTTAGGATATAGATCTAGAGCTGTATTCAAGTTAATTCAAATAATTGAAAAAATTAAACAAATTAAAAATCCAAACCTAATTTTAGATATTGGAGCTGCTCCAGGTGGATGGTCTCATTATTTAGCAAATAAATATCCAAATGCTGAAATATTTGCCATAGACATTTTAGAAATGGAAGAAATAAAAGGAGTAAAGTTTATACAGGAGGACTTAAGGAATATTGAACAAATAGATCAGCTCAATGATTTAAAAAATAAATTTAATCTTGTGATTTCTGATTTAGCCCCAAATTTAACTGGTATAAGCAGTATTGATGAAGAAAATGTATTCGAGCTTAATTTGCTTACTTTAGAGGGAGCAATAAGATTTTTAGAAAGTAACGGTATATTTATTGTTAAAACTTTTCAAAACTCTAATTTAAAGAAATTTAGAAAAGAAATGGAAAAAAATTTAAAAATAGTCCAAACTGCTAAACCCGCTGCTTCCAAGAAGCAGTCAAAAGAGATATATTTATACGGTATAAAGTAACTATGAACGATTTTTTAAAAAATATTTTTGTATGGCTTGTGTTAGGGTCTATTATTTTTTTAGTATTCAATAATGTTGAACCAACAGCTCCAAGAGAAACTATATCTTACAGTCAATTTAAACAAGAAGTTTTATCAGACAGAGTATCAGAAGTAACATATAAAGGTGATCAGATGACAATCTTTGGTCAAAGATTGGATGGGTCCAAGTTTAAAACCAATCATCCTATTTATAAGTCTGATCCTGTGTTAGATGCAGCGCTTCAAGAAAACGGAGTAATCACCTCATATGAAGAGGTTGAACAACCATCAGTTTGGTCACAGTTATTGGTTGGAGCATTTCCGATTTTACTTTTACTTGCGATATTTTTCTTTTTCATGAGGCAAATGCAGGGAAGTATGTCTGGAAGAGGTGGACCAATGTCTTTCGGAAAAAGTAAAGCCAAGTTAATGGAAGGTGGAAAGGTAAAGACTACTTTTAAGGATGTAGCTGGATGCGAGGAAGCAAAACAAGATGTACAAGAACTTGTTGATTACTTAAAAGATCCAACTAGATTTCAAAAAGTTGGTGGGAAAATACCAAGAGGTGTCTTAATGGTGGGTCCTCCTGGAACTGGTAAGACTCTTCTTGCTAGAGCCACAGCTGGTGAGGCTAGAGTGCCTTTCTTTAGCATTTCAGGCTCTGACTTTGTTGAAATGTTTGTTGGTGTTGGCGCATCAAGAGTAAGGGATATGTTTGATCAAGCTAAAAAGAATTCCCCATGTATAGTTTTTATAGATGAAATTGATGCCGTAGGTAGGCACAGAGGAGCAGGTCTTGGTGGAGGACATGATGAGAGAGAGCAGACACTTAACCAGCTTCTTGTCGAAATGGATGGCTTTGAGGCTAATGATGGAATTATCATAGTTGCAGCAACAAATAGACCCGATGTTCTAGATCCAGCTTTATTAAGACCTGGAAGATTTGATAGACAAGTTGTTGTTGATATGCCTGATATTAGAGGAAGAGAACAAATCTTAAAAGTCCATGTTCGAAAAGTTCCACTTGATAAAAATGTTGACTTAAGAGCAATTGCTAGAGGAACTCCAGGATTCTCTGGTGCGGATTTAGCTAACCTTATCAATGAAGCAGCTCTATTTGCGGCTAGATATGGTGATAAAAAAGTTGAGCAGACTCATCTGGATCTTGCTAAAGACAAAATCATGATGGGCCCTGAAAGAAAATCAATGATACTTACCGAAGAGCAAAAACGTCTTACTGCATATCATGAAGCAGGACATGCTATTGTTGGAAGGATAGTTCCAGAACATGATCCAGTTTATAAAGTAACCATAATTCCTCGAGGCAGAGCTTTAGGAGTTACTATGTTCCTTCCTGAAGATGATAAGTATATGCAAAGTAAAGAGTATCTTTTGAGTAGAATATGTACGCTTTATGGTGGCAGAATAGCTGAACAACTTATTAATGGTGAGAGAAACATTACTACTGGCGCTTCAAATGATATTGAAGTTGCTACTGGAATTGCCACTAACATGGTTACTAAATGGGGACTCTCTGACAAGGTCGGGCCTCTCAAGTTTGGAGAAGATGATTCAAGCCCATTTTTAGGGAGATCCGCATCTCAATCATCAAAGACTTATAGTGATGAGACCTCAAAACTTATTGATAGTGAGATAAAAGACATAATTAATTCTTGCTATGAGCGAGCTGAAACTATTTTGAAAGATAATATGGATAAACTCCATACAATGGCTGAGGCACTTTTAAAATATGAGACAATTGATCAGCACCAAATTGATGATATTATGAGCGGTGCAGAACCGAGGGAGCCTAGTGATTGGAATAATGACGATGAACCTCCCAAAAAAAGTACAAAAGAATCTTCAATAAAAGGACCAGCAGAAGAGTTATAATAGACCTATGAATCTTAAATTTGGTACCGATGGGATTAGGGGGCCTGTCGAAACTAAAGTTACTCCTGAAGCTTGTCTTCGCATTGGTCATGCAGCTGGTATTGTTTTTAAAGAGCTCGGCTGGGATACAGTGTTAATTGGAAAAGATACCAGAGTATCAGGTTATATGCTTGAAGCTGCTCTTCAAGCAGGATTCTTGTCTGTCGGGATGAATGTAAGGCTTCTTGGTCCATTACCAACGCCGGGTGTTGCATATTTAACTAAATCTTTCAGAAATCAGTGTGGTGTTGTTATAAGCGCGTCTCACAATGATTATCAAGATAATGGAATCAAAATTTTCGATAATAGTGGCGTAAAAATTGATAGAAAGATTGAGATGATGATTGAAAATATTTTAAGTGACAAAATTACATCATTACCATCAGTAGAAATTGGAAAAGCTAAAAGATTTGATGAATCTGGACCGAGATATGTTGAATTTTGCAAATCAACTGTTCCTGAAGATATTAGCTTTAGTAATTTAAGAATTGTCCTTGACTGCGCAAATGGAGCATCTTATAAGGTTACCCCAGATGTTTTTCATGAGTTGGGCGCTGAAATAATAGTTGTTGGAGATCAACCTGATGGATACAACATTAACCAGGAATGTGGATCAACTAACCCTGAGCTTGTTCAAAGACTTGTTAAAGAGCATAGAGCTGACTTTGGAGTATCACTTGATGGTGATGCGGATAGAGTAACTATTGTTGACAGAGAGTCAAATATGTTAGATGGAGATGACATTCTTTATATTTTAGGTTTTGCAAATCCAAATAGATTAGGTCCATGGTCAGGCATAGTTGGAACTCAGATGTCGAATGTTGGATTAGAAGATGGCCTTAATAAACTTGGGTATTCCTTTAAAAGGGCAGACGTCGGTGATAAATATGTATCAGATTTGCTATCAAAAGAGGGTTGGCTTCTTGGTGGAGAGCCCTCTGGACATATTATCTGCAGAGACCTTGTTAGCACAGGTGATGGAACTATAGCAGCTCTTAAAACAATTAGTTCACTTGTTATGCTTGAGAAAGATCCTAAAGATGTTCTTTCGAATTACAAAAAAATACCCCAAATAAATGAATCTATCAGTGTTATAAATAAAGATATTATTAGTGATGCTGAAGTAAAAACAGCTATAAATGATATAAAGTCAGACTTAACTATTAACAGGATTCTTGTTAGACCCTCAGGGACTGAAAATAAGATTAGAATAATGATTGAATCTGAAAATAAAAAAACAGCTAAAAAATATACAAATGATCTCATTAAACTGTTCGAGTCTAAAATCGCATAAGATATTTCAAATAAAATGTCACACCCTCTTGTAATTGCAAATTGGAAAATGAATATACCCTCTGGAGGTATTTCAAGCTGGATCCAAAGTGAGATGGTATCTACTAATGATGAAGTAGATTTTAATAAAAAATCTTCATACTTTAAGTTTATGGGAATCGCTCCTCCAATTTCTCATTTATCAGAACTAGAGAATTTATTAAATTTTGGATTTCTTGGCTCACAAGATATCTCTAGATTTAATGATGGCGCAAAAACTGGAGATATAAGTGCTGATATGGTGATTGACAAAGGCTGCACATTTTCAATTTTAGGTCATTCCGAAAGAAGAGAGTTTTATAATGAAACAAATAAGGATGTTTCAGAAAAGCTAAGAGTATGTCTCGAGAAGAATATTTTGCCAGTTATCTGTATTGGTGAATCTCTTGAAGACTATAACGCAGGTAAAACTCTTGAAGTGCTGGATATGCAAATCAAAGAAATATTTACATCTTTATCTACTAAAAAGACTGTTGTAATAGCTTATGAGCCAGTTTGGGCTATCGGCTCGGGAAAGACACCAACTCCAGATGACGTGAATAATATTCACCAACACATTAAAGATATAGTACAATCCATCGCTGAAATTGAAGCTATTAGTTTTATCTATGGCGGTAGTGTAAATTGTGAAAATGCTAAAAGTTTTTTTCAACAAACAAATATTGATGGGGCTTTAATAGGTGGAGCTTCATTAAATGGAAAAGATTTTTTAGATATTTATAATGATTTTTTGGAGACATTTTAAGAAATGATTTTATTTGTACAAATTCTGTGTATTGTCCTTGCAGTTTTGCTTGTAATTCTTGTAATACTTCAACAGGGGAAGGGCTCCGACCTCGGATCAGCATTTGGTGGAGGATCTTCTAACTCAATGTTTGGTGCTCTTGGACCTTCTAACCTTCTTGGAAGGTTAACATGGATTGTTGGCTCACTTTTCTTAATTCTTGCAATGACTCAAGCTGTTCTCTTGAAAAACTTAAACACGCAAGATAATTTAAGCTTTCCTGAGCAGGAAATCATAATAGAAGAAATAGACGAATTAGATTCACTTCCAACAGAATAAAGTTGGTGCCGAAGGCGGGACTTGAACCCGCACGAGCATTAGCTCACTACCCCCTCAAGATAGCGTGTCTACCAATTCCACCACTTCGGCTTTAAAAAAACATATCATAACTCAAAATATTTAAATAAAAAAAATTTGATATGCCTTGACCAACTAGCTATCATTTCTATAAACTTCACTTTCGCTGCGTTGCGGGGTGGAGCAGTCTGGTAGCTCGTCGGGCTCATAACCCGAAGGTCGTTGGTTCAAATCCAGCCCCCGCTACCAGTCAAAAATTAGAATTTTTGATGGGGCATATGCCCTATTTTTGTATATGGAATATGGAAAAAGAGAAAATAAAAGAAATTATTGAACCCATTGTAAATGATCATGGGTGTGATTTTTGGGGTTTAGAGATCTCCCAAGGAAAGAATATTCCTACCTTAAGGGTTTTTATAGATGCCATAAATGGTGCCACTATAGACGATTGCGAGAATGTTTCTAGAGATTTAAATCTTGAACTTTCAGTTGATTCAGATTTTATAGATGATTATGTTCTTGAAGTTTCGACTCCAGGTCTTGATAGAAAATTCTTTTATAGCTACCAATTAAATGATTTTGTAGGAAAAACTTTAAAAATAAAGTTGAAAGATAAGATCAATGATAAAAAAACATTTAAAGCAATTTTGAAGTCAGTTGAAAATGATTCTCTAGAACTAAATATTGGAAAAGAAGAATTAACTATAGACTTTGGGATAATAGATATGTGCAAATTAATGCCAAATTACAAAGAAATTTTGAGGGAAAAAAATGGAAGGTAAAGAAATTTTAGCTGTTGTAGATTCTGTCTCCTCGGAGAAGGGCCTTGATAAAGATGTTATTTTTGTTGCTATGGAGTTAGCAATAGCATCTGCTTCACAAAGACACTTTCATGAGGATGCTCAACTTATTGTTGAAGTAGACAGAGGATCTGGAGAATTCATTACAAGAAGACAGTGGGAAGTGCTTGATGAAAATGATGAGGAATTTCATAGAGAATCTTACATATCACCTTCTGAATCATCTATGGAGATCGGAGAACTTTATTTTGAACAGGTTGATAATGTTGAGTTTGGAAGGATTGAAACGCAAGCAGCTAGACAGGTCATGCTTCAAAAAGTTAGAGAGGCCGAAAAAGAGCTTATCGTCTCGAAATTTCGATCAAGTGACAATAATTTAGTATCTGGATTCGTTAAAAGGGTCACAAGAGACAACATCATTGTAGATCTTGGCCAGGATGCTGAAGCTATTCTTCCAAGAGATCAGATTTTACCAGGAGAAATTTTTAAAATTAATGACAGAGTTAGAGCTGTATTGCAAATAAAAGAGATTGAAGGTAGAGGACTTCAATTAATGTTAAGCAGAATTTGTTCAGAAATGGTTACTGAGCTCTTCAGAATAGAGGTACCTGAAGTCAATGAAGATGTAATAGAAATAAGAGGAGTTGCCAGAGATCCTGGATCTAGATCAAAAATAGCTGTTAAAACTAATGATGGAAGAATTGATCCTGTTGGTGCCTGTGTTGGGATGAGAGGATCAAGAGTTCAAGCAGTTTCTGGAGAGCTTGGCAATGAAAGAATCGATATAGTAATTTATGATGATAATCCTGCCCAATTAGTAATTAATTCTTTAGCGCCGGCAAAGATTGAATCAATAGTCTTAGATGAAACATCAAAATCTATGGAGATTGCTGTCAATCAAGAAAATCTTGCACTTGCAATTGGAGCAAGAGGTCAAAATATTAGATTAGCATCAAAACTTTCTGGTTGGGACTTAAATATTATTAGCAGCGAAGAAGCAGAAGCTAAAGAAAAGGTTGATGAGACTGAATTCCTTGGAAAGCTTGTTGCCAGCCTTGAAATAAGTGAAGAATCAGCAGAATCAATTATTGAATTAGGATTAAGAAGTTTTGATGATATTGCATACGCTTCCAAGAAAAAACTTTCAAATATTTTTGAAGATGAAGAAGAAATACAAAGAGTAAAAAGTGCTGCTGAAGATGCAGCTCTTCTCGAAGCAATGAGCGAAGTTGAGCAGGATGAACAAGATCAAGAGTCATTAACTGATCTTGAGTTAAGCGATGAACAAGTAAATGCACTGACTAAATCAGGCATCAAGAATAAAGATGATTTGGCTGAACTTGCTACAGATGAGTTAATGGAAATAATTGATATTTCTGAGGATTCAGCCTCAGAAATGATTATGAAAGCAAGGGAGCATTGGTTCAAATAAAAGATGGCACAAACAACGGTTAAAGATTTTGCAAAGACTCTTAAAATCTCTGAGGAAGCGTTACTTAAAAGAATGTCATCTGCTGGACTGTCTCATAGCAGTGCAACAGACGAAGTAACGACAGCCCACAAACAAATTCTTCTAAGATCTTTAAAGCAGAAACAAAAACAAACTTCATCATCAATATCATCATCATCAGGGGTTGGCATAAAAGTTAAGTCTAAAGGTGGTAAAGCTGTTGCTGATTCTGGTGAAGCTAAGAGCTATTCGGACAATATTGAGGCCAAAAGACAGGCTGCTTCTGAAGCATTGAAAGCTGAGCAGGTAAAAAGGCAAGAACAACTAAAAGAAGCTGCCTCTAAAAGAGAAGCAAGATTCAAAGCAGAACAGAAAAATAAAGAGAATACAAAAGCCGCTGACAAACCTAAGAATGTTAAAGAAGAGCTTTCAAAAGCAGCTGAGAAGTATGCAGAAAGCGATGGAATGGATATTGATGATCCAAAGCATAAGTTTGAAAAGCCTCAAGAATTTATTAAAAAAGATGTTGAGATACCAGAATCTATTCAAGTTGGAGAATTAGCAAAATTGATGGCAATTAAGGGTGGCGAACTTGTAAAAACTCTAATGGGCCTAGGAGTTTCCGCAACTATTAATGATATTTTAGATCAAGAAACAGCTATATTAGCTGTAGAGGAAATTGGCCACAACAGTATTGCAAAGGCCTCAGATGATGTTGAAGAAGAATTATTAAGTCAAATTACTTATGACGGTAAAGAAAAAACAAGATCACCTGTTGTAACAGTAATGGGTCATGTAGATCATGGGAAAACAACACTTTTAGACTTTATAAGGAAAGCTAAAGTAGTTGATTCAGAAGCTGGAGGCATTACACAGCACATTGGTGCTTATGAGGTAAAGTCAAAGGATAGCAGTATAACTTTTATAGACACACCAGGACATGCTGCTTTTTCTTCAATGAGAGCCAGAGGTGCAAATACAACTGACATTGTTGTGTTAGTAGTCGCTGCAAATGACAGCATTATGCCCCAAACTGAAGAAGCTATAAATCATGCAAAAGCTGCTGAAGTTTCGATAATAGTTGCTATTAATAAAATGGATCTTCAGGGAGCTGATGCTGAAAAGGTAAAAGGGGATTTGGGAGCAAAAGACTTAGTACCAGAAGACTGGGGCGGCAATGTTCAGATGATTCCTGTTTCAGCCCTTAATGGTGATGGGGTTGATAAACTCCTTGAAGCAATTTCTCTTGAGGCGGAAATTCTTGAACTTAAAGCTTTTCATGAAGGAGATGCACAAGGTGTCGTTATTGAGTCTGAATTAGATAAATTTAGAGGAGCTGTCTCAACCTTCTTAGTTCAAAATGGTTGTTTGAAGGTTGGTGACGTTGTGATTAGTGATATGTCTATGGGCAAAGTAAAGGCAATAACGAATTCATCTGGAGAAAAGATTAAGCAAGCAGGACCATCATCAGCTGTTGAGGTACTTGGTCTTGATACCGCACCAAATGCAGGAAGCTCCTTCCAAGTTGTTAAAAATGAAAAAGCTGCAAGAGAAGTTATCGATTTTAGAGATAGTAAGCAAAAAGAAAAGAAACAAATTAAACAAAAAGACGACAGCATGGGCGACATATTTGAATCAATGGGCCAAGCTTCGATGAAATTTCTAAACCTGATAATTAAGACTGACGTCGCAGGAACTGCTGAGGCTATAAATGCTTCTCTTGCTAAAATAGGAAATGATGAGGTTTCAATTAAGATTGTTGCCTCCGGAGTTGGTGGTATTACAGAATCAGATGCAAATTTAGCAATTACCACTAATTCAAGTATTGTTGGTTTCAATGTTCGTGCTGACAATGCAGCAAAAAAGATAATTGAAAAAGAAGGAATCGACTTAACTTATTACAGCATTATCTATGAACTTATTGATGATGTTAAAGCAAAATTAAGTGGATTACTTGATCCAATTATCAGAGAAGAGATAGTTGGAACTGCCGATGTTCTTGAAGTATTTAATTCACCAAAATTTGGGCAAGTTGCAGGTTGTGTTGTTTTAGAGGGGACTGTTCTTAGGAATAAGCCGGTTAGAGTTCTCAGAGATGATATTGTAATTTTCCAAGGTGAGCTGGATTCCCTGAGAAGATTTAAAGATGACGTTAATGAAGTTAAGAACGGAACCGAATGTGGAATGGGCATCAAAAATTATAAAGATATTCGAGAAGGAGATAAGATTGAGGTATTTGATAGGAAAGAAGAATCTCAATCAATTTAAGATTATATGTCCTTAAGACCTGAGAGAGTTGCAGATTATCTTAAAAAAGAAATTTCAAATATTATTCTTCAAAAAGTTAGAGATCCAAGACTTAAATCTATAGTCATAAACCATATCTCTGTAACTCAAGACATTTCAGTTGCTAAAGTCTTTTACTCCATCTATCAAGATGAAACTGAGTTAAATGAAAAAATTCTTTCAAAATTTTCAGGCATGATTAGAAGCGAGATTTCAAAATCTATGAAAATTAGACGAGTACCTAAGATCCTATTCATTTTTGATAAAACGCCAGAGGAGGCAGGTAACATAGAAAATCTCTTAAAGAATATTAAATGAATTCAGGCATTTTTTTAATTAATAAAGACAAAGGTATTTCATCTAATAAAGCTATCCAAAAAATAAAAAGAAGATTGGATATAAAAAAAATTGGTCATTTTGGTACGCTTGATCCTTTGGCAGAGGGCTTATTAGTTTGTGGAATTAATAAGGGTACAAAGTTATCAGAAAGATTTCTAAACCTAGATAAGTCATATTTCTCAAAAATCATGTTGGGAATTAAAACCACAACTGATGACTCTGAAGGAAGTATTATTGAAGAGAAAAAGATTCAAGTAAACGAAGAGGAAATTATTGAAATGACTAAAACCTTTGAAGGGGAGTCAAAGCAAAAAGCTCCATTTTTTTCTGCTTTAAAATATAAAGGAAAACCGCTTTATAAGCATGCAAGAGAAGGAAGACTGATAGAAAAAGAGCCCAGAGATATAAAAATTTATAAGATATTAAATATTGTTGTGGAAAATGCTTTTGTCTCCTTTAATATATCTTGTTCAAAGGGCACCTATATTAGATCTATTGCAAGAGACTTGGGTGACAAGCTTGGATGTGGCGGCCATTTAGTGGAGCTTGTGCGGCTCTCTCAAGGTAAATTTGAACTTAAAGATGCAAAAAAAGTAGATGAAGTCCAAATGAGTGATTTGATAAATATGGAGGATTTATCCTTTTAAATATAAAAGAAATTAGTTGTTAATATCTTTAAATACCTTTAAGCTACGCACTCAAACTTTAGACATGTGAGGTTTGACGGGTGTAAATAAATAAAAATGCATGTCCTAGGAGAATAATTATGGCGCTTTTAAAAGACGAAAAAGCTGACTTAGTCAAAAAATTTCAGAAGTATGAAAACGATACTGGATCTTCAGAGGTTCAGATAGCTTTGCTTACAGAAAATATTAATAAACTTCAAAGTCATTTCAAGACACATAAAAAAGATCATCACTCAAGAACAGGTCTAATAAGGATGGTTAATCTTAGAAGGAAACTTTTAGCATATTTAAAAAGAACTAATCCTGAAAGCTATAAAAAAATTATTTCAGACCTTAATTTAAGAGGATAAAACGTGGAAAAACATTTAGAACCGAAATCATTATCATTTGAATATGGGGGCAAAGAAATAACCCTTGAAACAGGAAGAATCGCTAGACAGGCAACTGCTGCTGTTCTTGTTACTGTAGACCAAACACAAGTGCTTACAACAGTTGTTGCAAAAAAAGAGGCTGATCCTGGAAAGGATTTCTTCCCACTTGCAGTTTTTTACCAAGAGAAATTTTATGCAGCAGGAAAAATTCCTGGTGGATATTTTAAGAGAGAAGCTAGACCAACTGAGAAAGAAACATTAATCTCCAGACTTATTGATAGACCAATTAGGCCTTTATTTCCCGATGAGTTTAAAAATGATGTTCAGATTATGTCTACGGTTATATCTTCTGATGAAGAATTTTCTTCTGACATTGCAGCTATGATTGGAGCATCTGCTGCATTGTCTTTGTCTGGCGTCCCTTTTCAAGGACCTATTGGTGCTGCTAGAGTTGGTTTTATTGATGGGAGCTATGCTCTTAATCCGTCAAAAAAAATAATGGATCAGTCTTTCCTAGACATGGTAGTTGCCGGTACATCTGAAGCTGTTCTTATGGTTGAATCAGAGGCAAGTGAACTTAATGAAGATCTTATGCTAGGTGCTGTATTGTTTGGTCATAAATCCATGCAAATAGTTATTGATAAAATAAAAGAGTTTAGAGAATTAGTAGGTGTTGAAGACTGGGTAATTGAAAAGGATGAAGAAACACCCAAATATTTCGCCGAACTAGAATCAGATTTTTCATCTAAGATTGAAGAAGCATTCACAATTGCAAAAAAATCCGAAAGATCCGAAGCCATTAACTCAGTTCGTCTTGAAATTCTAGAAAAATATGAAGGTCTTGATGAGTTAACAATTGGAAAAGTAATGAGTGCTTTCAAAAAACTTGAAAGTCAAATAGTTAGAAAAAATATTCTTTCAGGTAAACCAAGAATCGATGGAAGAGATTTAAATACCGTGAGGCAGCTAACAGTTGAGACTGATGTTTTAAATAGAGCACACGGCTCAGCTTTATTTACTCGAGGTGAAACTCAGGCATTGGTAGCTGCAACGCTTGCATCTCCTCGAGATGCTCAAAGGCTTGAATCTCTTGATGGCGAAGAACATGATCATTTTATGCTTCATTATAATTTTCCTGCTTATTGTGTAGGTGAGATTGGCATGCCTATGGGCCCTAAGAGAAGGGAGATTGGACACGGTAATTTAGCTAAAAGAGCTATAAAAGGTGTTCTTCCTGATTTTGATGCTTTTGGTTACACGGTGAGAGTAGTTTCTGAGATTACAGAATCCAATGGTTCAAGTTCAATGGCTACTGTATGTGGAACTTCTCTTTCCTTGATGGATGCCGGAGTACCTCTATCAGCTCCTGTTGCTGGAATAGCAATGGGATTGATTAAAGATGGTGATGAGTTTGCAGTTCTAACAGATATCTTAGGAGATGAAGATCATTTGGGAGATATGGACTTTAAAGTTGCTGGATCTGAAAAAGGAATAACAGCATTGCAAATGGATATAAAAATTGATGGCATTAACGAAAAAATAATGGATCAAGCGCTTACCAGCGCAAAAGATGCAAGAATGCATATACTTGAAAAGATGAATGAAGTCCTTTCTAAGCCAAAGGAATTAGCTTCAGACGCTCCATCAATGCAAAAATTTATGGTCAATAAAGATAAGATTAAAGAAATTATTGGAAAGGGCGGTGCGGTTATTAAGTCTATCCAAGAAGAGTCAGGAGCCGTAGTGGATATAAATGACTCTGGTGAAGTATCAGTTTTTGGTGATAATCAGGCTAAGATGCAGGTAGCGCTTGATATTATTGATAAAATTATTGAAGAGCCTGAAGTAGATAAAGTTTATGAAGGAACAGTTGTGAAGATAGTAGACTTTGGAGCATTCGTTAATATCTTACCCGGAAAGGATGGGTTGCTTCATATTTCAGAGATTTCAGAAGAGAGAACGGAGGACGTTTCAGCAGTTTTAGAGGAAGGACAAAAAGTTACAGTTAAGCTTATCGGTTTTGATAGGGGAAAAATGAAACTTTCAATTAAAGCTCTTAGTAAATAAAATTCTAAAAGTCAAATTGCGTTAAATATTGCATTGAGGTAATTTGAAAACTAATATCAATTTTGGTTTCATATGCGTGTTAACCATTACCTTTATAGGGGGGGAATTATGGATAATGCAATGAAAATGATTGGTGATATAGTATCAAGTCTTACAAAGATCCTTGTTGCTGTTATCGGATTAGGTGTTGTAGCTGGTATCGTTTTTGGTGATACTTGGTTCTTCGGCGATGTTCTTTCAAATCTTCTAGGTGTTGTTTCATCACTTGGCGATGCTGGACTCGTTGGATTACTTGTTGCTGCTATCCTAATAGGATTGCTTAAGTAATCATTTATTGTTTCAAAGGGAGATTAATTTCTCCCTTTGACTTAAAATCTCTAGAATGAAGTTAGATTTTTACTATTCATTAAATAAAATAAAAAGTTACCTTAAACAGGTCACAGACGTTCTTTTAGTTGTAGTCGCAGTTGCCCTATTACTTGGAGTTCTTTTTGGTCCTGATGCTCCATTTGTTGGAGCAGTTTATTCAAATATTGTTACCATATTAGATACCATAGGAGATAGCGGAGTAGTTGCTCTGGTATCCTTGATAATAATTTTTTTAATAAATAAGAAGTAGAAATTGGTGGCTATGGGTGGAATTGAACCACCGACCCCAGCGTTATGAGTGCTGTGCTCTAACCATCTGAGCTACATAGCCATTGACCCGAAATAATAATTTACTCTCGATAAAAGTCAAACATTAAATTTAAAGTGAGCTATGTCTCCATCTTTAAATATATAATCTTTTCCTTCTAATCTTAATTTACCATTTTCTTTCGAGCCTGCCTCACCACCATAAGATATAAAGTCTTCAAAGCTAACAATTTCTGCCTTAATGAAACCTCTCTCAAAGTCCGTATGAATTCTTCCAGCCGCCTTAGGTGCAAGAGAACCACTTTTTAGTGTCCAAGCTCTCAGTTCATTTGGACCAGCAGTAAAAAAGGTTTCCAAACCAAGGATTTCATAGCCTTTATTAATAATTTTATTAAGGGCTGGTTCTTTTATACCTTCTAATTCAAGAAAATCTTTTTTATCCTGCTCATCAAGGCTAGCTATCTCTTCTTCTAATTTTATTTGAACTGCAATAACTTCCTGATTCATTTTTTTTGCATACTCTTTGAGATTATCGAGATTATCTGAAGATGATGCAGTATCAGAAACATTTGCAATGAAAAAGATTGGTTTAGCTGTTAATAACTGAAAAGATTGGATTATTTTTAGATCTTCTTTGTTGGAATAGTCAGATATATTAATAAAATTCCCAGATTCTAGAGTTTTTATACAACTATCTATCAAGCTAAATTCATTTGCTAAATCCTTATCACCTGATCTTAATTTTTTTTCGATCTTTTCTTTTCTTTTATTTAATGTTTCTAAATCAGCAAAAATAAGCTCAAGATTTATCACTTCTGCATCTCTGGTCGAATTAATTTCACCATCTACATGAGTGATATTACTATCATCAAAGCATCTTACAACATGAGCTAAGGCATTCATTTCTCTTATATTTGATAAGAAGCTATTTCCTAGACCTTCACCCTTAGATGCGCCCTTAACTAATCCAGCAATATCAACTAAGTTTAGAGTTGTTGGTATAACTTTTTTAGCTCTCACTATTTCTTGCAACTTGTTGAGTCTAGAGTCAGGAACCTCAACAACTCCTACATTTGGTTCAATTGTACAAAAAGGGAAATTTTCAGCAGGTATTGAGGATTGAGTAATTGCATTAAAGAGTGTTGATTTTCCTACATTAGGTAAACCAATAATCCCACATTTAAAGCCCATATTAATTCACTAAGTTTTGAAGATTATCTATTTCTAGGCTAAATATTCTATCTTTGTGAGCTATGATCTTTTTGTATAAGTCCTCAAGAAGCTGAGCCTCTTCAGGTTTAAATTTACTTAAAACCCAATTTGTAACTTCATTCTTTTTACCGGGGTGACTAACGCCAATTTTTAACCTTTTAAAGTCTTTCCCAATGACATTTGATAAATCTTTTAATCCATTATGACCGCCATCTCCACCTCCAGATTTAAACTTTGCTTGACCAATCTGTGTATCAATGTCGTCATGAAATACTAAAATCTGCTCTGGTTTAGCATTAAGGTATCTTTTGAGCAATAAAACAACTTTGCCAGTCTCATTTACATAGACATCAGGTAGAACTAAATATACTTGTGGTTTTATCTCACAAATACTGCATTTAAGTTTTGATTTTTTTACGAAAGATAGATCATGATCTTTGGCAATTTTTTCAACCCAATCTTTTCCAACATTATGCCTAGTATTGTTATATTTTTGTTCTGGATTTCCGATTCCAAGAATAAATACCTTTTGCACAGAGCAATTATTCTGAGGCTTCTTCTTTATCTTCTGATTCTTCAGAGCCTTCGTCAGAAGCTCCATCAGTGACCTCATCACCATCTTCGTCTCCTTCAACAGTATCATCTTCAAGAGGCTCTTCTTCAACCACAGCTTTTGGAGCATTCACAGAAACAACCATTTGATCAGTTTCTTCGGTCAGTCCTGGAATTTCTGAACCCTCCGGAAGTGTTATGTTGGTAAGTCTTATTGAGTCGCCCAAAGCAAGTTCAGCAATATCAACTTCAATAATTTCAGGAATATTTTCCGCAGAACATAGAATCTCGATATCTCTCATTGTTTTTGTAACAACTCCTCCCTCTGTTTTAACCCCAATACAATCCTCTTCATTTAAGAAGTTGAAAGGAATTGTGACTTTGAGCATAGTTTTCCTAGAAACTCTCATAAAATCAGCATGAAGCAACTTACCTTTCATAGGCTCTCTTTGAAGCTCCTTAAGAACAACCTTTTCATCATTTTCACCCACTTTAATGATTAGAACTTGGGTAAAAAATAAATCATTTTGAGATGCCTTTGTAAGCTCATTGAGAGGAATGTTTACATTTAAGAGCTCTTTTTCACTTCCATAAATGACAGCTGGAACCATGTTTTCACTTCTAATATTTCTAGCTCTATTAGACCCAAGCTCAGACCTTGAAACTGCATTTATCATTATTTGTTCTGACATAAAAAACCTCTTATAAAAAAACCGCACTTAAAGACTCTTCATGAGAGAGCCTAATAATACATTCTGCTAATAATGGAGCGATTGATATTACGCGTATTTTACTGCATTTTTGTCCATCTTTGGTAAGAGGTATTGAATTTGTTACAACTAGTTCGTCAATATCAGAAGAACTAATTCTCTCTATAGCTGGTCCAGACAGAACAGGATGAGTTATATACGCACTGACTTTACTTGCTCCAGCATCCTTAAGAGCCTTGGCTGCATTGCATAATGTTCCTGCTGTATCAACAATATCGTCAGGAACAATGCATTCTTTTCCTTTAACATCACCTATAATATTCATTACCTCTGATTTGTTAGCTTCATCTCTTCGTTTATCAATAATTGCAAGATCAAGACCGTCTAAATACTTTGCTAAAGCTCTTGATCTAACTACACCTCCAACATCAGGAGAAACAATGACTAAATTATCTTGAGAATAGTTTTTAGAAATATCCTCAATCATTAATTTCGTTGCGTAAATATTATCAGCAGGCATATCAAAAAAACCTTGAATTGTCTCAGAATGAAGATCTAAGGTCAGAACTCGATTAATTCCTACAGAACTAAACATATCTGATACAACCTTCGCACTAATCGGAACTCTTGAGGACCTCACTCTTCGATCTTGTCTGGCATAACCAAAATATGGAACAACTGCTGTTATTTTAGAGGCAGATGATCTTTTGAGGGCATCAGCGAGTAACATTAGCTCCATGAGATGTTTATCAGCTGGCGAGCAAGTGGACTGAATTATAAAGGTATCATGGCCTCTGACATTTTCATTAATTTCAACAAGGATTTCTCCATCTGAGAAAGTTCCCAGCTCGATTGAAGAAAGCTCATTGTTAAGGAGTTTTGCAACTTCATTTGAAAGTTCAGTGCAAGATGACCCTGAAAAGATGTCTATTGTTCCGTTACTCATTTTTATATGGCTGGGGTGGTAGGATTCGAACCTACGCATGACGGGATCAAAACCCGTTGCCTTACCGCTTGGCCACACCCCATCTCTTTAAACTCCTATCAATGGTGAGTATTGTAATCCTTCACAGAAAAAGAATCTCCAATTTTTTGGAATTTTTTGTAATATTTTTTCTAAATCATCTTTTTTGTCATACTCTATAAAGAGCGTCGAGCCAGTTCCAGAAAGCTTCAAATCATAATCATTTGCATTGCTAACATAAAATTCTTCAATGCTTTTATTTTCTCTAAGTAGAATATCCAGAAATGAATTTTGATGTTTGGGGCTTAATTTATTAATTTTGAGTTTTCTAAACATTTCACCAGTTGAAACTTCAATATTTGGACAAATAAGTAGGAATTTACTTTTTCTTAATTCAACATCTAAAAACACATCACCGATTCCTGTTGCGATAGCATTTTTACCATAAATAAATATAGGAATATCAGCTCCAAGGGGCTTCCCAATCTTAACTAACTCTTCCCTAGATAAATCAAGATCCCATATTTTGTTCAATGCAATTAGAGTTGTTGCTGCATTAGAGCTCCCACCTCCAAGTCCAGCTCCAACTGGAATATTCTTTTTTAAATGAATCTGAATACCCTCATTTACTTCACAATATTCTCTGATTGCATTTAATGATTTAAAAATTAAATTATTTTTAGGCTCTATTTCTGCACCATCACAGCTAATAGCGAAAGATTCATTACTTTTCTCAAATGTAATCTCATCGAATAAATCTATTAACTGAAAGGTAGTTTCCAAATTATGATAACCATCAATTCTTTTTGAAATAACTCTCAAGTTAAGATTTAACTTTGCAGGAGATAAAAACTTCATTTTGCTTCAATTATTTTTCTTTACTAGATAAGCTGTATAATAACATTCAAAGTTTTGATCAAAAATGAAAAAAAATCTTTCAAATCAATCAATTTTTAGCTACAGCTAAATACTTAACCTAAATAATGCAAGAAATTCACCTAGTTGGAATAAACCATAAGACCTCAAAGGTTTCAGATAGAGAAAGATTTATCGTTGATGATTCAAATCTCGTTTATCTTAACGATTTTCTAGTTACAAAATTAGATAAAAAGATTTCTGGTTTTTTTGGCCTTTCTACATGCAATAGAACTGAAATATATTTCTATGGAGACATGGGTATAGAGGATGATGTCCTTAAGTTAACTAAAGAGGCTCTTAATATTTCTGATATACCTGATAAAAACTTTTATATTTATGGTGGTTTAAAAGCATTAGAACATATGTGCAGAGTTTGTTGCGGTATAGATTCCCAAGTGGTTGGGGAGCAAGAAATATTTGGACAATTTAAAAACGCATATAACTCAGCCAAAGCTTTTAGGATCGTTGGGAAAGAACTTATGATTTATGTTGAAAAAGTTTTTGAAATTACGAAAAAAGTAAGAACCGAAACAAAAATAGGCATAAATCCATTATCTGTGAGTGGCTTATCATTTAATCTCGTAAAGGAAATATTTGAGAATCCTGAAAATAAGGAAGTCCTTGTAATTGGAGGAGGAGATTTAGCAAAATCTATAATTAAAAACCTCTATGATAAAGGTTTGAGGTCTATTTCTGCTATAAATAGAACCATAAAAGAAATAAAGATATCTGATGATTTTTCAATAATCCCAATGCCTCTGAACCTAGTTCATAGAGAAATTATTAATGCTGATATTATTATTTGCTCTGCATCAAGTCTTACACCAATTATCGGTAAAGGAGCAGTTGAAAATGCCTTTAAAAATAGAGGAAATAAACCAATGATGATAATAGATTTGGCTGTTCCAAGGAATGTTGAGCCAGAAATAGAAGATTTGGAACTTGTTTATTTGTTTTCAATTGATGATATCGAAAAGATTTCTCAAGATAATCTTGAAGAAAGATTGGTTGAAGCTGGAAGAGGAAAAGAGATCATCAAATATCAAGCCTTAAAATTACATAAAACTATTAATTCGAAGATAGAGGATGACAAATTTGTTTTTGAGATATTAAAACTTCTTAAATCTATAGACGATAAAAGAGTATTTGAACTTTCCAATGATAACGACATAAATTTAGAGTTTTTAACTCTTGTTGAAAATACAAACAATATTCAATTATCAGAAAAGCTTAGAAAAAAAATTGAACTTATCGATGGCCAAAAACTTATTTCAATAATTTCTAACTATAAATAATGCAAGATTCTATTGAGGCAAAGCTAATAAAACTTTCAGAACGCCTTTCGGAAATTGAAAAACAATTAATTGAGGAATCCTCAACTTTAAATCAAGATGATTTAATTTCACTAAATAAAGAGTTTTCGCATATTCAGCCTATTGTTGATCTTTATTCCAAATATCAGAAGGTTCTCGATGAAAACACACAAGCAAAAAGTCTTTCAAAGTCTGATGAAAATGAAATTAAAGAATTGGCTCAAGTAGAGGTTGAAGAAACAGAAAACTCAATGAATGAAATCCTTGGAGAACTAAAGTTAATGCTTTTACCTGTTGATGAGGATGATGAAAGATCAGCTTTTTTAGAAATCAGAGCAGGAGCAGGGGGGGATGAGGCTGCGATTTTTTCAGGTAACTTATTTAGGATGTACTCTCGATTAGCAGAAAGGGAAAAATGGATTATTGAGATTATTTCTCAGAAAGATGCAGAGCATGGAGGCTTTAAAGAAATAATTGCAAAAATATCAGGAAAGCTGGTCTACAAAACACTTAAATTTGAATCGGGAGTCCATCGTGTTCAAAGAGTTCCTGAAACTGAATCACAAGGTAGAGTCCACACATCAACATGTACAGTTGCCGTTCTTCCTGAGGCAGAAGAAATAGATGATATAGAGATAGATAAATCTGAAATAAGAGTAGATACTTTCAGAGCGTCTGGAGCAGGGGGCCAGCATGTTAATAAAACTGACTCAGCTGTAAGAATTACTCATCTTCCAAGTGGTTTGGTTGTAGAGTGTCAAGATGACAGGTCGCAGCACAAAAACAAAACAAAAGCATTATCCCTTTTAAGTGCAAAGTTAAAAAAACAGGAGGAGGAAAATCAGCAAGCTGAAATAGCTTCTGAGAGGAAAATCCTTGTAGGCTCTGGGGATAGAAGTGAGAAGATTAGAACTTATAATTTTCCTCAAGGAAGAGTTACTGACCATAGAATTAAACTTACCCAGCATAATCTTGATCAAGTAATGGATGGAGATATAAGATCTATCAGCGATGCCTTAATAGCAGAAAATCAGCTAGAAATGCTTGCTCAGCTTGAATTAGATAATAAATGAAGTCTGAAAAAGATATTGATCTTTCTGAATTAAGCTTTGAGACTAAAAGAGACATAAATTTCTACATAAAAGAAAAATTTAAAGACTCATCTAAGTTTACCCAAAGTCAAATCAGTAAAATAGAAAATGTTGCTAAATTTTTACAAGAAGGATACCCGAGGGATTACTTAATTGGAAACTCTGAATTTTACGGAAGAAAATATTTTGTAGACCAAAGAGTTCTCATTCCAAGACCTGAAACAGAAGTTCTTGTGGATACTATAAAAAGTTTAAATTTATCTGATGGCTCAATTCTATGTGATCTTGGAACAGGATCAGGATGCATTGGCATCTCTTTAGCAATGTTAAATGAGAGTTTCATTGTATTTGGTGTAGATATTTCTGAAGAAGCTATTCTAGTTGCAAGAAAGAATGATCTAACTTACATGAAAAAAAATTTCTTTTTAATCCAATCAAACTGGGCTTCATGTTTTCAAGAAAATTCTATCGACTGCATAATTTCTAATCCTCCATATATTGATAAAGATGATTCTCACCTAGCAGATCTAAAGCATGAGCCATTATTAGCCCTTGTTTCTGAATTACACGGGTTAGAAGCTTTCGAAATTATTTCTCAACAAGCCAAACAACTACTTAAGAAAGATGGATTACTGCTACTAGAGCATGGCTTTGATCAAAGCGAGCATGTAGAGAAAATTATTTATAAAAATGATTTAAAATTAATTAGAAAGATAAAAGATCTATCAGGAAATGATAGAGTGATATTGGCACAAAAATGAATTTAGATTTTTTTGAAAAACAGTTACTTATAGATAATTTCTCCGAGAAATTACAGAAAAAGATCTTTGATACAAACTGTCTTGTAATCGGAGGAGGTGGCATTGCTCATCCGCTTCTCACCTATTTAGTTTCGACAGGTTTTGGAAATATTTCAATTGCTGATGGTGATAAGGTTGAGCTATCAAATCTTCACAGACAATACCATTTTAATACAAGCGATCTCAATAAAAGAAAAGCAGAAGTCTTGAAAGACAAATTTAAGAATGACTACGAATTTATTAATATTAAATCAATAAATAAATTCCTTGAAGAAAAAGATCTATTCGAATTAATTGAACATCATGATTTGATTTTTGATGCATCTGATAATTTTCAAACAAGATATATCTCTAATGATGTGTGTCATGAGCATAAAAAACCCTTAATATCTGGGGCTGCAGAAGGGATGCTAGGAATTGTTGCTGCTTTTAACTTTAAAGAAGATTCACCTTGTTATGAGTGCCTATTCCCAAGGAACTATAACTTAAATGAAAATACCTGCCAAAACTCTGGTATTACACCTTCAGTGCTAGGCATAATTGGATCTTTTATGGCTTCAATTGCTCTAAAAATAATTGCTGATAATGCATTTAGGAGTTCGGTAATGCGGATAAATTTATCTGATCTTAGTATTTCTCAGCCAAAACTTAAAAAAGATGTATTGTGTAAGATTTGTGGAGAAAACAAAGGATGATAACAGGCTATATTGAGGGCTATTATGGTGTTGAACTATCTTGGAAAGAGAGAGATTCTATAATATCAAAGCTTCGTCAGGTCGGATGCAACACTTATTTTTATTGCCCGAAAGAAGATCCTTATCATAGAGTTAGATGGAAAGATGATTATCCAATTGATTGGATAGAAGATTTTAAAAAATTCAAGTCAAATGCAGATAGTGCTGGAATTGATATTATCTTTGGCATTTCTCCGGGCGCATCTTTGGAGTTAAAAGATTTTGAACATTTAGAAAGAAAAATAGCCATCTTTAAGGAGCTATCTATTGAAAATTTTTGTATTCTTTTTGATGATATTCCCAAGGAAAAAGAGCAATTTTCTCTTCATAGAGAAGTGCTTGAACTTTGCCTAGAAAAGTTTCCAAATATTAATTTTTCTTGTGTGCCGTCACAGTATTGTAAACACATGTTTGAAAATTCTAATAATTCTTATTTAGAAGAATTAGATAAAGTTGATAAAAGTATTCCTTTCTTTTGGACAGGAAATCAAGTCATAACATCCAATTATTCTGATAAAAATATTGATAGTTGGAAAGAGTTGTTTCGTGAGGATAGAGACTTAATAATTTGGGATAATACTTTTGCAAATGACTATTGTGTTCCTAAGATTGTACTGCAAAATTTTGATGGCTTTTTTTCTAAAGATGATGAAAAAGTATCTGGGTTTCTCTTAAATGCATCTGGTATAGAGTTTATAGATCTTATTGCTATTGAAATATTGGACAATGCATTAAAGGAAAAACAAATAATGCTCGATGATATTCTAAAAGATAGAGGCTTTCCTAAAGAACTCATTAATTTAAGTCATTTTTTAAAAATAAATATTTCATCGAGCTTTTCAGATGTTGAAAAAAAAGATCTAGATTTTCTCCTTTGGAACTGGAATGGAAAAATAAAAAAGTTTTTTATCCATACCTCCATCAACTCAACCAAATTTTTAATGAAACAGATAAGCATGAAATAAATGGTTTAAAAAAGCGCTTTCGTATTAAATAATAAAGATATTTTTATTATAAGAATATTAGGTTAATATTTAATTTAGATTTTAAGAAATATGAGTGAAGTTCCAGTATATGTTGTAGCAAATATCGTAATCCAAGATCCTGATACTTATAAAAAATATGAAAAAGGATTCTTTCCGATATTAAAGAAATATGAAGGTAAGTTCATTACTTTTGATGATAATATTGGCCAACTTGAAGGAAGTTCTGAAGTTTCTGGAAGAGTTATAATTTTTTCTTTTCCAAATGAAAACTTAGCCGATCAATGGTACAGCAGTGTCGAATACCAAGAATTAAGTGCTTTTAGAAGAGAGGGCACTGATACCATTTCAATTTTTAAAGTTAAAGGACAACCACCAAGAAATTAAGGGAGGAATAATTATGTTATTAGGAGATATGCAAGACTGGAAACCAAATGTTGCAAGCATTATAGAGTATGCTGCAGATATTTATCCTGAGTCTGAAGTAGTAAGTAAATTAGTAAGTGGTGAAGTCCATAGGACTAACTATAAAGAGGTATGTGTTAGATCAAGGAAGTTAGCTTCAAAGCTTTCTCAAGATGGTTATAAACAAGGAGATGTCATCGCCACTCTTGCTCTAAACACTTTTAGACATCTTGAGGCATATTATGGTGTTTCAGGAATGGGCGCAGTTGTTCATACTTTGAATTTTAGATTACATCCCGAGCAGGCAGTTTACATTATTAATCATGCTGAGGACAAAGTAATCTTTGTTGAGGCACCTTTTGTTCCTATCCTAGAGGCGCTTCAAGAAAACCTCACTACTGTTGAGAAATATATTGTCTTTTGCAATAAAGATGAGATGCCTGAAACTTCTCTCAAAAATTGTTTGTCATATGAAGAATATATTGAAGATGGTGATGAAAATTTTGTCTGGCCAGACCTTCCTGATAATGCAGCTTGTGGACTTTGCTATACATCGGGCACAACAGGAAATCCAAAAGGAGTTTTATATTCACATAAATCGACAATTCTTCACGCAATTTCAGCAGCTGGACCAAAGGCTTTAAAAATTGAAGGAGATGACTCTGTTTTAATGGTTGTTCCTATGTTCCACGTTATGGCATGGGGAGTTCCATACTATGGTGCAATTTATGGACTTAAAATTGTAATGCCTGGAATGGCAATGGATGGTGAGTCTCTCTATGAAATGTGCAAGGAGGAGAAGGTAACACTTGCCTTTGGGGTGCCAACAGTTTGGATGCAGCTATTAGGGTATTGTAGAGAAAATAATGTTGTCCTTGAATCAATGAATAGTACTGTAATAGGAGGTTCAGCAGTAACAGTAGCAATGATAAAAGAGTTTGATCAAGTACATGGAGTAACCGTTCTTCAAGGATGGGGCATGACTGAGATGAGCCCTCTTGGAACAACAAATTTTCCAACACCTGAAATGGAAAATATGCCTGATGATGAAAAATATGCAATTCAAGTTAAAGCAGGTAAACCTGTTTTTGGTGTAGAAATGAAAATTGTTGACCCTGATGGAAATACTTTACCAAATGATGGTAAGGCTTCAGGAAGCCTATTAGTAAGAGGCCCTTGGATTATTAAAAAATATTTTAAAGCTGAGGAGGATGCTGTAGATAAAGATGGTTGGTTTGATACCGGTGATATATCATCTATAGATCCAGATGGATATATGTCTATTGTTGATAGAGAAAAAGATGTCATTAAATCAGGTGGTGAATGGATTAGTTCAATAGATGTCGAAAATGCTGTAGCTAGTCATCCAGACGTAATGCAAACAGCAGTTGTTGGCATTCCTCATCCAAAATGGGATGAAAGACCACTTTTATTTGTTGTTTCAAATTCTGGTGAAGAAATAAGCAGGGAAGAACTCGATGAACTAATGTTGAAAAAGTTTGAGAAATGGCAACTCCCTGATCAGGTGGTTTTCTTAAAAGAATTGCCTATTGGAGCAACAGGAAAAGTGAAGAAGATCGATTTAAGAGAAGAGTATAAAGAGCAATACATGTAGGGAGAACACTATGCCGATGACATTTGTGAAACCAGAAGAATTAGATAGTTATATTGGCAAGTCACTTGAGCCGAGCGAATGGCTAACTATTGACCAAGAAAGAATAAATAACTTTGCTGATGCAACGAATGATCATCAATTTATTCATGTTGATCCAGAGCAAGCCGCACCAATATTTGGATCAACTATAGCGCATGGATTTTTAACACTATCACTTACTTCTGGGATGGGAGAAGAGAATGCTTTAGTTGTTGAGGGCTCAAAAATGAGTCTTAACTATGGCTTAGATAAAATTAGATTTCTTGCACCTGTTCCAGTAAATTCTAGAATAAGAATGCACTCAAAGATTATAGAAGTTAAGGAAAAGAACCCGGGACAATTTCTTATTAAAAGCGAGGTTACTATGGAACTTGAGGGTTCTGAAAAACCTGCTTTTATTGCTGAACAGCTTGGTCTTTGGGTCACTTAAGAATTTAGCGCTTTTTTCAATAAATCGTTCACTGCTTGAGGGTTAGCTTTCCCTTGAGTTTCTTTCATGACTTGGCCAACAAAGAAACCGAATAGCTTATCTTTACCATTTTTGTAATCTTCAACTTGTTTTATATTTGATTCGATTACTTTTGTTATTACTTCTTCAAGAAGGTTCTCATCTCGAATCTGAACCAATCCTTGGTCATTAATTATTTCATCTGCATTTCTGCCTGTTTCCCAAATTTCAGCAAGTATAGTTTTTGCTATTTTTTTAGATATTGTTCCATCAGATATTCTTTGAAGCAGAATATTAAAATTATCTGACGAAAGTTTAGATTCATCTATCTTTATATTATCTTTATTCAGCAGGGAGCTAATTTCACCCACTATAAGATTAGCAGCAAGTTTTGGATCGTTTTTAGATTCTACTGCAGCCTCAAAGAAATTAGATAGCTCTCTTGATGAGGAAATAATTTCAGCTTCACTTTCATCAATTTGAAATTCTGAAACATACCTTTTTGATTTATCTGCTGGAAGTTCGGGGAATGTACTTCTTATTTCTTCCATCTCATCATCAGAAATAACTACTGGTAGCAGATCAGGATCGGGAAAGTATCTGTAGTCATTTGCAAACTCTTTAGATCGCATCGGCCTTGTTTCATCCTTTCCACTATCATAAAGCCTTGTTTCTTGGGTAACCTTCTCACCACTCTCCAGTAATTTAATTTGTCTTTTAATTTCGAAATTAATAGCTTTTTCAATAAACCTAAACGAATTAATATTTTTTATCTCTGTTCTAGTGCCTAACTCAGAATCACCAACCTTTCTGATAGAAACATTTGCATCGCAGCGCAAAGATCCTTGCGACATATCACCATCACATACATCTAGAAATGTAACAAGTTGATGCAAAGCCTTCATGTAAGCTACAGCTTCTTTGGCACTAGATATTTCTGGCTCAGATACAATCTCAAGCAGAGGGGTTCCTGCTCTATTTAAATCAATAACAGATTTATCTGGATAGGCATCATGTATTGACTTTCCAGCATCTTCCTCAAGATGCGCTCTTGTAATGTTTATAGTTTTTTTATCTCCATCCACATCAATATCTATTGATCCACCCTCAACAATAGGCTTTGTCATTTGAGTTATTTGATAGCCTTTTGGCAGATCAGGATAGAAATAATTTTTTCTATCAAAAGAAGATTCTTGGTTAATATTTGCATCAATAGCTAAACCAAATCTTATGGCTTTTTTAAACGCATCTTTATTCACAACAGGTAAAACTCCAGGCAAACCCAAATCAACTAAATCAACTTGTGTATTGGGCTCAGAACCAAATTTTGTTGATGCGCTTGAGAAAAGCTTTGTATTTGTAGACAGTTGCGCATGGACTTCTAGACCAATTACTGTTTCCCAGCTCATGGGCTCTCTCCAAGATTAGGAGTTTTGAGATGCCAATCACTGTTTTTTTGATACTGATGTGCAAAATTTAATATTTTTGATTCCTCTAAATAATTTCCTATAAGTTGCAAACCAATAGGAAGGCCTTTGGCAAAACCATGAGGTATAGACATTGCAGGTACGCCAGCTAGATTTGAAGAAATCGTAAATAAGTCTTCTAAATACATTTCAATTGGATCCTCAGTTTTTGAGCCAATTTTAAAAGCAGAGCTCGGTGATGATGGAGACATTATTATGTCAACTTCACTAAAAGCATCCACAAAGTCATTTTTTATCATTCTTCTAGATTGCTGAGCCTTTTTATAATAAGCATCATAAAAGCCTGCTGATAAAACATATGTTCCTATAAGAATCCTTCTTTTAACTTCATCCCCAAAACCTTCTGATCTTGATTTTATGTATAGTTCCTCTAAATTCTCTACATTTTTTGCTCTATAACCATATTTAACTCCATCAAATCTAGAAAGGTTTGATGAGCATTCGGCTGGAGCAACTACATAATAAGTTGGAACAGAAAGTTTAATATTTGGCATAGAAATCTCAACAAAATTTGCCCCCAAATTTTCAAATATTTTCTTTGATTGTTCAAAAGAATCCTGAACTTCTTTATTTAGACTAGAAATATCGAACTCTTTAATAATACCAATTGTTTTACCATTAAGATCATTATTCAAATTAACAAGATAATTTTCCTGCATATCGCTAATTGAGGTTGTATCTTTTGTGTCATGACTACAAATATGATTAAGTAAAAGGGCACAATCCTCAGCATTTCTTGCAAAGGTACCAGCTTGATCAAGACTAGACGCAAAAGCTATCATTCCCCACCTTGAAGCTCTTCCGTAGGTAGGCTTTATACCAGTAATTCCACATAGTGCAGCAGGCTGCCTTATTGAGCCGCCTGTATCTGTTCCAGTTGCTGCGCAAACAAGGCCTTCTGAAACTGCTGCTGCGGAGCCGCCTGAGCTTCCTCCGGGAACTCTATCAAGACTCCAAGGATTTCTAACTGTTCCATAAAAACTTGTCTCATTAGAGGATCCCATTGCAAATTCATCCATATTTGTTTTTCCTACACAAATGCTGCCAGCATTAGAAAGATTCTTCACAACAGTAGCATCATAGGGAGGGATAAAGTTCTCTAGAATCTTTGATCCGCAAGTTGTCCTTAGATTTTTTGTACAAAATAAGTCTTTTTGGGCGATTGGTATTCCTGCTAGATCACCATTAACTTTACCTTGATCAAAGTCTTTTGCTTTACTCAATGCTGCTTCCTCATCCAAAGTAATAAAAGAATTAGTTTTACTTGAGGAAATATTTCTAAACGTTTCACTTACTAACTCAAAGGAAGATATTTCTTTTTTTTCTAAAAGTTTTTTTAATTCAGATAATGTTTTAAATCTAATACTCATTCAACGACTTTTGGAACTATAAAATAATCTTGATCTGACTCAGGAGAGTTTGAGAGAAAAGCTTCTTTTCTACTTTTTGAAGTTATTGAATCCTCTCTTTTTGAAGCTACTTTTTCAAGAGGATTAGAAAGAGGGGCCACATCTTTAGTATCGAGACTTTGAAGCTCATCAACAAAATTAATTATATTTTCGAGATCCTTGGTGATTTTTTCTTTTTTATCCTTATCAAGCTGTAATCTTGCTAAATAAGAGATAGTTTCAACTGTTTTATTGTCCATATATAGGATATTATATTAATGTTGCGAGATGTTAACCTAACGCAACATAATTTTATATATTTTTGAGGAAAATTGTGGAATTTAATTTGTTCAAAACTGCAAGAGGACTATTTTCAAATGATCTTTCAATTGATCTAGGCACTGCCAATACCTTAATTTATACAAAAGATGTAGGAATAGTTTTAAATGAGCCTTCAGTTGTTGCGATTAGGGAGAATAGAGGACAAAAGACAGTTGTTGCTGTGGGTGCTGAAGCAAAGAAGATGCTTGGAAGGACTCCAGGAAATATTAACGCAATTCGACCCTTATCAGACGGAGTAATAGCTGATTTCCAGGTAACTGAAAAGATGCTTCAACATTTTATTGCAACTGTCCATGAGCAAAGATTTATAAAACCAAGCCCAAGGATTCTAGTTTGTGTTCCGTGTAGATCAACTCAAGTTGAAAGAAGAGCCATAAGAGAATCAGTTCTCGGTGCAGGTGCCAGAGATGTAAAACTTATAGAAGAGCCAATGGCTGCTGCAATAGGTGCAGGCTTGCCTGTCGAAGAAGCAAGTGGAAGTATGGTCATAGATATTGGTGGCGGTACATCTGAGATAGCCATACTTGCATTAAATGGAGTTGTTTATGCTGAATCAGTAAAAATTGGCGGAGATAAAATGGATGAATCAATTGTTTCCTATATTCGAAGAAATTATGGGTGCGTCATTGGAGACTCAACTGCTGAAAAAATTAAACAGACAATAGGATGCGCATCTGAAGATTCTGAAAAACAAGAAATGATGGTAACCGGTAGAAATTTAGCAGAGGGTATACCTGAAACATTCAGTCTATCCAGTGATCATGTTTATGAAGCTATGAAAGATCCACTCAATGGAATAATAAGAGGAATAAGAGATGCCCTTGAGCTTTCACCACCTGAGCTAGCTGCAGATATAGCAGAAAGAGGTATAGTTTTAACAGGAGGTGGAGCATTATTGAGAGATTTAGATCGATTAATCTCATCTCAAACTGGAATACCTGTAATCATTGCTGAAGATCCCCTTACATGTGTCGCAAGAGGAGGAGGACAGGCTCTAGAAATAATAGATAAATACAATATAGAACTTTTATCAACTGAATAATATGGCAAGATTGCCTGATAAATCATCAAGATTTGTTTTGATATCAGTTTTTCTTTTTTGCACAACCTTTTTATTTTTAGACTTTAAATTTAATACGTTTAAGCCAGTTCAAAACTTTTACAGCTCATCGTCACTTTTCATCAAAATATTTTCAAAAGAGTATATTTTTGTTCCTATTTATTTATTTCTTACTAGCAACTTTGATACACAAAAGGTTAAAGAAGAAAATATGATTTTAAAAGCAGAATTAAATGAACAATTAATAATTAACTACATACTCTCAAATAAAAATATACCCAATCAGAATGCTATTTCAGAAAAATTTGATTCTGAAAACTCCAGCTTTATAGTTATTCCCTCCAGAGTAGTGGATTTTGATGCAAATCTATATTTTTGCTGTGATAAGCATAGAATGATCTTGTCATCAGATAACAATATTGAGATTGAATCATTCAAAGTAGTTATAAATAAAGAAGGGATTATAGGACAGACATTGAAACTTAATAAGAATTTTTTTGAGGTGATTCTTCTTAGCGACAAAAAACATAACATACCTATAGAAAATAAAAATGATTTTTATTGCGAAGCTAAAGGTCTAGGGCTCCCACAAAAGATTTTCTGTGATGTTGATTTAACACTATGGGAAGATAATTTTGAAGAAGAACAGAAATTTTTTACCTCCGGTTTGGGAGGCATTTTCCCCAGCGGAATTGAAATAGGCCAAATTCATGAAAAACAAGAATTATCAACCAAGGAGTTAAGATTAATAATTAATCTTAATGCAAATCCACTTTCATCAAACTTTTTTGGAGTTCTTCAATAGTGAAATTATTAGATTTAATTTTTTTAACATTTGTTTTTATGACATTAAGTTATATTGATTCCAAAATTAATTTATATTTGTATAATTTTTTTGTAATTTCTAATATTACTTATTTGCTTCTTTGTCATTTATGCTTTAAAAATCCACAAAAAATTAATTCATATTTTGCAGCTTATATTGGATTTTTAATCGATCTTAACCAAAGTGTTTTTTTTGGACTTCATGCAGCACTATTTACTTTGTCAATTCTTATAGTTAATTACAATTACTATAGGTTAAGGATGTTTTCAAAACTTCAAATAGCGATAACATTTAGTTTATTTACATCCTTTTATGTTGGATTTAAGAGCATCTTGTTATCTACAATGAATTTCCAATATCTAATTATATTCCTTAGTTTTTTCCTTGCTTTTTTTTCATACTTATTGGTTACAACTATGGTTAAATTTTTTCCAAAACAATTAAAAATATAGAAAATGATTTATGCTTTTTTGTTGAGGTCATTTTTGATTATATTAGCGCCACTGCTGATCATTTCACTTACTTACTTTCTTTTTTTAAGCAATACTGAACTTTTTTCAAAAAATTTGGAAAGATATAAGTATGAGAACTATGTTTTAAGTTTTGATGATGTATATACAAATAAGAATCCTCTATATCCTGAAATTACCTTTAAGAATATTGTCCTTAGTGATAGCTCAAAAGAAATTAGTATTGATGAAATTAAGTTAGGTTTAAATCTTCTTGGATATTTTTATGATGATCTAAAAATATTTAATTATCTTCGAATTCATACCAAGAAAATGCAAACGCAGGACTATATTTCTCTAATTCCTAAAAACTTTGAGGGCTTGACAGATACTTTAACCAATTTAATAGAGTCTGGAATTATTGAAGAGCTTGGGCTTGAATTTATAAATAGTGGTAATGGAAGTTTTAAAAATGAAATAGTAATCTCGGATGTAATTCTTAATATTGGATCAAAAAGAAAGCTTGATGCAAAAAAAGCATTTATTGCGGCAGATAGCAATGAGGTTAGGATAGTCTTAAAAGAAGGTTTTGTAGAAAATATCCCCTTTAAATCAGTAACTGGATATTTAGATATAGAAACTTTGCGGTTGAAATATGACTCAAGACATGAATCCCTTAATAAATATGCTGAAAGCTTTTTTCCACTTAACTCTTTAGATTTTAAAAGCGCTATAAATTTAGATACTTCAGGATTTATAGATTTTAAAAATAATAATTACAGAAATTTTGGATTTATTAACTTTGATGATTTTCTTGATATTAAATACCTCGATAAAAAATTTAGTATTAAAACAAATATTTTTATTGAAGATTTTGAAAATATTTTTTCGAATATTAGCCTCAATCAAAATGATCATAATTTAGATTTATTTCTTTCTGGTAATGGTTTTCAGGATTCGTTGGATTTGATTTTTTTCTCAGATGCACAATCTACAATTAATGTTTCCGGAAGCTTTTTTAAAAATAATTTGAAAATTGACTTTACAAGCGAAAACCTGAATGGAAAGGTTTTAAGAGATGATTCAGGATTTTTTAGGATTGATTTATATGACTCGAAGATAAACTATAGTTTAGGAGATTCGAACTCAGAGAGTTTTCAGCTACCAGATATGAAATTTAGAGTTATTGGTAAAAATATTGTTCTCAATGATGCTAATTTTGAATCAATTGATTTTTATTATCTTAAAAATGGAGAAATTCTTACCCTTAACGATATTAAAATAGATAGTGACTTTCTCAAAGTTTCAAATTTTCAAGATGAGCCAGCATATTTCTCGATAAATGCAAATCAAGAATTCTTCAAAGTAAAGGGCTCTTATGAATTAAATAATTTTAAGGATCAATTTAATTTAAATAATTTTCCTGTTATTGATTATTTTCAAACAGATATTAATGTTCAATGGAATAATCTTTTTGATCTCAAAAATATTGAAGGGAGCATTGATTTTTTAGCAAAAGATTTCCAAATAAATCAAAGAAATCCAAACTCTGCTCTTTTAAATCTCATTGGACTTTTAAATATCCAGTCCTTATTTGATGGATATGATGGATCATCTTCGCAAGAATATATCAAATTTAGAAGAGGTGAAGGCAAAATCATTTTTTCAAAGAAATATGGAAGGATCAAAGAAAAATTTATTTTTGATGCCGATTTTGGAGAAATGATTTGGAATGGATATATAAGGAAAAATGAAAAAGGGTACCTTAATGAGTTAGATCTTGAGCTTTCTTTAAGATTAGGTTTGCAAGAAAATATTCCATGGTATGCCGCAATTTTTGGTGGTATCGGAGTCGCTGCAGGTACAGCAATAATTGGTAATGTTTTTGAAGAGCAAATTCAGGAAATAACAACCATAGGATATTCAGTGCAAGGGAATCTTAACGCTCCAATTCTAGAGAGATTATAATAAGAATATTGTTGCTAGGCCCAGGAAAGAAACAAATCCTATGACATCAGTTACAGTTGTAACTATAACACTGCCTGCTATAGCAGGATCTTGGTTGAATCTTCTTAAAACAATAGGTATGAAAACTCCTGCAATAACTGAGCTAAGAAGATTTATTATCAATGATGCAGCAATAAGCATCGAAAGAATTAACTGATTAAACCAAAGATAAGTAACAACACTAATTATCAAAGATAAAAGAATTCCATTAATTATTGAAACTGCCATTTCCCTTTTAAAAAGCCATCGAAGATTGGAATCTGAGATTTGTTCTAGAGTAAGTCCTCTTAATACTATCGTTAAGGTTTGAGTTGCTGCAACTCCCCCCATACTTGCTACAATTGGCATTAAAACTGCCAGATATACAATTTTGTCAATTGTATCTTGAAAAATATTAATAGCTAAAGCTGCTACAAATGCAGTAAGTAGGTTAAGACCAAGCCAAAGAATTCTTCTTCGAGCAGCTCTTGCTGGAGGTGAAAATGTATCTTCTGCAATTCCAGTCATGCTCAGAAAGTTTTGATCTGCGTCTTCAATAATTACATCTACGACATCATCAATAGTTATTCTACCAATAAGTTCATTATTGTGATTAACAACTGCTGCGGAAATAAGATCATTTTGTTCAAAAAACTTAGAAACCTCTTTATCAGATTCATTAACCGTAAAGAAATGTGGTTTGTCATTCATAATATCTGATACTTTAAGTTCTGGATCTGAGCTTATAATCTTTGAAATTTTGAGATCACTAATAAAATTATTATTTTTAGAAACCACAAATAATTTGTCTGTATTTTCTGGAATATCACCTATTGATCTTAGGTATTCAAGAACTAAATTAAGAGTTGAATCTTTTTGCACGCTTATAATATCGTTATTTAGTAAGCCACCTGCAGAATCCTCAGGATATTCCAAAACCGTCTCAACTCTTTCTCTGTCTATTTTAGTCATCTTAGAAAGTAGGAAACTTTTTCTTTGCTCAGGTAAATTCTGCAGAATATCGACCATCTCATCTAGTTCAAGATTTTGAACTAGATCTAGAAGCTTTTCATTTGAAATTTCATCAAATAAATCTTGCTGTATTTCTTCGCCTAACTCACTTAGTACGTCAGCTTCATTTGATTTATCTATAATTGACCAAATTACCTTTCGTTGCTCAGAGGGAGTTGATTCAAGACAGTGAGCAATCTCGTGTGAATCCATTTTGGAGAGGATTTTTTGGATTTGAATGAATTTATCCTCAGACTTTTTGCTTAATATCTCAAAAATCTTTTCTTGATTAAAGGTTTCCATCAATCAAAAACTTTACCAAAGTATTCCTTTTTTATAAGTGCGCTATTTACAAGATAGTCTTTTTTTCCTTTATCAAGGATACTTCCATCTTTTATGACAATTGAGTAATTGCATATATCTATAGTTTCTCTCAGATTATGGTCGGTTATTAAGATACAAATACCTTTATCAGAAAGTCTCTTTAAAACATTTTTAATATCTTGAATAGCAATAGGATCAATGCCAGCAAAGGGCTCATCTAAAAGTATTATTTTTGGTTTTGAAGCTAAACATCGAGCTATTTCAACTTTTCTTCTTTGCCCACCTGATAAAACATAACCCATTGAATTCTCAATAGACTCAAGACCAAACTCTTTAATAGTATTTTGATAAAAATTAAATAGATCTTCTTTTTTCAAAAAATTCTTTTCTCCAACACCCAAAATATTTGATTTTACTGATAGGTTTCTAAATATTGATGGTTCCTGAGGCAAATAGCTCATTCCAACTTTGGCTCTTTTATGAGGAGGAATCATAGTTATATCTTTGTTATCAAGAAAAACTTGTCCACTATCTACTTTTATTAATCCTAAGATTGAGTAAAAAGTTGTCGTTTTACCAGCGCCATTAGGTCCCAAAAGTCCGACAATTTGGCCCTCTGAAATTTCAAATGAGATCTCATTAATAATTTGCTTATTTTTAATAGACTTTGATATATTTTTAACTCTAAGGACTTCCATACTAGTTTATTTGAAGCTCTCCAGAACCCATATTGAATTTTATTATTTTACCTCTTATTCGCGAGTTCTTATCCTCTATTAGAACACTCCCAGAGATTTCTATCTCATTATCTTGAATTAAGACTAAGTTTGAAAAACCATTGAAATTATTTTCTTCGGTGCTTATTTTAAATTTTACAGGCGACCCTTCGATTTTGATTAGCTCTAAATTTCGATTATATTCTGCAACCTCTCCAAATATTTCAAAAGATTCTGACTGAAAAATAACATTATTTTTAAATTCGATCTTTCCTTCTTTAATTTCTATTTTATCTGAAGAAATTTCTATTTTTTCTGATATGTCTATGCTCATTTCAGCAGCATTAAGTATTCCAAATATTGAAATAACTAAGCCTACAAGAAATATCTTTTGCATAAAATTTTAAAAACTAACAAGTGTATAATAATGCAATGTCATACCTAAAAAGAAATTTATTAGCCCTATTTTTATTTTTATCATTCCCAACCTTATCTGATATTAATAAAAATCCATTTGAGCTCATAGATACTAAATCAAAAGAAATGGTAGTAGTTTTAACAACAGAAAATGAATTATTCAATACCAATCCAGAACTATTCAAAAATAAGATAAAAAATATTTTTGAACCCTTAATAGATTTTAATAGAGTGAGTGCAAGCGTTATGGGGAAAAAGTATTTTTTGAGTGCTACTAAACAGGAGAGAGCTCAATTTATAGAAGTTTTTAAAATTTCACTTCTAGATACTTATGCAGAAACCCTTGCCCAATGGGGAGATGCAGAAATAATTACTGATTTTTCTTATGATGAGAAAAAAAATAAGATTGTAAGCGTTAAGCAAGAATTACTTACTACTAACAATGTTTATCCAATAATTTATAAACTAAGGGAATATAAAAATGGTACTTATAAAATAGTAAATATAATTATTAATGGAATCAATTTAGGGCAAACCTTCCATAATCAATTTCAAGCACTTGCTGTAGAAAAGAATGAGAATATTTCTTCAATTATTAGTGAATGGAAATCGGATGCTTTCATAGATGGATAATAATCAAATACAAGAACTTATCAGATCTTATTTAGACGATGTCTCTGACCTATCCATTAGCGGTCAGGATTGTAATTTTTCTATCAAAATTGTTTCTAAAGATTTCATAAATATGAGCACCATAGATAGACATAAAATTATTATGAAATTGTTCACAGATCTTCTACAATCAGGTGAACTTCATGCAATTAGTCTAGATTTAAAGGCACCAAGCGAGGTCTAATTGGAAAAATTATTAATTAAAGGTGGAAAAAGTCTTTCAGGTCAGATTGACTGCTCAGGAGCCAAGAATGCTGCTTTGCCAGTAATTGCAGCATCAATTCTTTCATCTAATGATATAACTCTTAAAAATCTTCCATATCTTCAAGATATTACTACCATGTTTGAACTCATAGGCTCAATGGGAGCTGACATTTCATTGGATGAGAGAATGAATTTTAGACTCAACACATCAAACCTCTCTAACCTTGAGGCAAGATATGAGTTGGTAAAAACTATGCGAGCCTCTATCCTAGTTCTTGGATCTATGGTGGCTAAATATGGATATGCGAAGATTGCTTTACCCGGAGGGTGTGCTATTGGAAGTCGTCCTGTGAATTATCATCTTAAAGCTCTTGAAAAACTTGGTGCAGAAATATCTCTCAATAATGGATATATTGAGGCAAAAGCTAAAAAGTTAACTGGAGCTAATATAGAGTTTGAGGGAGTTACTGTTACGGGTACAGAAAATCTGATGATGGCTGCTTCACTAGCTGAGGGATTTACAACTTTAACTAACGTTGCAAAAGAGCCAGAAATTTCTGACTTGGCAGATTTTTTAAATTCAATGGGAGCTAAGATTTCAGGAGCAGGAACAGATGAGATTAAGATTGAAGGTGTGGAAGAATTGACTGGCACAACTTTTAAAATTCCTGCAGACAGAATCGAGGCAGGTACATATCTTGTAGCAGCAGCTATTACTAATGGAAAAATTACAATCAATAAGATTGATCCAAAAAGAATGGGCTCAATTATAGAAACTCTTCAAAAAGCTGGGGCTGAAGTGTATTCAAATGTTAATTCTATTTCCCTAGATATGACGAAGGATGCTATAAAGCCTGTTGATATTGTCACAGCTCCGTTTCCTGGGTTTCCAACAGATATGCAAGCGCAGTTTACTGTTCTCAACTGCATCGGACCTGGTGAATCAAGTGTTACAGAGACTATATTTGAAAATAGATTTATGCATGTTCAAGAGCTTAATAGAATGGGTTCTGATATTACAATTAATGGAACCACTGCACTTATTAATGGAGTTGATTCTATTTCTGGGGCTCAAGTAATGGCAACAGATTTAAGGGCATCAGCAAGCTTGATACTAGCTGGATTAATAGCAAAAGGGGAAACTATTGTAGATAGGATTTATCATATTGATAGAGGCTATGAAAGAATAGAAGAGAAATTATCAAATCTAGGAGCAGAAATAATAAGATTACCTAATTAGATGCAATAGTCTTAACTGAAACTTCTTTATTTTTATCTTTTCCATAAATCTCAAATAAAATCTCATCACCTGGTAAGGTTAATTTTAAAGCTGTTGTCAGATTTGCCCAAGTTGCTGGCAGATCATTTATCTTTAATATTATATCGCCCTCTGATATTCCATTGAGCTCAAGGGGATTTGCAATACTAGAAGTATCATCAATTTTTATAATACTTAAAGCTGGCACTAAATTATTGCTCAAATTTAATCTTATCTGCCTTACCTGAAAGTCGCCAATCCATGAATTCCTTACCTTACCAAACTTTATGAGTTCGGAAGCAACTTGAATTACTTTTTCAGATGGAATTGCAAAACCAATACCTGAGTAAGTCCCAGTTTTTGAATATATGCTTGAATTAATACCAATCAAATTTCCCTCTTCATTAAGCAATGCACCGCCAGAGTTTCCTGGATTAATTGCTGCATCAGTCTGAAGTAATTCCAAATAAGGATTTCCATAATCTCTTCCGGTTGCACTAATGATGCCACTTGTAACAGTTTTTCCAACACCAAATGGGTTCCCTATAGCAAGAACCTCATCTCCAACTTTTATATTGCTAGATTCAGCTGACTCAATAGGATTTAAGCCCTCAAAATCATTAATTTTTAATACTGCAATGTCTGAATATTTATCTGCGCCAATCAACACTGCCTCTGTAATTTCACCATCATTAAATTCCACAAAAACAGATGTCGCATTAGTTAATATGTGAGTATTAGTTACGATGTGACCTTCTTTTGAGAAAATTACTCCAGAGCCTACAGCATTCCTGGCTCTATTAATTCCTCTGTTGCTTATAAATATATTAACCACTGATGATGAGGCTTTTTCTGCTGCAAAGGACAAATCTTCTTGAGAACCTTTTTTATAACCAGTTTCGAATGAAACTATACTAATAAATGCGGCAAATATAATGCCGCTAATGATAAACTTATAATTTCTCATTTCTAAAAAGTATGTATCAAACTATTTTAAAGAAGTTTTCAGAAGATGGCATTCATTTAAATGATGAACAAGACAACTTTCTAATTATTTTTGAAAAAAACCTTCCTAGAAAGTCATTTATTACCAACTTTTTCAAAAAAAAATCAAAAAAAGGTTGTTACGTCCATGGCGATGTTGGAAGGGGAAAAACTATGATGCTAAATGCAATATTTAAAGAAATTAAACTTACTAAGTGTTCATATCATTTCATCGAGTTTATGAAATTTATTCATAATGAGCTTGGGTTAGTTGAAAACACCAAAGATCCAATAGAAATAATTGCAAAAAGAATAGCTTCAAAGTATAGAGTAATCTTTATCGATGAGTTTCAAGTTGAGGATGTTTCAGATGCAATGATAATTGGCAAACTTTTAAATCTTTTATCAAAAATGAATGTTTTCATAATGCTCACATCAAATGCAAAGATAGAAAATCTATATAAAAATGGACTACAAAGAGAAAAATTTATTAAACAAATTAAACAGCTTGAAAAAGACTTCGTTGTATTTGAATTTATTGGAGACAAGGACTATAGATTAACGAATATAGATTTAAATTCATCAAAGGATGGAAAAAACCTTAGCCAAGATCAAATCTTCGATTTTATTAAGAAAAACTTTAACTTTATCGGTGATCTTAATAAAGATATTAGAATAAATGATAGAACATTTGCATGTAAAGGGAATACTAAAGACTTTATTTGGCTTTCATATAAGGATTTCTTTAGGCAAAATTTAGCAATTTCTGATTTTTTAGCTATATGTGAAAAATATAACTGGTTTTTCATCGATGATTTTGAACAAAATGATGATTATGGCAAGGATAAAATTAGAAGGTTTATTGGTTTTATTGATATTGCCTACATTGAAAAAGTGAAAATTAAGTTTTTTTTTAATGGTAATGATATTAGAAGTCTCTATACTGGAGAAGAGCTTTCATTCTTATGGGACAGAACCATCAGCAGGCTTGAAGAAATGCAAAATATTAATGATAAATAAATTATAAAAATTATTGATTAAATAGCTCTTAACCTTTAATATTCGTCCACACAAAATAGTGATATGAAAACATTTAGCTTAAAAAATACTGAAGTTTCTAGAGACTGGGTTGTATTTGATGCCTCAGATAAAATTTTGGGCCGTTTTGCAACTAAAATTGCAGATAAATTAAGAGGAAAAGATAAGCCAACATTTACTCCTCATGTAGATGGTGGCGATTTTGTAGTTGTAATAAACGCAGATAAGGTAAAAGTTACTGGAAATAAGGCAGAGCAAAAGAAATACTATAAACATTCTTTATACCCTGGAGGCCTGAAAGAAAAGTCATATAAAGAAGTTCTAGAGAGCACTCCTGAAAGAATTATTGAAAATGCTGTAAAGGGTATGCTGCCAAAAAACAAGTTAGGAAAATCAATTATAAAAAAATTAAAAGTTTACAGTGGTTCAGAACATCCTCATGAATCTCAAAATCCAAGTGTATGGAATCCAAAAATATGAGCAGTGAAAGACTTTATGCGACAGGCAGAAGAAAAACATCTTCAGCCAGAATATATCTATCTCAGGGAGAAGGCTCAATAAAAGTGAACAATAAAGAGCTTTCCGATTACTTTGGTAGAGAAGTGGCCCAAATGCTTGTTAAGCAACCACTAGAGCTTTGTAACTTAATCGATAAAGTTGATATAGTAGCAAAAGTAAAAGGCGGCGGTAGTTTTGGTCAAGCAGGAGCTATCAGACATGGTATTTCTAGGGCTCTTTTACTTTTTGATGAAGAGTTAAGACCGCAACTAAAAAAAGCTGGTTTTCTTACGAGAGATTCAAGAAAAGTAGAACGAAAAAAGCCTGGATTAAAAAAGGCAAGAAAGAGCTCACAATTCTCAAAAAGATAAATATAATTTATTACTAAAATGTACTTCCAATAAGTATGTTTTTGTATTATATTGTGCGTACTTTACAAACACATACAAGGAAGTATATGGGTACAACAAACAAAAGATACCCCAATATAATAGGGCTTTCAAGAGATTCTATATTTTTTAAGAGCTCAAATACATCCGTCCATTTCATTATCATGAGTACCCTAATTTTTACATATGGGTACAATCCTGACTTATATTATTTGCTTTTTTAATAATGACAGAAATTACAGAAAAATACCTTACTCTAAGAGGAGCTAATAATGATATTTATTTTTTTCAAAAAAGGGTTAGCGAAAAGGTTGCTGACATTATTGGTACCAGTTTTGTAAAGACATCGCTAAAGACTAAGGATCTCACTGAGGCTATATCTAGCAGAGATGAGCTTGTAGATGCATTAAATCAACTTGAGAATTCTGACATATTGGATATTAGTGATAATCTTCGAAGCATTTTGGATGGTTTTGGTATCTCTATTTCAAAAGAAAATGCATATAAAAAATCTGATATCAGCAATGAACCAGATCAAGGAAGAAGAAAGGTTCTGATTGGCCTTACTGCTGGTTTTGCCGCAGCTGGTGTTGCTTTTGCAGCTACTCCATTTGTAACAACTTGGAATCCAAGTGCAAGGGCTAAAGCAATAGGATCTGCCGTGAAAGTTGATGTTTCTAAAATGATGGTTGGTCAGCAGATTCAAGTTTCATGGAGAAAGCAACCAATATTAATTATTAGGCATTCACCATCAGCATTGTCTGGTTTGGCTTCAGTGACATCAAAACTTGCTGATCCAAATTCAGATAGTATTGACGAACCTTATAAAAACATTAATGCTACAAGGTCTTTAAGTGCAGAATATTCCGTGCTATCAGGAGTCTGTACCCACTTGGGCTGCTCCCCTAAATATTATCCTGAAGTCGAACCTAAGCCGTGGGATTCCTCTTGGGAAGGTGGTTTCTTTTGTCCATGTCACGGTTCAATGTTCGATTTAGTGGGCAGAGTTTACAAAGGTGTTCCTGCACCAACAAATTTAACCGTACCCCCTCACTTCTTTGAAGGGAGTATTTTAACAATTGGAGAAGAAGCATAATGGTAACGAAGGTTCTAAACTGGATTAACTACAGACTACCCATAATTAATACTTTCGAAAGGCATCTTTCGAAGCATCCTGTCCCAAAAAAAGTTAACTTTTGGTACCTATTTGGGGCTCTTGCTTCAATTGTGCTTATTCTTCAAATAGTTACAGGAATCTGGTTAATGATGCCATATTCAAACACTGAAGAGGGAGCATTTGCATCGATTGAATACATTATGAGAGATGTTGATTATGGATGGATAATCAGGTACATGCATACCACAGGAGCATCGATGTTCTTTGCAATAGTTTATCTTCATATGTTCAGAGGCCTTCTATATGGCTCATATAAAAGACCTAAAGAATTAGTTTGGATTTTTGGATGCACTATTTATCTAGTAATGATGGCTGAGGGATTCCTGGGCTATGTTCTTCCATACGGCCAAATGTCATATTGGGGCGCACAAGTTATTATCTCTCTTTTTGGAGCAATACCGTATATTGGCGAATCATTAGAGATTTGGGTAAGAGGTGACTATTATATTTCTGGCATAACAATCTCAAGATTTTTTGCACTTCATGTAGTTGCACTACCGCTTATACTAATTGCACTAGTTTTTCTTCATCTTGTTGCATTGCACGAAGTTGGTGCTGGAAATCCAGAGGGTGTTGATATTGAGGAATATATCGATGATGATGGAGTCCCATTAGATAGTGTTCCTTTTTTCCCTTATAAAGTTTTGAGTGCAATGCCTGCAATTGGAGTTTTTGGACTGGTTTTTTGTGTGATAATGTTTTTCTTCCCAGAGGGTGGTGGATATTTTCTTGAATTAGCAAACTTCGAGGAAGCAAATCCACTAGTAACTCCCGAACATATAGCACCTGTTTGGTATTACTCGCCTTTTTACACAATGTTAAGAGCAGTTCCAGATCCACTTGGAGGACTTATAGTTATGGCTGCAGCAGTGGCAATATTATTTGTTGTACCTTGGTTGGATAGAAGTAATGTTGCATCAATAAGATATAAAGGGATATTGAGTAAGATAGCGATAGTTTTGTTTACTGTAAGTTTTGTTACCTTAGGATACTTGGGAACTGTTACTGTTACAGAGACAGGGAAAATTATGTCCGTAATTTGTACTCTAATGTATTTTGCTTTTTTCCTATTAATGCCTATTTATACAAGCATTGAAAAAACCTATGAGGTGCCAGATAGATTGTGATTAAATCATTAATAATAATTAGTTTTTTATCATTTTCGTTAGTTCCAAATGTGAATTCAGCCGAGGGAGGTCCATGTAAAGACTATGGAGACTGTGATCAGTTTAAACCAGATTTAAATAATATGGCTTCGCTTCAAAGAGGCGTAGGCACTTTTATGAAATATTGCTATAGCTGCCATTCGCTTAAATATTCTAGATGGGGAAGGGTTGCAAATGATCTTCAAATACCCGAAGACATTTTCTTTGAATATCTTGTACCAGATAAGGATGCTGGACCATTTGATTTAATGGTTGCACCCATACATGAGTTAGAAATTGATAATGCCCCACCTGACTTAACCTTGGTTGCAAGAAAAAGAACTTCAAGCTGGGTTTATACATATTTGAGAGCTTTTTATGATGATGCTTCAACAACCTATGGATCAAATAATCTTGTTTATCCCGGAGTAAACATGCCTAATATTTTGGCACCAATTCAAGGTAATCAAAAACTCGGGTGTAAAGAAGTCCCTGTATTAGCTAAAAATGGTGGTGAAAAAAGAGATGAATTGGGAAATACCATTACTAAAGAAAAATGTGGATATCTAAAGCATCAAGACGGCTCAGGTTTGTTAAATGTTGAAGAGTTTGATGATTTTATATATGATCTCACAAATTTTTTAACATATGTAGGTGAGCCTAGCAGGGCAGAAAGGGAAAGAATGGGAGTATATGCGATAATATTCTTTATTATATTTACATTTCTTTCTGCGCTTCTCTACAGAGAATATCAAAAAGACTATCACTAGGAGAAGTTCAACATGATTTTATATTCAGAGAGAGATAATCACTATAGCCACAGAGTTAGAATAGTTCTAGCTGAGAAAGATATAGCATGCGAAATAAGAGAATTAGATATTGATGAAGCTCCTGATGATATTCTCTCGCTAAGCCCTTATCACAAATTACCAATTCTAGTAGATAGAGATTTAGCTCTTTATGATACATCAGTAATGCTGGAGTATCTCGATGAAAGATTTCCACATCCTCCATTATTACCAGTTTACCCAGTTGCTAGAGCTAATTGCAGAGAGTTAATGCTAAGAATAGATAGAGAATGGTGTCCATTAGTAGATTCAATAATTTCAGGAAAGCTAACAAAACCAAAAGAGAAAAAGACAAAAGAAGAGCTGATTCAAGAGCTTGCTACGATTTCACCTATTTTCAAGGAGTTTCCATTTTTTATGAATGAAGATTTCACTCTAGTTGATTGTTATCTAGCACCGATTATGTGGAGATTAACATCCATGGGCATCAATCTTCCATATAATAAGCATCTGAAACCTCTCCTTGATTACCAGAACAAAATTTTTGAAAGACCAGGATTTATTGATAGTTTGACAACAATCGAAAAAGACCTCAGATCTGACTAAATCCTAGATTATCAATCTTGACAAGATTCGTTTGCATATCAGAGCAACTATTTTGTGAGAACCGAATATTTGCAAACTGGCCAGCAATTATTTGAGAATTACCATTATTTTTTTTGATTGCAGAAATAAGTATTAAATCCTTCAAAAATGATAACTTTGAGAGCTCATCAAGATTTAATGACTCATCTGCTCCCAAAAATGAGTTAGGAACTGTGAGAATAACTTCAGAAAAGTCTAACAATTTTTTTCTATCTTCAATTCTTGTCACCGATTGCGAAGATAGGTAGATTTCTTTACCTAAGATATAGTTAAACCTTAATGAAGGAATAAAGTTTTTAGACTCATCATAATCGGCAATAATATAGATCTTTTCAAAATCCTCTCTTGGCCTTGGAACAAAACTTATTTCATCCTCTTGAACTAATCGATTTATTAAATCTCCTCTGCTGTTACTTCCTGATAATTCAAAAACACTTTTAACAAGATCGTCATAATCCCCCTCCAGCTTAAAGATTCTTACACCAGGGTATTTGTTCTCTATTGTATTTGCTTGGGATTTAAATCTTTCACTATAAAAAACAAAAATCTCATTATTTTTCTTCAAATCAAACAAGTATTTCTCTGTAACTTCTTCAAGATAACTATTTGCAGATTTACAGAAATAAGCGAACTCTTGATTAAGAAAGTTATTTGATATTACAAGAACTTCATTATCAATTTTATCTACAAAATCTATTCTTATATCAGAGTCTAGTGAAACTATTGATTTAATAATAAGCTGTTTTACTTCCTCATTAGCGCTAATTTTTAATTCTAGTTGTCCAATATTATCAAGCAGATCATTAAGCTGATCTTCTTTTGAAGTATCAACTAATTGTATTGAAGAACAGCTAAGAAAAAAAAAGCAAATAAAGCTTATAATTGGTAGATTGATGAAATTTATAGTTTTCACTTATGATTTATTTAATTTGTACTCCAATAGGTAATTTAAATGATATTTCTTTAAGGTCAATAGAAATACTAAATAGCAGTGACCTTATATATGCTGAGGATACTCGGAAAGCTCAAAAAATTTTTGATAAGTACAAAATTGATAAAAAAAGTTTTTCTTTTAATGATCATAACGAGAGAAGTAAGACAAAAAGTATAATAAAAGAGGCTAGAGCAGGAAAAACGGTATCACTAATTTCAGATGCTGGCGCACCCTTGATATCTGATCCTGGATACATATTGGTCAATGAGTGCATCAAAGAAAATATTGAGTATTCAGTAATTCCTGGACCCTCTTCGGTAATAAACTCCTTACTACTATCTGGATTTCCTATTAATAAATTTATGTTTTTGGGATTTTTGCCAAGAAAAGACTCTGAGAGAAAAAAAGTTTTTGAAAATAATATAAAAAATGATGCAACATTAGTTTTTTTTGAATCACCAAAAAGATTAGTCAAGACGCTATCAGTGATGCAGAAGGTTTATCCATCACATAGACGAGCCGTTATTTGCAGAGAAATGACAAAAAAACATGAAGAAGTAATAAGAGGATCAATCTCTGAGATTCTTAGGAAGGTATCATTAAGAGATCTTAAAGGAGAGATATGCCTAGTTATCGAGGGAGATAAAGATTTAATAGAACCAACAATAGACTTAGATAATGAAATTAAAGATTTTATATTGAGGAAAATGTCTCCAAGCGAAGCCGCGAAGCTTTTAAGTTCTATCACTAAACAAAATAAAAGGGATCTCTATAAGTGGCTAACCAAAAAAAGTTGAAGAAAAAGTTTTTTTAAATAAAATGTAACCGAGTTGGTCGGATGATCGCTGGAAATCCAGAGGAAAGTCCGGACTTCATGAGCAAGGCGCCAGGTAACTCCTGGGAGACGTGAGTCTACGGAAAGTGCAGCAGAAAATATACCGCCTTAGGGTAAGGGTGAAAAGGTGAGGTAAGAGCTCACCGCATGAATGGTAACATTCTATGGCAGTGCAAACCCCGCTTGAAGCAAGACCAAATAGGAGCTCAATAGGAATGCTCATTCTGAGCTCGGGTAGGTCGCTAGAATATTATGGCAACATAATATCGAGATAGATGATCATCTTGAACAGAATCCGGCTTATAGACCAACTCATATCTTTATAAAAAAGTGTTATAAAGTGCGTTAAAAGTATTGTAAAGTGCGTAAATACTTTATAATATGTAATAATGTTTGGCTTTAATAACATATCTATAGACAAAAAGAGCAGATTTTCATTCCCTGCTAAATATAGAGATGCTTTTATTAATTCAAATGAAAATCAAATAGTTATTACTAAAGATCCTCAATATCCTTCACTTAAGGTTTACTTAGGCAGTGAGTGGGATCAAATATCTACAAAACTATCTTCCTTGCAAGGCCTAGATCCAATAGTCAGAAATCTTCAATGGACAATTTTAGGAAATGCAAGCGTTTGTGATTTTGAACCTAATGGGAGAATGCAGGTTTTAATTTCTGCTGATCTAAAAAAATATGCACAAATAGAGGAAGCGAAAAGAATATGTTTAATTGGAATGGGTAATAAGTTTGAAATTTGGAATCAAGAAAATTGGGAGCAAAGACAGACTGGAGGAAGTCTTGCAACAGAGATCCTAGATATTGTTCTTCCAGAATCTATAAAGGATATGAGTTTTTAGGGGAGATGAAATGAATTGGGAAGTTGTAAATGATACTGATCAAGCAAAAATAAAAGTTATTGGGGTGGGTGGTGCCGGAGGCAATGCTGTGATCCACATGATGAATCACAAAATCCAAGGTGTAGAATTTATATGCGCTAATACAGATTCACAGGCCTTAGAAAATGCTAAGGGCGCCACTATTTTAAAGCTTGGAGGCGGAATGACTAAAGGACTTGGTGCTGGAGCAAATCCTGAAGTTGGAAGACAAGCTGCTGAGAGAGATAGAGAAGCAATTGAGCAACTACTTCATGGCTCAGATATGATCTTCATAACTGCAGGTATGGGTGGAGGAACAGGAACCGGAGCTGCACCAGTAATAGCATCAATTGCTAAAGAAATCGGCGCTTTAACAGTTGCAGTTGTGACGAAACCATTTAAGTTTGAAGGTAAGCCAAGAATGAGTTCAGCTGAAAAGGGTCTTGCTGCTCTTGTAGAGGAAGTTGATAGTTTAATAACAATACCAAATCAAAAATTAATAGATGTTCTTGGAGCAAATACTCCTATTCCAGAAGCTTTTGCGCAAGCAGATGATGTTTTAAAGGGAGCTGTTCAAGGAATTTCAGATATTATCATGAAACCAGGTCTCATAAACGTTGACTATGCTGATGTAAAAACAGTTATGTCAGAAAAAGGCATTGCAATGATGGGTACCGGAAGATCTAACACAAAAGACCGTGGAAGAGATGCAGCTGAATTAGCTGTTGGAAGTGAACTACTTGAAGATATAAATCTTAAGGATGCAAGAGGTGTTTTAGTAAATATTTCTGCAAAAGATCCAACAATGGGAGATTTTACTGAGGTAAGTGAGGTTGTTGAGGAGTTTACTGCTGATGATGCGACATGTATCTACGGACTTGTAATTGATCCATCTCTCAAAGATGAGCTAATGGTTACAATAGTTGCAACAGGAGTTAATCAAAAATCTCCAAAGCTTGCTATCGATAATAAACCTAAGGCATCTATTAAGCTCTCACCGGTTGGATTAGACAAAGATTTAACAAATAAAGAAGTTCAACAAGTTGGTGCATCGTCTGCAGAGGCAATTGATTTCCTCGATGTACCAACTTTTATGAGAAAGCAAGTAGACTAAAAGATGCTTCATTCTCCAGTATTGCTGGAAGAATCAATTGATTTCTTAATAACTAATTCTTCTGGAAAATATATTGATGCAACTTTTGGTAGAGGCGGACATTCTAGAAAGATATTAGATTCAATAACAAAAGATGGGACTCTTTTGGCTTTAGATAAAGACATCGATGCGATTAGATTTGCAGAAGAAAACTTTAAAGACAAAAATTTTTCAATTAAACATACAGGCTTTGAGGACTTAGATTCAATAAATATAGCAAAACAGGCTGATGGTATATTATTTGATTTTGGACTTTGTTCTACTCATTATGATAACCCACTAAGAGGCTTTAGTTTTAGTGAGGCTGGACCGCTCGATATGCGAATCGATAAAAGGCAAACTAAAAAACTTGAAGATTTACTTCAAACTGTTGATCCTGAAACATTAGCAAACATTATTTACCAATATGGTGATGAGAAAGAGTCTAGAAAAATCTCGAAAGCTATTATTAACTCTTATAAGGACGGCAGGATTTTAAATACTATTGATTTGGCTGAAGTAATAAAAAAATCAAAAACTAGGTCACCCAATAAAATACATCCTGCAACACAAACTTTTCAAGCTCTAAGAATTTATTTAAATGATGAGATAACCAATCTAAAAGTAGGATTAAATAAATCAAAGGATTTACTGAAAACTGGAGGAAGAATAGTTTGTATTTCTTTCCACTCCCTCGAGGACAGAACAGTTAAGCAATCTTTCGCTCCAAAAAAAATAAGTTATCCAAAAGAAGTTCCACTGAATAATGAAGTTATTAAAGAATTTAAGGTAGTTGCTAAAAAAATTAAGCCAAGCACTTCTGAACTTCAAAGAAACAGGAGGTCAAGAAGTGCAATTATGAGAGTTTTTGAAAAGATATAATGAAAAATTTTTATCTTCCAATTATATTTTTTCAACTAGTAATAATTACCTACTTATCTTTTATTGTCGTTGATGTCAGATGGGAAATAAGATCGAGTTTTAAGTCACAAGAAATACTGACTATTCAAAATGAAGAATTAGAGAATCTTTATTATCAGCTCTTAACAGAAGAATTCTTTCTTAACTCTCCAGCAAGAATTGAGCAGAAAGCTAGAGAAGATCTTGGAATGGTGAAGGTCAGACCAAGGAAGATTAAATGAAAATTTATTACAAAAATTGGAGATTATTTTTTATTTTTTTATTTCTTTTTTTATCAACTGCAGCAATTGTTTCGAGAATGGTCTATGTTCAAGTTGAGCAGGGTAATTTTCTTCTACAAAAAGGTAATAATCAAAACACTTCAGAAAGGGTAATCAAATTCAAGCGCGGATCTATTTATGATAAAAATGGGATTCCTCTTGCAATAAGTATTACAGGTTTTGACTTATTTGCTTTGAGCGGTCTTAGGGAAGATGATTTCTTAAAAATTAAAAATACTCTTAAACTCAATGATTTAGAATATAAACACTTCAATAAAAAATCCTTAATAAAGAACTCATTATCTTTTGAAGAGATGCGTAAAATTAGGTCTCTAAGAATAGATAGGCTGGAGCTAGAGAAAACTTACAAACGTCACTATCCTCTTGGAGAGCAGGTTGCTCCACTGGTAGGTTTCTCTGGAAGGGATGGGTATGGTTTAGAAGGCCTAGAAAAAAGCTATAACTCAATTTTGACTGGAAAGCCTCTTAAAGAGAGAGTACTAAGAGATGGTGCAAGAAGCACAATACAAAGGCTTGAAGTCATAGAATTTGGTGAAAACTCAAAAGATATCCACCTCACAATTGATAGTAATATTCAATATATTGCATATAAGTATCTCGTTGAAGCCATTAAAAATAATGATGGGACTGGTGGGTCAGTTATTATTTTAGATAATTCAGCTAAAGAGGTTCTAGCTCTGGCTAGTTATCCTTCTTATAACCCAAATAACCCAATGAGAAGGATAAAAAAAAATAGGGCTTTTCTTGAAAGCTATGAGCCGGGATCAATCGTTAAACCACTAGCTCTTGCCGGAGCTATTGAAAACAATCTTATTGGTATTGACACAGAATTGGAGCTACCGATAAAGATCGAAGTTGATGGAAATATTATTAATGACAGAAAGAAATATGGGCAACTTAAAGCTTATGAAATTATTAAGGAATCAAGCCAAGTTGGCGCAACTCAGATCTCATTTCTCTTAGGAGCAGAGAGGCTAATTGATAATTATAAAAAATTTGGATTTTCAAAACCTGTAAATATTAATTTTCCTTCTACATCATTTGGTGAGATTAATTCTAGAGATGAAATTTCTGATATCGAAATAGCGACACTTGGATATGGTTATGGATTAACTGCGACACCTTTCCAAATTTCACAGGCATATGCAATCTTTGCAAATAAGGGCACCTATTATGATTTTAGTATCATTAAAAATAATGAATCTCAAATTTTCTCAGAACAAATTATTAGCGAAACAACTGCAAATGATATTTTATTTTCAATGAGGAAAGTCGTAGAAGATGGAACAGGAGCTCTTGCAAAGTTAGAAAACTTTGATGTAAGCGGTAAAACAGGAACAACAGAAAAACTTAGAGATGGTAACTATAAAAGTTCAACATATACAGCTTCTTTTATTGGAATTGGGCCTAATCCTTCAAATGAGTTGACCATCTTTGTAAATATTGATGGCTTGGGATCTCAAAAATATTCTGGAGGATCTGTTGCAGCCCCTCTTTTTAAAAAAATCTCAAATGATGTTTTTAGCTATATGGGATATTTTAATAAATGAAAGTTTTACGAGATCTAGGCTTAAATATTAATGAAGATATATTTATATCTGGATTGGCAAGCTCATCAGGATTGATAGAAAAAGATCAATGTTTTATAGCTCTTCAAGGTTTAAGGTCTCACGGACTTGATTATATTGACGAAGCTATTGCTAATGGAGCCAGCTGTGTCTTGCATAATAAAGAAAATTATAATGAACAACATAAGATACCTTGTTTTTTTATAGAAGATTTATTTGAGAGACAAAAAGAAATATGTCTTAATTTTTATAATATTCGTGAAAAAAACTTAAAGTTTCTTATTTTTACAGGGACTAACGGAAAGACTTCGACCGCATTTTTTGCTTACCAAATACTATTAAAAACAAATAAAGATGCTGTCCTTGCAGGGACCTTAGGACTTGAAAGTAAAACAAGATTTAATGAAACAAGAAACACAACTCCAAATTTATTTGAACTTTTTGAATTTATATCTGGAGAAAAATATGAAGATGACCTATTTGTTTGTATTGAAGCTTCTTCACACGGTTTAGAGCAGAATAGACTTATAGGAATAGATGCAGAAACTAGGGCAATTTTGAATATTGAGCAAGACCATCTAGATTTTCATAAAAATATTCAAAATTATATTGATTCAAAGCTGAAGATATTAAATTTCTCTTCTCATAATAAGATTATCTTAAATGGGGACTGTGAAACTTCTACTTCACTTATAGGTAAAGAATTAGCAGAATATGAAAAATGCATAGTTAGCAGCTCCAATAAAAAAGCAGATTACTTTTTTTCGATAGATAAAACTAATAAAAATGGCTGTAATTTTAGATTAGTATCGAATGATAGATGTATCGACTTAAAAGTAAGATTTTTTCAAAAACATAACATTTATAATTTAGTTTTTGCGATAGCATGCCTTGATCAAATAGAAAAAAATATTTTTTTTGACAAGGAGCTTATTAAGTCAATAGATCTTCCTCCTGGTAGGGCAAAAATAATATCCAAAAATAATAAAAACATTTTAATTGACTATGCTCATAATTTTGGGGGCATCAGAGCTATAGTTAATTCAGTCTCAAATATCTATCATGATTTAATAATTGTTTATGGATGTGGAGGAGAGCGTGATAATTCTGAAAGAGGAAAAATCATGAAATTTACATGCGCAAATTCACGAAAAGTCATTTTTACTTCTGACAATTGTAGAAATGAAAGTTTCCAGTCAATTTTGGATGATTCTAGAAAAGATCAGGAGTATAGTAACTTAATTGTTGAACCAGATAGGAAACAAGCAATAAATAATGGTATAGATGACTTAAAAGAAGATGAAATTTTATTGATTCTTGGGAAAGGGCATGAAGAATTTCAAGAAATAAAAGGAACTAAGATACCATTTAATGATCAAAGAGTTGTGGAGGAAATATTATGAAATATATCACTCTTATAATGTTAGTCTTTTCATCACTCTCTTTCTCTGAAAAAAAAGAAATAATTTGTGAGCTTGATGGGTCATTTTCTGTAACCTATAGAGATCTTTCCAAAACAGTAATATCGGAAGGCTTAGACTTTTTTAAAAACTTGGCAACTCAGACGCAACAATCTATCTTTCTTATCAATAAAGCAAAGACAAATTTTGATAAAGATGATTGGCAAAAAGAATCTTTGCAGGTTGTTCAGTATTGGGAAATTGATGAAAGCGACAACCTTATTAAACTTAATTATACATTTGATCCCTCACCAATTTGGGTAAATCCCAAGGCTAATTGGAGTAAAAAGTTAACTGAAAACGGCATAGAAGTAATTTCATCGATGACTTTAGGAGAAGATCATCCACTTTTTGATAATTACACTGTCGAGTATTATGGAATCTCAAACTCTATTAACTGGTATACGGGCAAAGGCAGAATTTTTGGTGATATCTGGCTAAAAAGCAAAGATGGTCGCCAAAACAAGAATCCTAAGTTAGAAATCTTGGCAAAAGGAAATTGCGCGAAAAAAGAAAGAAAATTTTAATGAAATTCATTTCTAGTACAAACGATATCAGAAAGTATCTTGGCTTAAAGTCAAAAAAAAATATTAAATTCACAAATATTTCAATTGATACAAGAACCATCAAAAAAGATTCACTTTTTATTGCTTTGAAGGGAGAAAATTTCAATGGAAATAAATTCATCGAAAAGGCCTTTTCATCTGGAGCAATTGCCGTTTTATGCTCTGATAAATCTTATATTAATAAAAATAATGCTATCTATGTTCCTAGTGTTAGGAAAGCACTTTCAAAAATATCATCGAAGATTGCATCTGATTTCAAAGGAAAGAAAATATTAATTACTGGAAGTAATGGAAAAACATCAACAACAAATATCATCTCAAAGTCACTCCCTAAGTGCTCGTCTACAATAAAAAATTTTAATAACGAAATTGGCCTTCCCATTAGCATTATGTCGTCAAAAAAAGATAGTAAATATATGGTTTTAGAAGCTGGTGCTGCAAAAAAAGGAGATATCAAGTATTTATCAAAAATAGTTAAGCCTGATATAGGAATAATCACAAATATCGGAAACTCACATCTAGAAAAACTCATAAATATTGAAGGTGTTTTTAAGGTCAAGTCTGAGCTTATAAAAAATATCCGTAAAGGAGGAACTTTGATAGTCCCAAATGATATGAACTATCTTCAAAGATGGAAAAATATGGCAAAAGGCATCAAAGTAATCCCTGTCCCTAAAAAATTTATTGCGAAGAATGAGAAAATCTCAAAAAATAAAAAAGTAATGACTTTTGATATCATCAATAGCTGTAGCGGAGATAAAAAATCTAAAGCTATTTCTATTTCTTCATCACTCCTAGGAAAGCATAATGTTCAAAATATTTTGGTATGTCATACATGTCTTAATGTCTTAGGTGAAAGCAACTCAAAGATGCTTAAATCTTTAAAAAATATATCAAGCTCCATTTCAAGACAAAGAATTCTTTCTTGGAGAAATAAATCCACATTGATTGACGATACTTATAACGCAAATCCCGAATCAGTCAAGAGAAGTATAGATGTACTATCAGAATTTTCAGGCAGAAAGATTTTTATTTTCGGAGATATGTTTGAGTTAGGAAGGTTTAGAAAAAAACTTCATGTTGATATAGGCTCTTATGCAAAAATTTCCAAGATTGATATTCTCATAACTTTTGGAGAGCTTTCAAAATTTGCATCCAGCGGATTTCAAAAAAAATCTTATAATTTTTATTATGAAGAACAACTCAAGGAATTTATTGCTAACTTTATTAAAAAAAATGATATTGTTTTAATAAAAGGATCTAGAGGAATGAAAATGGAGAGGTTTATTTAATGTTTGAATATTTAGGCACTATTCTTGTAGATATTGATCCTGGCTTTGATGTACTCAGATATCTTACTGTGAGGACAATTGGAGGAACAATAACAGCGTTATTGCTGACAATATTTTTGGGCCCTAAGCTAATAAGCTGGCTTCAAAGGATGCAATTTAAACAATATGGAGTAGAGAGAGGTCCAGATTCCCACAAACAAAAGTCTGGTACCCCAACCATGGGAGGATTGCTAATAATTTCTTCATTGCTAATATCTACTTTATTGTGGGCAGATTTAGGTAATAGATATATTTGGGTTTGCCTTTTTATTACATCGGGTTTTACCATCATAGGTTTTCTTGATGACTTCTTTAAAATTAAATATAAGGACTCAAAAGGCATATCTGGAAGGCTTAAACTATTGTCTCAAAGTATAGTTTCAATTATTGCGGTAAGCTTTTTATACTTCTCTGCCGAAGATGCAGCAGAAATATCATTAATACTCCTTTTTAACAAAGATTGGATCTTTGAAATGAGCATGCTTTCATTTATTCTGTTTGGCTCATTTGTAATTGTTGGCTCATCAAATGCAGTAAATCTAACAGATGGCCTTGATGGGTTAGCAATATTGCCAACTATTTTAATTGGTGGTGGCTTAGGATTAATAGCATATGCAATGGGTAACCAGTTAATTGCAGAATATTTATTTATACCTCATCTTCAAATTGCAGGTGAGCTAATTGTGTTTTGCGGAGCGCTTATTGGTTCCGGAATTGGCTTCTTATGGTACAACTCATATCCTGCAGAAGTTTTTATGGGAGATGTTGGTTCTCTTACTCTTGGTGCAATTCTTGGAGTCCTTGCTGTAATTCTGAGACATGAAATAGTTTATGCAATTATGGCAGGAGTTTTCATAGCTGAAACTCTAAGCGTCATGATTCAAGTCACTTCTTACAGGTTGAGACAAAAAAGAGTTTTTTTAATGGCACCAATTCATCATCACTTTGAGCTAAAAGGGTGGCCAGAGCCAAAAATTATTGTCAGATTCTGGATTGTTACTCTTGTTTTAATTTTAGTTGCCCTTGCAACACTCAAATTAAGGTAATCCATGCCATCTTTAATATATGGCTTCGGTGTAACTGGAAAGTCATTTCAAAGATATCTTGACTTCAAAGGTGAAGAGTTTGAAATATATGACACTTTGCATAGTGATGCATTAAAAATTGCTTCAAAGATTGAAGATGGTTTTTATAAAAATATCTATGTAAGTCCTTCAGTGCCTAAAGAGAAGTTTAGAAATTTAAAGAAATATTCAACAGTTATTACTGATATGGATATCTTTTTTGATGAAGATGAATCTATAAAAATAGGAATAACCGGTACGAATAAAAAAAGTACTACCTGCTATCATTTAATGCAACTTCTACAGGAAAAGTATTCAACAAACTTAGTTGGAAATATTGGTAAGCCAGTCCTAGATGTTTTGAATAATGGAAAAAAATATTCAATTATTGAACTTTCTAGTTTTCAATTAGATAAGGTTTCAAATATTGATCTTGATTATGGGATACTTCTCAATATAGATAGTGATCACCTTGATTATCACGAAAATATTGAAGACTATGTTCAATCAAAAAAAAGAATATTGGAGGCTAAAAGAAGTATCCAGAATGATGATATAAAGGCTATATATAAATTTATTACTGGATCTATCCCTCCGAAGAAAGAACTAAAAGATCTTCCATTTAGGTTTCAAAAAATAAATCAAAATACTATCAATGACTCTAAATCGACTAACTCTCATTCTTTAAAATTTGCTATAAGTGAAGCAAGTAAGATATTTAATGATTTTGCTTTGATCCTAACAGGTAATCCTTCAAAAGAAGGATATAAAGAAGTTAAGATTTCAAATCCATCATTAGTAGTTATATGCGGCAAACATGCAAATGAAATCTTCTCATGTGTAAAACATGAGAATAAAGTTTTATGCAAAAATCTAAGTTTAGCAGTCAAAGAGATTGAAAAAGCTAATATTAAAAATATTCTTTTTTCCCCAGGATATCCCAGCGGCGATGACTATATTAATTTTGAAGAAAGGGGGAAGGCATTCAATAAACTTATAGAGGAAATGAGTGGAACTTAAAAGCAATAATTTTCAAATTCTTTTTACTTTTGTCCTCTTACTAATCTTTGGAGAAATTATGGTTCTTTCGTCGAGTATGGTCAGGGCTGAATCAATTTATAATAATCCTTTTTTCTTTGCTTCAAGGCAAGCCATTTTTATTTCAATTGGCTTTATTATTTTTTGTTTTTTTCTTCTTATTCCATCAGATTTTTTAAGAAAATTTGATTGGTTATTATTGATAGTATCTCTTATCTTGCTGATCGCATTATTTTTTCCAGGAGTTGGTACCGAGGTCAATGGAAGCATGAGATGGATAAGATTTGGACCAATCAATATCCAGCCATCTGAAGTTACTAAGTTTTGTATGCTTATTTATATTTCTGGATATTGCGTAAGAAGGCTTGAGGAAATATCATCAACATCTGGTTTTTTAAGACCTCTTTTCGTTTTAACTCTTTTTGCCTCTTTAATATTAATTCAACCAGATTATGGATCTACGGCCATACTTTGCTTGATCGTGATGGTTTTACTTTTCTTTGCTGGTATTTCCTTTTACCAATTTTTAATTTTGATCACGCTTTTTTTGATACTAGGAGCAATTGCAATATTTTTGGAACCATACAGACTTATAAGATTATTAAGTTTTATTGATCCGTTTGAGGATATTCAAGATAGCGGTTGGCAGCTAGCTCAATCCTTAATAAGTTTGGGTCAGGGAGGATGGTTTGGCTTAGGATTAGGAAATAGCATTCAAAAGAATCTTTTTTTACCCGAGGCACATACAGATTTTATCTTTGCAATATTAGTTGAGGAACTTGGAATAATAGGAGGTGTATGCCTAATTTTGATTTATGTATTCTTACTAATTAGTATTTTCAAAGTTTCCTTTGAATCATTTAATAAAATTAGACCATTCCAGGGTTACCTTTGTTTTGGAATAGGATTTTTAATATCACTTCAAGTAATCTTAAATATAGGGGTTAATATTGGGCTGCTTCCTACAAAGGGACTAACTCTTCCGTTCATTAGTTACGGAGGCACTAGTTTACTTGTAATGATGAGCCTAATAGCTATAGTTGTAAGAATTAATAACGAAAATAAGTTCTATAAATGAAAAATATAATCATTTGCGCTGCTAAAACAGGCGGGCATATTTTTCCAGCACTTGGTTTTGCTGAGGAGGCTCTTAAAAATGATTATAAAATTACATTCTTAGGAACCAATACTGATCTTGAAAAAAAGATTTTTCAGCAAAATGAGAATATAGATTTTATAAAATTTGAATTGGATGGCTTCAGAGGAAAAAGCATTACTCAAAAATTAATCTTTTTAATTAAGTTACCTCAAATTTTTTTTCAAGTCATATCGATTATTATTTCAAGAAAAATATCTTCAGTGGTTTGTTTTGGTGGATTTATAACAGTCCCAGTTGGTTTTGCTAGTATCATCAGCTCAAGGAAACTATATTTGCATGAGCAAAACTCAGTTGAAGGATCTTCAAATAGAATTCTTTCACTGTTTGCAAAAAAGATATTCACTGCATTTCCACTAAATAAAAACAAAAAATACTTTTTTGTTGGAAATCCATCATATATACAAAATAAAAAAGCTATAGATATCAATCAAAATGATAATTTAAATATTTTAGTTACTGGCGGCAGCCAAGGAGCAGATTTTATTAATAAAAATATTCCCACTACTCTAAATACTTTAAATACAAAATTAAATGTAATCCATCAATGCGGTTTGGGGAAGATTCAAAATGTTTCAAAATACAATCAAGAAGTTAATGCATCAATCTTAGAATTTATAGATAATTTTGATGAATATATTGAGTGGTGTGATTTTGCAATTTGTAGATGTGGGGCAGGCACTCTTAGCGATATTTCTCAAAAAAAGAGGGGAATGATCATGATTCCACTTCCAAAATCAATTGATAATCATCAATACTTTAATGCAGTATTTTATGAGGAAAATAATCAGGGTAAGATTTTTCAAGAAAAAGACTCACTAGATAGTCTCTCTTATCTTATTAAAAAAATAATTCATGAAGAAATTTATCAGAATTGGAAAAAGAAAGAGCCGCCTATTGATCACTCAAGAGCAGCTTCTTTAATGTTAGGTGAAATTCTTAAAGATAATGCAGCAATTTAAGAAAATAAGAAATATTCATTTTATAGGCATTGGTGGGTCTGGAATGATAGGAATTGCAACAATTCTTCATAAGAAAGGATATAACATTACAGGTTCAGATATCTCCAAAACAAAAGATCTGGATGAGTTAGCAAAGTCAGGCGTTGACATAACTTACTCGCACAAAAGCAAGAACATAAACAATAAAGACTTAATTGTTTTATCCTCCGCAATTGATTCTTCAAATGTAGAGGTATCTTCTGCAAAAAAGAAAAATATACCAATTATTCCTAGGGCTGAAATGCTTAGCGGTATTTCCAGAGGATACCAAGGAATAGCAGTTGCTGGCAGCCATGGAAAAACAACCACAACAAGCTTAATTGCTCATATCTTTAATCAAGCTTTATTGAGTCCAACTTATGTAATTGGGGGAAAAATACTTAGTTCAGACGGTAACTCACGTCTTGGTGACGGGAATTTTTTCATATTTGAAGCAGATGAAAGTGATAAATCTTTTTTAAGTTTTTATCCTGATTCCGCTGTTATAACAAATATAGATGATGATCATCTTGAGGCTTATGAGGGCAATATTAACAACTTGAAAGAATCTTTTTTAGATTTTTCAGATAATATTCCTTTTTTTGGATATGTCATTGCTAATTATGATGATAAAAATACCAGGGATATATTAAAAAAAATAAAAAGACGGGTAATCACATTTGGTTTAAATAAAAAAAGTGACATTACAGTTAGTGAAATCAATTACTTCTTTGATTATGTTGATTTTAAAATTTATATTAAAGACACAAATAAAAAACATAAATTCAGGTTATCACTCCAGGGGAAATACAATATTTATAATGCTGTTGCTGCTATAGCAGTTGCTATAGAGGAAGGAATTAGTATTCAGACAATCAGGGCTGCATTGAAATCTTTTTCTGGCGTTGAAAGGAGACTAGAGAGATTTAAGCTAATAATTAAAAATAAGCAAGTTACTCATATTGATGATTATGGACATCATCCTAAAGAAATAGAGCAAGTAATAGTTTCTTTAAGAAGGCACTTTAAGAAAAAGAAAGTTCTCATGATTTTTCAACCTCATAGATTTTCAAGAACAAAAATGCTTTTTAATGATTTTATTTCAACATTAAGCAAAGTTGATAAGGTTTTTTTATTGCCAATTTATTCTGCAAGTGAAAAAGAAATTAAAGGAGTCTCTTCAAAAAATATGGCACAAAAATTAAATACAATAAATGGAAAAGACTTTTGCAGTCTTGTAAAACATGAAAATGTAAATGATATGGTTGAGCAATGTATAGATAAATATGATGTTGTAATAACTCAAGGAGCAGGAAATGTTTCTATGGTTTCAAAGGGTTTAATCAAGAAATGGAAGATATGAAAGAAGTCTGTGTACTCTATGGAGGGAATTCTTCCGAAAGAGAGGTTTCACTTAAAAGCGGTAAATTTATCCATAAATCTCTAGTAAAGAATGGATATAAATCTCACTTAATTGATTATGCAGATCTGACTGAACTGGAAAAGCTAAAAGATTTTAATCTTGTTTTTATTGCATTGCATGGCGAAGAGGGCGAAAGTGGTATTCTTCAATCAAAAATGGATAAAGCAGGAATAGACTATACCGGCTCTGGTTTTGAAGCTTGCAAGAATAGTTGGGACAAAGAAATTTGCAAAAATATATTAAGAGAGAACAATCTTCCCACTCCCGATTTTTCTGTGTATAAAACATTTCAAGAAATAATTGAGTCTAAAAATAAAATAGAAGAGCAGTTTCAAGAAGGTGTATTTATAAAGCCCTGCAAAGAAGGCTCTAGTATAGATATTATCAAGGTAACAGATTTCTCAAAACCTGATCTAGAGAAGATAAAAGTAGATTTAGTTGATAGAGAAAGAAAATTTTTAGTCGAAAGATTTATTGAGGGTAGGGAGTTTACCGTCGGTTTTTTAAATGACCATATTCTTGAACCCTTAGAAATCATTACTAAAAGAGAATTCTATGATTATGAAGCTAAATATGATGATGATGAAACTCAGATTATTAAAGCTGATTTGGATGAAAATGACTTGGATACATTAAAAGAAATAGCTAAAAGTTGTTTCAATGTATTTGGGCTTTCAAGATGGGGCAGAGTGGATATTCTGCAAGATCAAAAAGGAAATTTTTTTGTATTAGAACTTAATACTGTCCCAGGTATGACTGATCATAGTCTTTTTCCTTATGCTGCAAGCTTAAAGGGATTTAGTTTTGATGAACTAGTAAATGAAATTACAAAGTAAGAAAAGAACTTTTTTAGCAAGTTTTTTAATCCTATTTTTAATTCCTTCGCACTCTGCCGAATTTGAAATTAATTTTATTGAAACCTTTGATGAAAATTACATGCTTGAGGTTATACAAGAATTAAAATATGAAAATAATATTAAAAGAATTAAAACTTTCTTAGATCAAAAGCACTGGATTGAAAGATATGAAATCAAAAGAAACTTTTCCAAACCCTCATCTATAAACATCTATTCAAGAAAACCTATTTTTGTTTGGAACAACGATAGTTTTGTAGACAAAGATTTAGTTATTTTCCCAAAAAATGAGAATTCCTTGTCCAACAACATTCTTATGATTAATTGTCCTGAGCCGTTACTTAATGAAGTTTTTGACTGGATAAAGTATCCGATTGACTTGGCAGAAAACAAACTAATTTCTATAAACTACAACTCAGTCGAGGGATGGACATTCGAATTTGAAGATTTTGAAGCAAAATTGGGTAAAAGTTTAGACAGCTACAAGTTTGAAAATCTTTTAAAAACTATAGAATACTTATACGCAAAAAGGAAAAATGTAAGTATAGTAGACTTAAGAAGTAATGCAGGAATTTCTCTGAAATATGACAAATAATCAATCAAAAAATAAAGATCTTATTGTTGGTTTAGACATTGGTACTTCAAAAGTTGTTTGTTTAGTTGGAAGGTATGACTCATCTGATAATCTAGAAATACTTTCGTTAGGAACATATCCTTCAAGCGGTCTTAAAAAAGGTGTCGTTGTCAATATCGATGCAACAACAGATGCAGTAGAGAAAGCTGTTGAACAGGCTCAATCTTTAATAGATGAAAAGATTAGAAATATTTTTGTAGGAATAGCTGGAAATCATGTTAAAAGCCTAAACTCAGAGGGCGTAGTTGGCATAAAAGACAAAGAAGTAAAACAATCTGATGTGGATGCAGTTATAGAATCTGCAAGAGCAGTTGCTGTTCCATCAGATCAGACAATGCTTCATGTTATACCTCAGGAATATACTATTGATGAACAAGACTCAATAAAGGAACCTATCGGCATGACTGGTGTTAGACTGAAATCTAGTGTTCACCTAGTAACATGTGCATCAAATGCTATTTCAAATATTGAGAAATGTATTAGTTCTTGTGATTTGAATGCAAATGCATTTGTGCTTGAGCAACTTGCAAGCTCATATTCAATTCTAACAGAGGATGAAAAAGATTTAGGAGTTTGTATTGTTGATATTGGAGGAGGCACTACAGATATTGCAATTCTTAATTCTGGATCAATTATTTTTACAGGTGTAATACCAATTGCAGGTGATCAAGTAACAAGCGATATTGCCGTTGCTTTAAGAACACCAACATCTCAAGCTGAAGAAATAAAACAAACATATGGATGTGCAGTTGCTGAATTTACAAATGACGAAGACATGATAGAGGTTCAGGGAGTTGGAGGAAGGCCTCCAAGAGAGTTAGCAAGAAGATCACTGGCTGAGATAATAGAGCCTAGATATGTTGAGCTATTTGAGCTAATAAGAGCTGAGATTGAAAGAAATGGATTTGAACATAAGATTCCTGCTGGCATAGTTTTAACTGGTGGAACTTCAAAAATGGAGGGCGTAGTTGAATTAGCAGAATCAATCTTTCAGACAAGTGTTAGATTGGGAGTCCCAGAGAAGTTTTCAGGAATGGAAAATGTTCTGAGAAATCCAATATATGCAACTTCAATAGGTCTATTAGCCTACGGTAATGACAGAATTAAAAACGGACTTGTATCAAACTCAGGAGATAGCTTTGTATCCAAAGCTTGGAGTTGGCTTAAAAATAATTATTGATTAGAAACAAATTTTATATATAATTCACTCACCTTGATTTAGCAAATAAGTGTTAAGTCTTATAACCATAGGGTAAAAATGCAGAATTACGAAATAGCTTTAATAATTAATCCTGATCTCTCAAAGGATATTGATAAGTTTTTTACTAGTTTTGAAAAACTATTATCAGATAATAATTTTTCCATATCTAGGTTAGAAGATGTGGGAAGAAGAAAGCTTGCATACTCAATAGATGACCATAACAAAGGTCACTACCTTTTCTATTATGTAGAAGGTACCCCAGAAAATGTTTCCGAAATTGAAAACAAGATAAAGTTTAACGATATGATAATTAGACATTTATTCGTCAAAATTAATAATGTTCCAGACTTTGAATCTGATCTGAAAGAGGACTCTGCGAAAGAAGAGGATAAACCCAAAAAAGCTACAAAATCAGCTGACAAAAAAGAAGAAACAAAAAAAGATGATGACAAAAAATCAGATGACGCTAAGGAAACCACAGACGAAGTGGGCGAAGAGGAGAAAGTAACTGAAGATAAACAAGCTGAGAATGAAAAAGAGGAGACTAAAGATGAGTAATCTCGATTCAAAATTTATAAATTATAAAAACATTGATTTACTTAAGAGGTACATCACCGAAACTGGAAAAATCGTACCCGGAAGAGTTTCTGGAGTAACCTCTTCTCAGCAAAGAAAAATTACAAAAGCAATTAAGGTTGCCAGATATATGGCTCTATTGCCATATACAGATTCACATAACTAAATATGAAAATTATATTGCTAGATAAAATTATTCGCCTTGGTGACATTGGTGATGTTGTTAATGTGAAGTCAGGGTTTGCAAGAAATTATTTAATACCTCAAAAAAAAGCAATGTTTGCTAATGAAGAGAATATAAAGATAGTTGAAGCAAAAAAAGCAGAATTAGCAGCAGAATCTGAAGATCTTAAAGTTCAAGCTCAAGCAGCAGCAGATGCCGTATCCGGAAAAGAAGTAGTAATCAAAGTTGCTGTTTCCGAAGAAGGCTCTATGTATGGCTCGATTGGGACTAGAGAAATAGAAGAAGCATGTCAGTCATCAGATATTCAGATTGATAAGAGTCAAGTTCAACTTCCAGAGGGTCCAATTAAGGAAATAGGCGAGCATTCAGTAACAATATCCTTCCATCAAGAGGTTTCAACCGAAATCATAGTAAAAGTAGAATCAGAGTAGTTGTTTATTTTTGAATATGATGTAAAAATCATAAACCCATGTCAGAAATAACTAACAATTTTAATCAACAGGCAAGAGAGGCAGAGAAAGCCGTCCTAGGTGGACTAATGCTGGAAACTGAAAGATTTGATTCAGTTATCCTCAAAATTTCTGATAAAGATTTCCATGGCAAAGATCATCAATTAATTTTTGAGAGCATGGGAGAGCTTATTAATGAGAATAAGCCACTTGATCCACTTACAGTTTCTGAAAAGCTTGATAGTAAGAATCTTCTTAATAAAATCGGAGGTAAAGATTATCTAATATCTTTAGCAACCGAGACCCCAACTGCAGCGAACCTCGAGGCATATGCCGAAATTATCAGGCAAAGGTCTGTAGCAAGACAACTTATGAAAGCAAATTCTGAGATAGCTGAATTAATAAATAACCCTCAAGGAATGGATGGTTTTAGTCTTCTTGATGAAGCTGAAAGAAAAATATTTTCTTTAAATGATGAAGCTAACAGGTCTCAGTCAAGCATTCTATCAATGAAGGAATTAATACCAAGATCGATTGATAGACTTCATCAATTGGCTGAAAGCGGCTCTCAACTCCTTGGAAGCTCAACTGGCTTTAAAGCAATAGATAATAAATTGCAGGGACTCCAAGATGGAGATCTGATTGTTGTAGCTGGAAGACCGAGCATGGGAAAAACTGCATTTGCAATGAATATAGCTGAAAATGTTTTAGTAGATAACGATGAAAACACAGGAGCAGTGCTTGTATTTAGTCTTGAGATGCCTGCAGAATCATTGACCACTAGATTGCTTTCAGGAATGTCTAGACTTGACCAACAGGATGTTCGATCGGGAAAGCTTGATAATAAACAAGTAACTCAGGTTGTTGAGCAAAGCAAAAGGTTACGTGAACTCCCTCTATACATTGATGATAGTTCTCTACTTTCACCTATGGAGCTGAGAGCCAGAGCAAGAAGAATAAATAGACAAGAGCCAAATGGGCTTTCACTAATTGTAGTAGATTATTTACAGTTAATGCAGGTTCCAGGGTCTCTCGAAAACCGTGTTAATCAGATTTCTGAGATCTCAAGATCCTTAAAGTCTTTGGCTAAAGAGTTAAATGTTCCTGTCATAGCACTATCTCAGCTAAACAGGGCAGTTGAACAAAGAACAGATAAAAGACCGATGATGGCTGATTTAAGAGATTCAGGAGCAATTGAGCAGGATGCAGATGTTATCTTATTTATTTACAGAGACGAAGTTTACAATGAAGATACTGATCAGGGTAACAAAGCTGAGATAATTATTGGAAAACAAAGAAACGGCCCAATTGGAAAAACTTATCTAACTTTCTTGAAACAGTATGCAAGATTTGAGGACTTTGTTCCTGATGACAGGCTCCCAGAGGAGGGTCTTTACAGTAAGTTTGAATGACAACTCACTCAGCTGAGCTAATTGTTGATTGCTCTAAGATTATTAGCAATATTTCTCATCTAAAATCACTTATAAGCACTGAGTCAAAATTTATGTTCATTGTGAAAAGCAATGCATATGGACACAGCTTAAAAGAGATTGTAAGAAATCTTGAAAGCTATGTTGATGCTTTTGGTGTCGTTAGAATGGAAGAAGCTATTTTAGTTAGAAAAGCTACAAGTAAGCCTATTCTTCTTATGCAAGGTATTTATACAGAGAGTGAAATAAAAACAGCTAAAGAAAATAATATACAAGTAGTTATCCATAAAATGAGCCAGTTTGAGTTAATTGGCAAGAACGATAGCGAGCTTGGTCTTTGGATAAAGATAAATACTGGCATGAATAGATTAGGGCTTTCACAAGAAGAATTAAAATTAGTCCATAAAAAGGGGATTATAGGTTCAGATTCTGTGCTTATGACACATATGGCATGTGGAGATGATCCGGATGATCCAATGAATAAGATGCAAATAAATAACTTTGAAAAAGCTTTTGACTTGGTTGAGAGGAAAACGAAAAGAAGTATTTGCAATAGCGCGTGTTTAATAAATTTTCCTGAACTTTCATTTGATTGGGTTAGGTCAGGTATAGCTGCTTATGGTGGAGAATTTAAAAATTTAAACCTTAAAACAGCAATGACATTCAGAGCCCCAATAATTTCGATAAGAAACATAAGAAAAGGAGAAAGAGTTGGATATGGTGGAAGAATGAAAGCATCTCAGGATATGAGAATTGCGATAGTCTATGCCGGGTATGCTGACGGAATCCCACAGACAACAACAGATGGGACTAAAGTGTTGGTTAATGACAGACAGGCCAAGATTTTTGGGAGAGTGAGTATGGATTTAGTATCAATAGATATCACAAATCTCCCTCAAGTCTCTGAAAATGATCTTGTTTCATTCTGGTCTGAAGAACTTCCAATCAATGAATTTTCAAACAATAATGGATTGATTTCATATGAGCTTATGACTAGAATCAGTAGCAGAGTAAAAGTAAAAGTAACTTAAATGAAAATTAATTATCTTAATAATACACCCAGAAAGGTAATCGACTCAGACGACTTGCCTGACTATATGTCAGCGAATGATGTTACCGATGTTGTTGAAATTTTTAATACGCCTTTAACGGGATCATATAATTGGGACTATACAATTCAAGATAATAGAATAAAAAAGCTTTACGAGTTAGGGAAAGAGCTTAACTGGAATTCTAATATGGATATTAACTGGGATAGACCCGTGGTTCATTTAGATGAACCACCGCCAATCTTTTGGGATGATTATGAGCCTTATATAAAGATGTCAGACAAAGAAAAATTGAGATTTCTTAGACATAGACAGGCATGGAGCATGAGTCAGTTCCTGCATGGTGAGCAGGGAGCTTTACTTGTGGCATCCCAGCTAACTAGCTGTGCACCAACTTATAATGCAAAGCTTTATGCAGCTTCACAAACTTTTGATGAAGCTAGACATGTGGAAAGCTTTAATAGATATGTTCAATCGAGAATGGAGCTCATGTATCCAATTGGCAATGCTCTTAAATCAATTTTAGATAAGATCCTTACAGATCCAAGATGGGATCTTAAGTTCATTGGGATGCAACTAATTATTGAAGGACTGGCACTAGCAGCTTTTAGAACCTCAAGGGACTTAACACCAGATCCTGTCTTAAAAGATATGCTTGATTTAATAATCCGAGATGAAGCAAGACATGTTACTTTTGGCATTAATTATTTAGAAGAGTTTGTAACAACTTTATCCGAAAAAGAGATTGAAGAAAGGGCTCAGTTTGCCTATGAGGCATGCTACTTAAGTAAAGAAAGACTTGTTTCCATAGAAGTCTATGAACACTTTGGTTGGAACGTTGAAGATGCAAGACAATTTCAGCTAAGTTCAGAAATAATGCAAACATTCCAAAAACTTCTGTTTCAAAGGGTTATGCCAAATCTTAAGAGGATTGGACTACTAACTGATTCAATTAGACCAAAATTCGAGAAACTAGGTATTCTTGAGTATGAAGATGATGCAAGTGATGCTGACATTGATTGGGCTGATCTATCAAGACCATTATTCAAAGAAACTGCAGAGTTAGCACCATAAAGCATTTATATAATCTTTAATATCTGTTATTCTGTTATCCCATCATGATTATCTTTAATGATGGCAAAAACTAAGTATATTTTTATCACTGGTGGAGTTGTTTCCTCTCTTGGAAAGGGTATTGCTGCTGCCTCAATTGGAGCTCTTCTTGAGGCTCGTGGACTTAAGGTCTCCCTATTAAAATTAGATCCTTATATCAATGTTGATCCTGGGACTATGAGTCCATTTCAGCATGGAGAAGTCTTTGTCACTAATGATGGAACAGAAACGGACCTTGACTTGGGACACTATGAACGTTTTGTTAGGTTTGAGGCTTCTAAAAAGAATAATTTTACAGCAGGCATAGTTTATGAATCTGTTATTAAGAACGAAAGAAAAGGCAAATATCTTGGCGGTACTGTTCAAGTTATCCCACACATAACCGATGAAATTAAAAGAAGGATTAAGGCAGGAGCAGCCGGAAGTGATGTTGCTATAGTAGAAATTGGTGGAACTATTGGAGATATAGAAAGTCAGCCATTTGTTGAAGCTATTAGACAAATGTCTTTAGATCTTCCTTCAAAATCAACATCATTTGTTCATTTGACTCTAGTTCCTTACATTAATGTTTCAGGCGAGCTAAAAACTAAACCTACTCAACATTCTGTTAAAGAGCTGAGATCGCTGGGCATTGGACCTAACTGCCTTATTTGTAGATCTGAAACAGAACTTCCTAAAGACGAAAAAAAGAAAATAGCATTATTTTGCTCAGTTGACATGTCTAATGTTATATCTATGCACGACGTAGATACCGTTTACTCAATACCTTTGTTACTTCATAAACAGAAGGTAGATGAAATAGTTTTAAAAGATTTAGGCCTCAAGACCAAAAAACCAAATCTTAATGATTGGAAAAAAGTAGTTAGAGCTAAATTAAATCCTAAAAAATCTGTTGAAGTTGCAATGGTTGGGAAATATACAGAATTAAAAGACTCTTATAAATCTCTCAATGAAGCGCTAGATCATGCAGGCATAAAAAATAATGCAAAAGTAAATATAACTTTTGTAGAGGCAGAAAAATTAACTAAAAGAAATGTAAAAACCAAGCTTAAATTTGCGGATGCTGTATTAGTGCCTGGAGGATTTGGTAGTAGGGGTATTGAAGGAATGATTATAGCCTGCGAATATGCAAGACAAAAAAATATACCTTATTTTGGAATATGTCTTGGAATGCAAATTGCTCTTATTGAGTTTGCAAGAAATATGTTAGGCCTCAAAGGAGCTAATAGCACTGAATTTGATTCAAAAACAAATTATCCTGTTGTTGCACTTATTACGGAATGGAAGGATAAAACCGGTAAAACTGAAAGGAGAACAGCTGACTCGGATTTAGGTGGAACAATGAGGCTGGGTGGACAGACCTGCATTTTAAAAAAGGGCTCCAATGTTTTTAGAATGTACAAAAAGAACGAGATTGTTGAAAGGCATAGGCATAGATATGAGGTAAACCCGGAATTTAGAGAAGGATTTAATACTAAAGGAATGAATATAGTTGGTACTTCTGTGGATGATATGCTGGTTGAAATGATCGAGATAAAAAATCATCCCTGGTTTCTAGGTTGTCAGTTTCATCCCGAATTTACTTCAAATCCAAGAGATGGACATCCTATCTTTAATAGCTTCATTTCAAGTACAATAAAGACTAAAAAATGAAAGATATTTCAATAAATGATTCTCAAATAGGAAATGATCAAGATTTTACCTTAATGGGTGGAATGAATGTTCTTGAATCAGAAGAGACAGCTCTTTTAGTAGCCGAAAAATTTAAAGAAGTTACTGATAAATTAAAAATAAATTGGATTTTTAAAGCCTCCTTTGATAAAGCAAATAGAAGTTCAATTGAATCTTTTAGAGGTCCAGGTATGGATGAAGGACTCAAAATACTTGAAAAAGTCTCATCAGCATTTGATGTTCCTATAATTACCGATATACATGAACCAAGCCAAGCTAATCCTGTAAGTGAAGTTTGCGAAGTTATTCAAATTCCTGCATTTCTGTGTAGACAAACCGATCTTGTTTCAGCAGCTGCAAAAACAAGTTCAGCTATTCAATTTAAAAAGCCACAATTTCTTTCAGCAGCTGAAATGAAAAATGTTGTTGAAAAATGTAAGTCTGCTGGAAATGAAAAAATTATTTTATGCGAGAGAGGAAATATTTTCGGTTATAACAATCTTGTAGTTGATACTCTTAATTTCCAAATAATGAAAGGATACTCTGTTCCAGTTATGTTTGATGTTACTCATTCACTACAACTACCCGGAGGATTGGGAAAATCTACTGATGGTAGAAGAGAATATCTTTTGCATATGGCAAAAGCTGGAATTTCTCAAAAGATTGCTGGACTGTTTCTTGAAGCTCATCCTGATCCAGATAAAGCCAAATGTGACGGACCATGTGCTCTTAGACTTGATCAGCTTGAATCATTTCTTCTTCAAGTAAAAGAATTAGATAAACTTGTAAAGTCTCAAAAAGATTTAGATCTGAAATAAAATGCCCAAAATTGAAAATCTAACCTCCATTCAAGTTCTGGATTCAAGAGGACTTCCCACAATTTCTACTGAAATATTGTTAGATGATGGGACTAGATCAGTTGCAATGGTACCTAGCGGCGCTTCAACTGGCGAAAAAGAAGCTCTTGAACTTCGAGATGGAGGTCAAGCATTTCTTGGAAAAGGCGTAACAAAAGCCATAGATAATGTTAATGATCGCATAAAGAATTCTCTTATCGGAGAGAATCCACTTGACCAAGATCATATCGATCAAATCTTAAATAACTTAGATGGTACAAGTGACAAATCTAATCTTGGAGCTAATGCAATTCTTTCTGTATCAATAGCTTCTGCAAAAGCATCATCTAAATCAGAGAATTTAGATTTACATAATTATTTTAACATTTTGCTTGGTAATAAAATGGGCAAAACAATTGATCAAGTTATTCCAATACCCATGTTAAATATTCTTAACGGTGGTGAGCATGCCGATAACAATATCGATATACAAGAATTCATGATTATTCCAAAAGGAGCTGTTAATTTTTCGCAAGCCATGCAGTGGTCTTCTGAGATATATTGGAATCTTAAATCTATTCTTAAAGAAAAAGGCCTATCGACTGCAATAGGTGATGAAGGTGGGTTTGCTCCAAATCTCAAAACAAATAGAGAAGCTCTTGAGTTAATAGCAATGGCGGTAGATAAAACTGATCTTAAATTAGGTTCAGATGTCTGTATATCCTTGGATTGTGCTGCAAGTGAATTTTTTGAAAATGGCACTTATCATCTTAAGGGTGAAGATAGAGAGCTTACTAGTTCAGAATTTGCTGAATATTTAGAGGGTTTGGCAAATGATTTCTCAATAATATCTATTGAAGATGGAATGGATGAAAATGATCTAGAGGGATGGAAACTGCTTACTAAACAAATTGGAGGAAAATGTCAGCTTGTTGGTGATGATCTTTTTGTTACAAATCCTGAAGTCCTCAAAAAATGAATAAGTGATGAGATTGCTAATTCAGTTTTAATAAAATATAACCAAATTGGAACAATATCAGAAACACTTGAAACGATTTCTATTGCCCTAAATAACGACTATCAAAATATTATTTCGCACAGATCTGGAGAGACCGAGGACTCATCAATTTCTGATCTTGCAGTTGGAACAGGAGCCGGTCAAATTAAAACGGGAGCACCATGCAGATCTGAAAGGGTTGCAAAATATAATAGGCTTTATTGGATTGATAAGAAAAATAGCTTTTCATATGGCTGATGATGAGATTAGCGCCTTTAATTATTATTTTATTTTTCCTTCTTATTGCAGCTCTTTTGTATTCATTATTTTTCAGTGAAAGCGGTATTAATGAGAGAAATATGATTGTTGAGAGCAACAAAGAGTTGCTAGAAGAAAATCAAAGACTAATGGATGAAAATAAAAAGTTATCTGAAAGTATTAAACAAGCTCAAGAAAACCCAAATATGCATATTGAAAATATTGCTCGTGAAAAATTTAACCTCACTATGCCTGATGAAGAGTTCATAGTTTTTGAAGAAGAGGATGAAAATGAATAACAACCTTTTGATAATTATTCCATGCGCTGGAATAGGTAATAGATTTTCGTCACAAATTGAAAAACAGCATGCTAGTTTGGGAGATTTATCAGTTATTGAGACAACTTTAGATACTTTTATGATGTTTAAGCCTGCTTCAAAGATTGTGGTTGTTGTAAAAGATCCAGAAAGTTTCCAAAAAAAAATAAGTATTAAACTAGATGAAAGATTCTCAATTGTAACTGGAGGAAATTCTAGGTCAGAATCTGTACTAAACGGAATTAGAAGTGAAAATATTGAAAAATATGACTATGTAATGACTCATGATGGAGTGAGACCATATATTGACCTTGATTCTTTAGAAAAGATATATGCATCTATCTTGGAATCTGATTATGATTGTATTTTTTATGGGATAAAGCCAAAAGATTCAATTAAAAGATTAGAGGGAGGATCTTGTAAGGTTGAAGAAAGAGATAATTTTATTTTAGTTCAAACACCTCAAATCTGTGAATCCAAGAAATTAAAGAACGCTCTTGAAGTACTAACTGCGAAAAATATTTATCCTACTGATGAGAGCTCAGCAATGGAGAGCTCTGGATACAGTGTAAATTTTATTGAGGGGTCGCAAAAAAATATAAAAATTACTTTTCAAGAGGATTTAGTAAAAGAGGATATTCTTATTGGGAATGGGTTTGATTTACACAGATTTTGTGAGGGAAATTCAATAGTCTTTGGTGGAGTAAAATTTCCATTCGAATTCGGAATTGAAGCAATATCCGATGGTGATGTAATTTTACATTCTTTAGCTGACTCAATTTTAGGTGCATTATCTGAAGGCGATATTGGAACTTCTTTTCCAGAAGACGACCCAAATAGTAAAGATTTAGATAGTCGAGAAATAATTACGCACTGTTTGGATTTGATGAAAAAGAGGGGATATCATCTAAATAATATTGATATCACAGTCATATCTGAGATTCCAAAAATTAGTCCAATTAGGAATCAGATCATAAAATCTTTATCTGAAATTTTTTCAATTGATTCAAGTAAAATAGGTTTGAAAGGCTCAACTATGGAAAAAATTGGAACAATCGGAAAAGAGCAGGCTCTTGCAGTAATGACATCTGTAACACTAAAGAGATAAATATGAATATTCTTCTTACAAATGATGATGGTTTTGATGCTGATGGAATTAAGGCCATTAGAACTGCATTAGAAAAGAGTCATAATGTCTATGTTGTAGCTCCAGAAAAAAATTGCAGTGGCCTTAGTGCATCTATCTCATACATGAAAGAAATTGAAATCAAGAAGGAATCAGAAAGACTTTATATTGTTAAAGGAACTCCAGCTGATTGCGCATATATTGGCTTATTAAATCTTCTAAATGATGAAATAGATGTGCTTATATCAGGCATCAATCTTGGAGCAAATATTGGGAATGATGTTTTGTATTCTGGGACTGTGGGAGCTGCGCTTGGAGGAAGAAAGCTGAAGTATCCGCCAATTGCAATTTCTTCATGTGAGTACAAGCCTAAATCTATTGAATTTATAGCAAATAAGTCGTGTGAATTAGTTGAATTAATAACTTCTTTTGAAAAACAGGAAATTTTAAATAAAGTTGTAAATATAAACTTTCCTGATGTTGATGAAAAATCTTTTAAGGGCATTAAAGTGGTTCCAATTGCTAAAAGAGATGTTCCACCAACTCCTGATATTTTAAAAAATAATTCTGACATTCAATCATTTAGGTATGCGGCATCAGGAGCGCCAATTATGGAAGATTTTCTTACCGATGCGGAGGCTGTAAAACTTGGGTATGTATCTATATCAATTTTAGATTATGAATTACTAGATCCTAATTTTAATAGTCTTGAGTTTGAGAACTTCATAAATGAATAACCCTAAAGCAATATATGAAAGACCGCTTGAAGAGATGATTGGAAAATTGCTTGAAATGGGCATCAAAGACTTTAGTGTTTTAGATGCAATGAGAAGGGTGCCTAGACATATTTTTATTGATGAAGCCCTAAGGTCAAGAGCTTATGAAAATATGTCTTTACCTATTGGCTACAAACAAACCATATCGCAGCCATATATTGTTGCAAAAATGACAGAAATATTGGTTCGAAATTCAGCAAAACAAAATGAGAAATTTGAAAAGATTCTTGAGATAGGATCTGGTTGTGGATACCAATCTGCTGTTCTTTCTTACTTTGCTGACGAGGTGCATTCCGTGGAAAGAATTAAACAGTTAGTTAGCAAGGCTCGTGAGAATCTATCAGATCTAAGAATTCATAATGTCCTAATTAAAAATAGAGATGGCTTTGAAGGTTGGGATGAAGAAATTAAATATGATGGCATTCTTTGTGCAGCAGCACCCCCAGAAATACCCAAAAGCCTTTTAGCTTTTTTAAAGGTTGGATGTTGTCTTGTTCTTCCAGTGGGTGGAAGCAAATCTCAGAAATTAAAAATAGTTACTAAAACTAAAAAGGGTTTTGATGAACAAGAATACGAAAACGTTTCATTTGTTCCAATGCTAGGTGGTACTTCAAAATGAGTATTAGACTCAGATTTCTTTTGGCTGGTTTTTGTATAGGTCTTGCCGAGTTGCTCCCAGGGATTTCAGGGGCAACAGTAGCCCTGATGTTTGGTATATATAAAAAACTTATTGAATGTATTTCCAAACTAAAAGATCTAGATCTTCTTGTTCCATTGTTACTTGGAATGGCTGTAAGCGTTTTTGGTTTTTCAAAACTGATAAATTTTTTATTTTTAAATTACACCAACTTATTCGAGTTTTTTATTGGAATTCTTATGATTTTCTATGGTGCTTATTTATTCTTAAGCAATATTCAAAAATCTAAAAGAAAAGAACTATTTTTCTTTTCTTTATTGTTTGTTATTTCAGTAGCTATTGGAGTCGCAATTGGGAATTTATCTGGTTTGGATGCATCTGTTGGCACTTTTCCTTTAGTTATATATGGATTTATTGCGTTTTCTTTTCTTTTGATACCAGGGATATCCGGGAGCGCTTTTCTGCTAGCAATAGGGATTTATCCATTAATTATTGGATCAGTAGCAGACCTAAACTTATTAGTACTTCTTCCTTTTGCGACAGGAATGCTTTTTTCATTAATTACTATGCCAAAATTAATAGAAAAGCTTCTATCTAAATTTGATAAGAATATCTATATGATTTTCGCAGGTTTTATTCTTGGTGCTGGCTCTTCAATAATTTAATAATCAAGAAGGTGTTTTTTTTCTTTAATGTTTTTCCATTCATCGGCATTAGGCAGAGGTTCTTTTGCCTCTGAGATATTTGGATAAACATCAGCTAATTTTGCATTTATTTCTATAAAATCGATTTGATCTTCTGGCAGTTCATCTTCCGATAAGATTGCATCAATAGGGCACTCTGGCTCACACAAAGCACAGTCAATACATTCATCCGGATGTATGACAAGAAATTCTGGTCCCTCGTAAAAGCAATCAACAGGGCAAACTTCTACACAATCAGTGTATTTACACTTTATACAAGCTTCAGTAACTACAAATGCCATGATTACTTATTAGATAGGGTGATTCTAGCTAACAACAATGAAAAATTGTATATAAAGTCTTTAAATTTTGACATTTTTCTAATATACTGTACAAATATACAGTAGGAGTTAATTATGGCAGAAGATAAATCAAAGCAACTTAATGAGACTTTAAGTCAGATTGAAAAACAATTTGGTAAGGGAACTGTGATGAGAATGGGAGATAGAGAAGTTGTCGATATTCCCTCTATCTCTACTGGATCTTTGGGATTAGATATCGCTCTTGGAATTGGGGGAGTTCCACAAGGTCGAGTTATTGAGATTTTCGGACCTGAATCATCTGGAAAAACAACACTTACTTTGCAAGTGATTGCAGAATGCCAAAAGGCAGGTGGGACAGCAGCTTTTATTGATGCAGAACATGCTTTAGACCCGCTTTATGCAAAAAAACTTGGAGTTAATGTTGATGAGCTTCTGCTCTCACAACCAGATACTGGCGAACAAGCTCTTGAAGTAGCTGATATGCTTGTTAAATCTAATAGTGTAGATCTGTTGGTGGTCGATTCAGTTGCAGCTTTAACGCCAAGAGCAGAAATTGAGGGCGAAATGGGAGATCATCATGTTGGACTTCAAGCCAGACTAATGTCTCAAGCTTTAAGGAAAATTACTGGAAACATTCAAAGATCAAATGCCACTGTAATCTTTATCAATCAAATAAGGATGAAAATAGGAGTTATGTTTGGTAATCCTGAAACTACCACAGGAGGTAATGCTCTTAAATTCTACTCGTCAGTTAGATTAGATATACGAAGAATTGGTGCAGTAAAAGAAGGAGAAGAAGTCATAGGGAATGAGACTAGAGTAAAAGTAGTAAAAAATAAAGTCTCTCCACCATTTACAAAAGCAGAGTTCCAAATCTTATATGGAAAGGGAATTAATGTTGAAGGAGAAATTATCGACTTTGGACAAAAACTAGGTCTCATTGAGAAAGCAGGTTCTTGGTATAGCTACAATGATGAAAAAATTGGTCAGGGCAAAACTAATGCAAGCAATTTTTTAAGGGAAAATAAAAAAATACGAAATGCTCTCGTAAAACAAATAAAAGCTGCCCACATCAAATCAAAAGCAAAGAAAAAATAATTTAATATATTTGCCTGAAAAATGATTGAGTATTAGAATTTACTCAATCATTTTTTTTTGGAGTTTTTATGGCAGAAAAAGCATTTATTGTAGAGGCAGTTAGGACTGCTGGTGGAAAAAGAGATGGAAGATTAAGTTTATGGCATCCTGCAGATTTAGGGGCAAAAGTACTTGATGAGTTAGTCTCTAGACTGGATATGGATCCTGAGCTAGTAGATGATGTAATCTTTGGTTGTGTTGATCAAGTTGGAGCCCAGTCAGGAAATATTGCAAGGAATGCTATTCTTTCTTCCTCTTTTCCTGAGTCTGTTCCTGGTACTTCTGTGGATAGACAATGCGGTTCTTCGCAACAAGCAATTCATTTTGCTATTCAAGCAGTAATGTCTGGTACACAGGATATCGTCATAGGTGGTGGTGTTGAAGTTATGTCAATGGTTCCAATTGGAGCCGCAGTAAAAGATGGTTTTGATGCAGGTCATGGACTCCCATTTGATTCAGAGGGAATGAAACAGAGATATCCGGGGATATTCTTTTCACAATTTACTGGTGCTGAACTTGTTGCAGATAAATGGAATCTTTCAAGAGAAGACCTTGATCAATTTGCCCTTGAAAGTCATCAAAAAGCAGCTAATGCAACAGAATCTAATTTTTTTGATCGTGAAATTCTTCCAGTTAAAGGCAAGAATGCTGAAGGCATTGAAGATATGGTAATCGCTGATGAGGGAATAAGATTTGATGCAAGCTTTGATAAATTGGCCGGCCTGAAGACTGTTACCGAAGGTGGGGTTATAACCGCTGGAAATGCAAGCCAAATAACTGATGGAGCTGCAGCAGTTTTAGTTTGTAATGAATCTGGCCTCAAGAAAATTCAAGCAAACCCAAGAGCAGAAATAGTATCAATCTCTGTCGTAGGAGATGACCCAGTATTTATGCTGACTGGCCCAATTCCTGCTTCAAAAAAAGCATTAGAAGCTGCAAATTTATCAATAGATGATATAGATCTTTATGAGGTCAATGAAGCATTTGCTCCTGTTCCTCTTGCATGGGCAGCTGAGCTACATGCTAATAAGGAAAAGCTTAATGTAAATGGGGGCGCAATGGCTTTAGGTCACCCCCTAGGAGCTACGGGTGCAAAACTAATGACTACACTTCTTCATGAAATGGAGAGAAGAGAGTCAAAATATGGTCTCCAAGCAATTTGTGAAGGTGGCGGAACTGCAAATGCGACCATAATAAAAAGAGTAAGTTAAAGAAATCCTGAGTAGATACTCTTAAATTGTTATGCAATCAGGCCTTGAGAATTCTTTTGCCCAGGATTTGCCTGAGTTATCAAAAAAGTGTATTCCTACCGGGTTCCAGAATTCTGAAATAATTCTTAAAAATTATGAACTTGGCGAAGAGCTTGGTTTTAGTAAAAAGTTCTTAGACTCTGATAAATGTCTAAATGTTTTCAGTGGTAATGCATTACTTAGAGATTCAATACCTATTGCACAAGCATACTCCGGACATCAATTTGGACAATTTAATCCAAATCTTGGTGATGGAAGAGCGATCTTGCTTGGAGAGATTAACAATCAAGATATTCAATTAAAAGGTATTGGACAAACGCCTTTTTCTAGAAGGGGAGATGGAAAATCTGCTCTTAGTCCTGTATTAAGAGAATACATAATAAGCGAATTCATGAATGCAGCTGGGATTCCAACAACTCGAGCACTACTTGCTTTAAAAACTAATGAAAGTGTCACAAGAGACACTGAGCTTCCTGGAGGTATTCTTGCAAGAGTTGCTAATAGCCATATAAGAATAGGTACATTCGAGTTTGCTGCTATGCAGGGCGCTCAGATATTAAAAAAGTTAGCGAATTATTCTATTTTTAGACATTATCCTGAATTAAAGAATACCAATGAAAAATATATAAAGTTTTTTGCTGCTGTATGTGAAAGTCAGACAAGATTAGTTTCTAAGTGGATGAATATTGGCTTTATTCATGGCGTTATGAATACAGATAATATGACTGTTTCTGGAGAAACGATTGACTATGGACCATGCGCTTTTATGGATTATTATGATCCAAAGACAGTTTTTAGCTCAATAGATGTTGCAGGAAGGTATTGTTACGGAAATCAACCTGCAATTCTTGTTTGGAATCTTTCTAAATTAGCTGAAGCTCTCATTCCCCTCATTGATGATAATGAGCAAAAATCAATTGAAAAATTAACTGAAGTTCTTCAAGCAGTAATGCCTTCCTTCGAAAAGTACTTTTACTCGGAAATGGGGGAAAAGCTAGGTATTGATTCGATAAATCAAAACAATATAAACCTTATAAAAGATTATCTTAAAATATTAGATTCAAATTCAATTGATTTCACTCTGTCATTTAGAGACTTATCAAAAATCCTCAACAAGACAAAGAGTATAGAGGACTCAGTTTTTAAAAATTCAGGTGATTTCAAGAAGTGGACTGAAGATTGGATGATAAAAATTATTACCGAAAAGACCAATCTTAAAGACATTACAAAGAAAATGGATTTAACTAATCCATGTTATATCCCAAGGAATCATATTATTGAGGATGCACTTGAAAATGCTGTAAATGGCGACATGAATCTTATTAATGAAATTCTTGAGCTATATAAAAATCCCTTTGATGAGAATGAATATACTGAAACTTTTAAGAAGCCCTCTGAAACGAATACACCATTTGTAACATTTTGTGGCACTTAAGAGTATTAGTTTAGTCTTTTATTCTTAGTGTTCCAGCAAAATCAAGTTTACCTATTTCAAGACCCTTAACTCTGAACAGATCATATAATGTTGTAACATGAAAATAGAAATTAGGAAGTGAAAAAGAAAGAATAAAGTCCTCTGCTGTAAAGGCCCATTCTATTTGCCCCATTTTAAACATTACTTCTTTCCCTGAAAGAGAGTTTATATCTTCATCAGAAAAATGATTTAATTTTTCCTCAGCATTTTCAAGCATATCAATCAGATCATTGAAGCTTAAATTCTCTGGCATTTTTGGAGGAGCGAATTCACCTACTTTTAGTGCATCTATAGCGCCTACAGAATGATGTACGACACTGAAAACTTGGAAAGTTAATGGAGCCATGTCCTCTATCAATCTCATTTCAGCTAGATCATTTAAGTTTGTACCTTCATCAGTAAAATATTTTTCAGCTTTCTTCATAATAGCTAAAGATGCAGGAAGAAGTTGTCTGTAAGTTTTAAGCGATGCATCGCTGAGCGAAATACTCATATTTTTCTCCTTTTTAAATTATTTCCTCTACTTCATTCAAATCAGAAGCCACTTTCTCTCCATTCCTGAAGATAATTTCAACCTTGTTATGATCCGTAAAATTTTTACCAAAAACGATCGATACAGGAACGCCAATTAACTCAGAATCTTTTATCTTTTTCCCAAAACCATCATCTCGATCATCCAATACTACCTCGAACCCTTTCTGAGTGAGCTCTTTATAAAGTTTTCTGGATGATGCTTCAATATTTTTGTCTTTATCAGCCCCGATTGTAATTATATTTAAATCAAAAGGAGATATAGATTTTGGCCAAATAATACCCTTATCATCAAAATTTTGTTCAATTGCAGCCGCGACTATCCTTGAGATACCTATTCCATAACATCCCATGTGCATGTTCTTAGTTTTACCTGAGTCATCTAAAACAGTCGCATTCATATTTTCGCTATATAGCTTGCCCAATTGGAATATATGTCCCACTTCAATACCTTTTGTAATTTCCAGCAATCCATTCCCATCAGGTGATTCTTGTCCAACTAGTGATTTTGAATCTTGACCATTTTCAAGCAAAAGCTCAGCATTAACCGCATAATCAGATTTATCAGATACTGCAAGAGTATCTTCACCATTTTCTGCAAGTACATGAAATTCCTCAGATTTATCTCCACCAATTGCGCCTGAGTCTGCTTTTACTATTTTGAAATCTAACCCTATTCTCTCAAAAATTTTTGAGTAGGCATTTCTCATTATTTGGTATGTTTCTTCCAAGCTTTCTTCAGAAAGATGAAAGCTGTAAGAATCTTTCATTAAGAATTCTCTACTCCTCATCACTCCATATCTTGGTCTTATTTCATCTCTAAATTTAGTTTGTATTTGATATATATTTAAAGGAAGCTCTTTATAACTTTTGACATTATTTTTAATTAAATCAGTTATTACTTCTTCATGAGTAGGGCCTAGGCAAAAATCTCTATCGTGACGATCTTTAAATCTAAGCAATTCTGGACCAAATTTGTCCCATCTCTTTGATTCATTCCATAAGTCCTTTGGTTGTACCATCGGCATTAGCACTTCATGCGCTCCCGCATTGTTCATCTCTTCTCTAACAATATTTTCAACTTTATTTAAGACCCTTAAACCAAGCGGAAGCCATGTATAAATCCCAGAGGCATTTTTTCTTATCATGCCAGACTTAAGCATGAGGCTATTACTTATAACTTGAGCATCCTCAGAAGCAGTATCTTTTAGCGTAGGAATGAAATAATTTGACCAAAACATATCTATTTTATTTTTGCATATAAAAAATACTTATAGTTTATAATTTTATAGTTTTTTTTAGTTATATGCCCATTTATGAATACAAATGCTCAAATTGTGGGCACCAATTTGAAAAAATACAGAAATTTTCGGATGATCCACTAAAAAAATGTCCAAATTGTGATAAAAATGCTTTAAATAAGTTAATATCCAGCCCATCATTTAGGCTTAAGGGCAGCGGATGGTATGAAACTGACTTTAAAACAGGTAATAAAAAGAACATACTAAATAAAGAAAAAGATACTAAAGACTCCACAAAGTCAAAAAAAGAGAACAAGGATAGCGGAAAGGTAAGCAATGAGAACTGAATACTGTGGGAATGTAACTAAAGAACATTTAGGAAAAGATGTTTCAATATGTGGTTGGGTCCATCGAAGGCGAGACCATGGTGGCGTTATTTTTCTTGATATAAGAGATCTTGAGGGTATTTGTCAGGCAGTTATCGATCCATCCAACGAAGAGGCATTTTCCCTTGCAGATAAATGTAGAAGCGAGTTTGTTATTAAGATAAAAGGAAGTGTCCGTGAGCGACCTGAGGGTACTGTTAACTCTAAAATGAAGACTGGGGAGATTGAAATAGAAGTAAGCGAATTAGAGGTTTTAAACTCTGCTGCAACGCCAGCATTCCCACTAGATGATTACCAAGATGTTAATGAGGATGTTCGATTAAAAAACAGAATCCTAGATTTAAGAAGACCTGAAATGAATAATAGGATTCTTAAAAGATCTAAAATTGTATCTACCATAAGAAATTTTTTGGAAGGCAGAAGCTTCAATGAAATAGAAACTCCAATACTCACAAGAGCAACTCCTGAAGGAGCAAGGGACTATATTTTGCCAAGTCGTGTTCACCCCGGAAGCTTTTACGCTCTTCCTCAGTCTCCTCAACTTTTTAAGCAAATGCTCATGATGGGAGGAATGGACAGATACTATCAAGTTGCAAGATGTTTTAGAGATGAAGATCTAAGAGCAGACAGACAGCCTGAATTTACTCAGATTGATATAGAAGCATCTTTTGTTGAGGAAAAAGATATCATTGAGCTTGGTTCAAGCTTACTAAAGCTTCTGCTTAAAGATTTTGCAAATCACAACATAGATAATATTGATGAACTTGACTATGCGGATGCAATTAATAAATACGGCTCAGATAAACCAGATCTAAGAATACCTCTTGAGTTGATAGAGATTTCTGATGAAGCTAAAAAGGAAGAATTTAAAGTTTTCTCTGATCCTGCAAAAAATGATGGATCAAGAGTTGTTGCTTTAAAAGTAGATGGAGGAAATAAACTTACAAGATCTCTAATAGATGAATATACAAATTTTGTAGGTAAATTGGGAGCAAAAGGGCTTGCTTATATAAAAATTAATGATGCCTCTGACATCGAAAATGGACTCCAATCTCCAATTCTTAAGTTCCTTTCTAAAGAATTCATAACTGATCTTTTTAACAAGTTGAATCCTGTAGATGATGACTTAATTTTCTTTGGTGCAGGACCTTCTGAAGTAGTTAATTTAAGTATGAGCTCTCTAATAAAGAGACTTGGAAAAGATTTAGATTTATATCAAAAAGATTGGGCGCCATGTTGGATAACTAATTTCCCAATGTTTGAAAGTGATGCAGGTAATTTGAAGGCGCTCCATCATCCATTTACAAGACCTAAAGAGGATCTAGAAAAATTTAGAAAGGATCCATCTGGTGCTCAAGCTTATGCTTATGACCTAGTTCTAAACGGATATGAAATAGGCGGAGGTTCTTTGAGGGTTCATGACTCTAAAATGCAATCGGCTATCTTTGATGCTCTAAATATTTCAAGTGAGGAAGCAAGTCTTAAGTTTGGATTTTTGCTTGATGCTCTTAAAACTGGATGCCCACCTCATGGCGGTATAGCTCTAGGTCTTGATAGAATTGTCATGCTGCTTACTCAAACTGAAAATATAAGAGATGTAATTGCATTCCCCAAGACTCAGAGCGCATCATGTCTTCTTACAGATGCGCCAAATATTGTTGATGAGTCTCAACTTAATGAGCTGCATATTAAAAAAGATCTTAATGAGGAATAAATAATGGCTGGTCATTCCAAATGGGCAAATATAAAACATAGAAAAGCCAGACAAGATGCTAAAAGAGGAAAGATATATACTAAATTGATCCGTGAGCTTACCGTTGCAGCAAAAGCAGGTGGCGGTGATCCTAATGATAATCCTAGATTAAGATTGGCTCTTGATAAAGCTAATTCTGAAAATATGCCTAAAGATACAATAAATAGGGCTATAGAGCGGGGAACTGGTGCAGGAGAAGCTGGGAACCTTGAGGAAATTACATATGAAGGATATGGTCCAGGAGGGGTTGCTGTTTTAGTTGAGGCAATGACTGATAATCGAAATAGAACTGTTGCAGATGTTAGACACGCATTCACAAAGTTTGGAGGTAATCTTGGTACAGATGGTTCCGTTAGTTACTTATTTAACAAAATTGGTCTTGCGATGATTGAAAAAAATCAAGATGAAGATGCTGTAATGGAAATTTTATTGGATTTTGATGGTGAAGACCTTGAAGATACTGGAGATAATTTTGTAGCGACTGTGCCATCTCAAAATCTTTCTGCATTTGTAGAGAAGCTCAAGGAGCAAGGGATAGAAGTTGAAAATGCAGAGGTCACAATGAAAGCTGATACAAGCGTACCTGTTGATCAAGAAATGGGAGAAAAAGTTCTAAGGATTCTTGATTTTTTAGATGAAGTGGATGATGTTCAAGAAGTCCATTCAAATGCAGAATTTCCTGATGACTTTAAACCTTCGGAGCAGTAATGCCAGTTAATTCTAGAGCAAAG
>CACBQK010000003.1 GCA_902541365.1 uncultured SAR86 cluster bacterium
AAATGTGGAATATATTTGATTCTTCGCAAAACTCTCAATCACTAATAGATTTTGTAAGGGGTGCTGAGGTATCAAATAAAAGCGCTGATCTGCTAAGTCTTAATGGTATTTTTAGAGCAGAAACTAAAAACATTAAATATGCTTATGGATTTCAAATTAACAATGAGAATCTCGATATATTTTATGATGAAATAAGCCGAGCTGAATTTGATGCTGATGGAAAGCTCATCAAAACAGCTGACCTCTTCTTTCTTGGCGGAGGCAAAAATGTATCAAAAAGTAGAAATGGTAAGGCCCTTTTTGTTGAAGCTGAGCGGAGATTTCTTGAAGCACTTGATATAAGAATTGCAGGACGTTACGAAGAGATGAAAAATGAATCATCATTCGATCCAAAATTATCAATGAAATACCAATTTAATGAGTCTTTGACGTTAAGATTTTCAAGGGGAAGTGCATTTTCAGCTCCATCTATGGCTCAAATGTTTTCTAGCCAAATTAATCTTGGAAGCGTAAGAGATATCGATGACTCAGTATTTGTAAGGCAAGCTTCGATCGGCAATCCTGACTTAAAACCCTCAACATCATCTAATCAAAATTTTGGATTAATTTTCCAAAAAGATAGTTATAAGTTTTCAATTGATTACTGGGAAGTTAATTACGATGATCGTATTGAAGTTGAAAGTGCTCAAGCTTTGTTAACTCAAGATCCCTTTGGCCCAAGTATCACAAGAAATGAATTTGGTGATCTCATTGGTGTGACGACGACTTATTTCAATGAGGAGAATACAAAGATTAGTGGTACAGACTTTCAATTTGACTATATATTTGAGTTAAATAATTACTCGCCGATAAGTCTCAGAGTTAAAGGAACTATATTTGATGAATTCTTGACGCCGCAAATTACTGCAGATGGCTTATCAAAGATGATTAACAGGGTTGGTAAATTTAATTACGATTCCCATACCCACTCTCTTCCAAAAAAACGTCTGAATGCTTTTATGGACTGGGAGCACAATGGTTACCTTTTGAGCTTAATCACAAGATATGTAGATGAATATACCAACCAGCGACCTATTACAGGTCTTGGAGCAAGTCTAGGATACAAGAATAAAGTTAATTCCTTTTTGGTGTTTGATATCTCAGCCAGAAAATCAATAGATCTTAATGAGGGTAATATCAATTTTGGTATTGCGATAATTAATGCGCTGGATGAATCTGCTCCTAGATTGTATGATGCTCCCGATTTCAGCTTTGATACAAGAGTTCATGATCCTCGTGGAAGACTTGTTAATCTAAATCTGGAATATAATTTTTAACCTCAAAATAGTAAGAGCAAATTAGTGAATTTCCTAGAATACTCTATTGATCAAATCTTAGAAGAAAATCAAATTCCTCATACTTGGTCCAAATCAGTTAAAAATGAGGTGACTGGATTACAGCTTGAAAAAAATATAGATAGAAAAGATTTGTCAGAGGCAGATTTTGTAACTATTGATGGAAAGGATGCAAAAGATTTTGATGATGCAGTCCTCTGCAAAAAGTTAAAGACAGGATACAAATTATCGGTTGCAATAGCTGATGTTAGCAGCCTTGTTAGGCCTGGGAGTGAAATAGACAAGGCAGCAAAAGAAAGAGGAACTTCTATTTATTTTCCAAATACTGTTATACCCATGTTGCCGGAAGAAATAAGTAATGATTTATGTTCTCTTGTACCAAATAAAATCAGAAATGTTGTTGTTTCAGATATTACTTTTGATACTGATGGTGAGATTAAAGATTATGATTTTTATGAAGCTAAGATTGAATCAAAATATAGACTGACATATTCAGAGGTTGAAGAAGCTATTCTAAGAAAGAAAAAAATTGGTTCAACAAGTGTTAATGGGTCTATTAATGCTCTTAAAGATTTAACAATCGCCCTCCTTGATAAACGCGCGAAAAGGAATGCTTTAGAAATTGAATCAAATGAACCAATATTGAAAATAAATAATATAGGAGAAGTTGAGGCAATAAAGCTTTCAAGGAGAATGTTTGCCCATCAGATGATTGAAGAAGCCATGATAGCCGCAAATATATGCGCGATCATGTTCGTAAAAAGTTCATTAGAGATATCAATAAATAGATTTCATGATAAGCCAGATGCAGATAAGTTATTGGCACTATTTGAAAAATTTCAAAGCTTTGGATTAAAAAGATCTGATGACCCAATAATTTTGCTACAACGATGTATTGAGATTGCAAAAAGAAGTGAAAATGCAACTTCTCTTCAAAGCCTTATTTTGCAGGGTCTTCCAAGAGCGATTTATTCTTCAAAAAAATCTAGTCACTTTGGCCTTCAGCTTGAGGAATATTCTCATTTCACATCCCCGATAAGAAGATATCCAGATCTAATAATTCACAGACTAATAAAATCAATTTTAAAGAAAGAAAAAGTACATTTTGATGAAGAAGCTTTCGAGGAGGAATGCGGAAATTTATCTGATTTAGAAAAAAGAGCTGAAAAATCATCTAGGCAAGTAACTCAGCAATTAATTTGTTTTTTCTTAAAAGAAAGAGTTGGAAATGTCATGCCAGCAAGAGTAGTTGGCGTAACTCATTTTGGAGTGTTTTGTGAATTAGAAGGTTTCTTTGTCTCAGGATTAATGCATGTATCAGACCTTAAAGATGATCATTATGTATATAGTGAGAGAAATAATATACTGAAAGGTAGAAGATCTGGTAAAACATTCAAGATAGGAGATCAATTCAATGTAAGGATTGATGCAGTTATTCCAGAAGAGAGAAAAATAATATTATCTAAAAATAAATAATGAAAACTGACAGCAAAATAAGAGAAGGCTTTCATTCAATCGAAATTCTTCTGAAAAATAAGCCAGAAGTTATTAAAAAAGTTCTTGTTCCTGAGGCAAGAGAAGATGTAAGAATGCTTAAGTTGCTTCAAAAGTGCTCTGATAATGGTGTTGCTGTAGAAAAATCAAAGAAAATTAAAAAAAACCCACAAGCGATTGTATCTTCAATGGATATCGGTGATTTAAAAGATCTAAAAAATTATTTAGAAAACCTTTCTAGTGGCGTCCCAATATTTGTGGTATTAGATAATGTAATTGATCCAAGAAATATGGGTGCAATCATGAGATCTTCTGCAATTTATGGGGTAGATGGAATTATTATTAACAAAAATCATTGTTCTCCCTTAACAGAAGTTGTTCATAGAACATCTAGTGGTGGGTCAGATTTACTAAAGATTTATATGGTTTCTAATCTTATAAACTGTGTTAAGGCGCTTCAAGATTTCGGAATCGAAGTAATTGGTTTAAGTGAACATTCTGATAAAACAATTGATCAACTTAGTTTGTCTGGAGCAGCGCTTGTATTGGGATCTGAAGAAAAAGGCATAAGAGAAAAAACGCTCTCTAATTGTGATCATAAAGTAAATTTAGTTAGAAATGATAAAATAAACAGCTTAAATGTTGCTGTTGCAGCAGGAATAGCCTTAAGCGAAATAAAAAAAACTAATGGCTAGAAAATATATATTAGATTAGACTTTATCAATGCTTAAACAAAGGACACTTAGAAATTCTATAAAGGCTTCAGGAATAGGACTTCATTCCGGTAAACAAGTTAATATTGAACTCCATCCAGCTGATGCAAATACTGGAATTAGATTCGTAAGGACTGATCTAGAACCACATCTTGAAATTCATGCTACTGCAAGAGAAGTTGGTTTCACAACATTATCTACAACGCTGGGGTCTGGCGAACATAAAATATCAACAATAGAGCACCTCTTATCAGCAATTGCGGGACTTGGCATAGATAATTGTCTTATTGAAGTTGATGGCCCTGAAATGCCTATCATGGATGGAAGCGCAGGACCCTTTGTTTTTCTTCTCCAAGCTGCAGGAATTGCTGATCAGGATGAAAAAAAGAAATTTATAAAAGTTTTAAAAGAGGTAAGAGTTGAGCGAGACGATGCATACGCATTTATAAGACCATTTGATGGCTTTAAGGTTTCATTTTCAATTGATTTCAATCATCCGGTACAAAGAAGATTTCCTGCTGAATCAACAATCGATTTTTCATCGACCTCTTTTGTAAGAGAAGTTTGCAGAGCAAGAACTTTTGGTTTTAATAAAGATGTTGAGATGTTACAAAAAAATAATCTAGCTTTAGGCGCTAGTGTTGCAAATGCAATCAATATTGGAGAGGAAGAGATTATCAATGAAGAAGGTCTTCGCTTTGATGATGAGTTTGTGAAGCACAAGATTCTTGATGCAATTGGAGATCTTTATTTGCTGGGTCACAACCTTATTGGGCAGTATGTTGGATATAAGTCAGGTCATGCATTAAATAATAGTTTACTGAGAAAGATCAGCGAAACAGAAGATGCTTTTGAGGTAATTGAGTTTGATAATATTGATGAGGCTCCAATTTCATATGTAAGGCCGCCTTTCGAAGGTCTCTAGAATAAAAAAATGTTCGGTTTTATTGGCAAAATCTTTGGAACGAGTAACGATAGAAATCTGAAAAGAATGCAAAAGTTTGTTGATGCTATCAACAGCTTAGATGAAGATTATAGCTCCAAAGAAGATAGCTTCTATAGTGCATTAAAATCAGATTTATCTAAAAAGTTCTCCCAAAATAATGACTTATACTCAATACTTCCTGAAGCATTCGCTGCTGTAAGAGAAGCTGGCAAAAGAACTATTGGTCTCAGACATTTTGATGCACAAATGCTTGGTGGGATTGCTCTTGCAGAGGGAAATATAGCTGAGATGAAAACTGGTGAGGGAAAGACTCTCGTCGCTACACTACCAACTTTCCTTAATTCTGCAATGGGTAATAAGGTTATCTTAGTTACTGTAAATGACTATCTTGCAAAAAGAGATGCAGAATGGATGCGTCCTATTTATGAATTCTTAGGTCTTTCTGTGGGTGTTATTTATTCTGGTCAAGAATTAAGTGAGAAAGCAGCAGCCTATGACTGCGATGTCATATATGCCACAAATAATGAGCTTGGGTTTGATTATTTAAGAGATAATATGGCTCTTAGAGCAGAGGACAGAGTTCAGTGCTCACTTGATTTTGCAATTGTCGATGAAGTTGATTCAATTTTGATTGATGAGGCAAGAACGCCTCTTATTATTTCTGGTCCGAGTAATGAAAGCTCAGAGATTTATTCACATATTAAGTCAATTGTTCCCAAACTAAAAAGGCAGTTAAGAGAAGAGACTGAAGAAGAGCCATTAGAGGAGAGCGAAATTGGCCATTACATAATTGATGAAAAAAATAGAAATATCGACCTCACTGATGAAGGTTATATGTTAGTTGAGTCTCTCTTAGAGGATATGGATATATTATCTAGTTCTGGAAATCTCTATTCTGTATCAAATATAAAGATAATGAGATTTGTTCAAGCTACATTAAGAGCAAATTTTTTATATAACAGAGATGTTCACTATCTTGTAAGAAATGGTGAAGTAGTCTTGATTGATGAGCATACGGGAAGAAGTATGCCAGGCAGGAGAATATCTGAGGGTGTTCATCAAGCACTTGAATGTAAGGAAAATGTAACTATTCAGAGAGAATCACAAACTCTTGCATCTACTACTTTCCAGAACTTCTTTAGGCTTTTTGATACCTTATCTGGAATGACTGGTACTGCTGATACTGAGGCATTAGAATTCAATCAGATCTATGGCCTTAATGTTGTTGTAATACCAACAAATAAAAAAATGATCAGAGATGATCAGGATGATCTTGTTTTCCTTTCTAAAACTGCCAAGTATAAAGCTCTCATAAAAAAGATTGAGGAGCTAAGAGAAAGTCATGTTCCGGTTCTAGTTGGAACAGTTTCAGTTGAGTCCTCTGAAGAAGTTTCAAATCTTCTTAAGAAGAAAAATATTCCTCATCAGGTTTTAAATGCCAAACAGCACGAAAGAGAAGCAGAAGTAATTGCAAATGCAGGTAAGCCAGGAGTTGTTACAATCGCTACCAACATGGCAGGTCGTGGAACAGATATTGTCCTTGGAGGTAAAAAAGAGAACAACAAAGAATGGGAATCCAGCCATCAGACAGTTTTGGATGCAGGTGGTCTATGTATATTGGGTACTGAAAGGCATGAGTCAAGGAGAATAGATAATCAGCTTCGCGGACGTTCCGGAAGACAAGGAGATCCAGGTAGCTCGCAGTTTTTTCTATCTTTAGAGGATGATCTATTAAGGCTTTTCATTACAGATAGTAGGAGAGCATTATTTGAGAGAATAGGAATGGGAGATGATCACATTGAGCACAAAATGCTTTCGCGCGGAATTGAGAATGCACAAAAGCGCATAGAAAACCGTAATTTTGATATTCGAAAAAACTTGCTTGAATATGACGATGTTGCAAATGATCAAAGGACCGCAATTTATGCTCTTAGAAATGATCTGCTTGAAGAAGATGATATTGAAGAAACAATTCAGGGGCTAATTGAGGAAAGCTTTGAAAATTCAATATATTCCTTTATTCCATTTGAATCAGTTGAATCACAATGGAAAACTTCAGAACTTGATCAATTCCTAAAAGAAAGTTTTCAATTCAATAAAGAGTTTAAGCCCGTCATAGACAACGATAAGTCTTTAGGTGTTGAAGAAATTAAAAATATTATTATTTCAGAAGCTAAAGATATGTATAAATCAAAATTTGAACATATTGGCGAGCAAAGGAAGCTTTTAGAAAAACAAATCATGCTGCAGGTACTTGATGTCCACTGGAAAGAACATTTAGCAGAAATGGATCATCTTCGACAAAGTGTAGGTCTGAGAGCATATGCTCAAAAAAATCCTAAAAATGAATACAAAAGAGAAGCTTTTAATATGTTTGAGAACATGCTGGATGAAATAAATTCAGAAACTGTAAGAATCTTATTCAATATTCAAATTGCTACTAAAGAAGAAATAGAAAAAATTGAAAAAGATAATCTTAAAAATGCTGAAAAAAATCTGGAGCTGAAAAAGAATGAAGATCCATCTCAGATTGCTCAAAGTCCTGAAAAACATCATAAAACTGAACAAGTCATAGCATCAGAAAAGATTGGAAGGAATGAGCTTGTAAAAATAACTAATGGTGAAGAAACTAAAGAGATGAAGTATAAAAAAGCTAAGTCATTAATCGAGACTGGTGGATGGAGAATAATTTAGGAAGAGAACATAGCAGCATTGCTATAACACCTGACCTCTCCCATGAAAATATAAGTTCATATATAAATAATCTTGAATTAATAAGAAGGAATTCTCATAAAGTTGATTTTCTTATAATCCGAAATAAATCCTTGGATAGAGACGGGTATCAAAAATTAGCTGAAAGAATAATGGAATCATTGAATGGGAAAATGCCATGCATTCTTCATTTTGATAATTTAGATTCTTTTATGGGGATGAGTGATTTAATTAATGAAAGTTATGGCGTGCATTTTACAAGTTCTCTTTTGAAAGAATTAAAAAAGGATGATCTTAAGCATTTTGAAAAAAAGAAGCTACTTGGTGGCTCTTGTCATAATGAAAAAGAGATATCTTTGGCTAGCAATTTAGGTTTAAATTATTGTATTTTGGGTCCTATCAAAGACAAGCTCATAGACAAAAAGATTATTACGAAAGGAATAGGTTGGGATAAATTTTCAGATATGGCTAAAAAATCTTTGATAAAAATCTATGCTATTGGAGGTTTAAGCAATGATGATTTAGAGATTGCTTCCAAACACTATGCATGTGGAATAGCAGGAATCTCAATGTTTAATCAATCCTCATAGAAATCTTCTGACTGGATAGGTCTAGAGATCTTTTTTTCTTCATTAGCCCACTCACCCAAGTCAATGAGCTTACATTTCTTTGAGCAAAAAGGCCTATATTCATTGGAGCTGTCAATGCTCACTTTTTTTTCACAATTTGGACAGTTAATCATTGTTTGCAAGAATTAAGTATTTTTTATGAATATCTTCTAGATTCATTAAAAATTCATCTTTAGTATCATTATTTTCAACTACATCATTAGCGATCTTATTCCTATCCTCAGATGAAGCCTGCGACTGAATTATTTTTAAGATCTGCTCTTCATTGGAGTTATCTCTTTTAGAGGCTCTTTCTATTTGGATTTCTTTTTTGCAATCTATTACCAAAACCCGATCATAAAATGAAGAACTGTTTGTTTCTGCTATAAGTGGAACAATAATAATCCTATATATACTATTTGAATTATTGATAAAGTTTAATATGCCATTTTGCACAATCGGATGAACTATTTCCTCCAACTTATTTTTCATTTCTGGATTTTGAAAAATATACTTTCTAAGAGCTTTTCTATCTATTTCAGAGTTTTCATCTAGAAAAGTTTCTCCGAAAATATCTAAAAACTTTTTGTATCCCTCTCCTTCTCTATCTAAGGCATTGTGGGCAAGATCATCAGCATCAATTACATCAATCTTTTTACTTTTGAAAAAATCTCCAGCTAAGCTTTTGCCTGATCCAATTCCACCTGTTAAACCAATAAGCATCTCTAAATATCCAAGTACTCTCCCTTCCCATAAAGAAGAGGTTTAGTATTACTATTTTTTATCACTTCAACTACATCCCCAAAAAAAACACTATGAGATCCGTGACTGGTAATTTCTTTTATGGTGCATGAAATAACAGATTGTGAATTTTTTATGAAGCCTATATTGTTCTTAAAATCCCAAAAATCATTATCAAATCTCTTATCAGAAAGTTCGTCTGTTCCGCAAAGATTTGATATTTGGGTTTGCGAAGAAGACAAAAAGCTAATATTGAAATTGGAATCTTTTTTTAAAGATGAATGAATGCTTGAGTCTTTATTTATGCAAACAAGAATAGAAGGTGGTTCAAACGATAATGATGTAACGGATGAAACTGTAATAGCATGATTTTCTTTTGTTTCATCATTATATGTAGACACGACACATACAGGATAAACAAGCTCTCTCAAAGCTAGTCTGAACTCTTCTTTAATATTCATAGTTAGATTATGTGTACTTTTAATAATAAATCTAGCCTAAAACAAAAAAAGCTCTCAATTTCTTGAGAGCTTTTAAATCAAAAGCCTGACGATGTCCTACTCTCACACAGGGAAGCCCTGCACTACCATCGGCGCTAGTTCGTTTCACTTCTGAGTTCGAAATGGGATCAGGTGGGACCAAACTGCTATTGTCATCAGGCAAACTGGTATGCAATTTTTAAATCACTTAAGTTTATGTATTAAGTTACTTCGCATGTAAATCCTTCTTAAGGTTACATGATCAAGTCTCACGAGTTATTAGTACGAGTTAGCTCAACGCCTTACAACGCTTACACATCTCGCCTATCAACGTCATAGTCTATGACGACTCTTTAGGAAACCGAAGTTTCTGGGAAATTTAATCTTGGGAGAGGCTTCCCGCTTAGATGCTTTCAGCGGTTATCCTTTCCGAACATAGCTACCCGGCAATGCCACTGGCGTGACAACCGGAACACCAGAGGTTCGTCCAATCCGGTCCTCTCGTACTAGGATCAGCTTCCCTCAAATTTCCGACGCCCACAGCAGATAGGGACCGAACTGTCTCACGACGTTCTAAACCCAGCTCGCGTACCACTTTAAATGGCGAACAGCCATACCCTTGGGACCTGCTCCAGCCCCAGGATGTGATGAGCCGACATCGAGGTGCCAAACACCCCCGTCGATGTGAACTCTTGGGGGGTATCAGCCTGTTATCCCCGGCGTACCTTTTATCCGTTGAGCGATGGCCCTTCCATTCAGAACCACCGGATCACTAAGACCTAGTTTCCTACCTGCTCGATCCGTCGATCTCGCAGTCAAGCATCCTTCTGCCTTTATACTCTGCACACGATGTCCGACCGTGTTGAGGATACCTTCGTACTCCTCCGTTACTCTTTGGGAGGAGACCGCCCCAGTCAAACTACCCAGCACACACTGTCCTCAACCCAGATAATGGGCCTAAGTTAGAACCTCAATTTTACAAGGGTGGTATTTCAAGGACGACTCCACCAAAACTAGCGTTTTGGCTTCAAAGTCTCCCACCTATCCTACACAAATAAAGTCAAAGTCCAGTGTGAACCTGTAGTAAAGGTGCACGGGGTCTTTCCGTCTAGCTGCGGGTACACTGCATCTTAACAGCGATTTCAATTTCACTGAGTCTTGGGTGGAGACAGTGTGGCCATCGTTACGCCATTCGTGCAGGTCGGAACTTACCCGACAAGGAATTTCGCTACCTTAGGACCGTTATAGTTACGGCCGCCGTTTACCGGGGCTTCGATCAGAAGCTTCGCCGAAGCTAACTTCATCAATTAACCTTCCGGCACCGGGCAGGCGTCACACCCTATACGTCCTCTTACGAGTTTGCAGAGTGCTATGTTTTTAGTAAACAGTCGCAGCCACCTGGTATCTTCGACCATAATCAGCTCATAGAGCAAGTCTAATCACTAACTACGGCACACCTTCTCCCGAAGTTACGGTGTCATTTTGCCTAGTTCCTTCACCCAAGTTCTCTCAAACACCTTGGTATTCTCTACCTAACCACCTGTGTCGGTTTCGGGTACGGTTTCTTACAACCTGAAGCTTAGAGGTTTTTCCTGGAAGCATGGTATTAACTACTTCTTACCAATAGGTAATCGTCATCAGCCCTCGACCTTAACAATCCGGATTTACCTAAATTGTCAGTCTACAGCCTTAAACACGGACAACCAACGCCGTGATAGTCTAACCTTCTCCGTCACCCCATCGCAGTTGTAAAAAGTACAGGAATATTAACCTGTTTCCCATCGACTACGGCTTTCGCCCTCGCCTTAGGAGCCGACTCACCCTGCCTCGATTAGCGTTGGACAGGAACCCTTAGTTTTTCGGCGAAGAGGTTTTTCACCTCTTTGATCGTTACTCATGTCAACATTCGCACTTCTGATACCTCCAGTTCGCCTCACAGCTTACCTTCAGCGGCTTACAGAACGCTCATCTACCATCTTAAAAAGATCTGTAGCTTCGGTTTATGATTTAGCCCCGTTATATCTTCCACGCAGGCCGACTCGACTAGTGAGCTGTTACGCTTTCTTTAAAGGGTGGCTGCTTCTAAGCCAACCTCCTAGCTGTTTGTGCCTTCCCACATTGTTTCCCACTTAATCATAATTTGGGACCTTAGCTGACAGTCTGGGTTGTTTCCCTCTCGACTACGGACGTTAGCACCCGCAGTCTGTCTCCCATGCTCATACTCATTGGTATTCGGAGTTTGCATCGGTTTGGTAAGTCGGGATGACCCCCTAGCCGAAACAGTGCTCTACCCCCAATGGTAATACATGAGGCACTACCTAAATAGTTTTCGATGAGAACCAGCTATCTCCGGGTTTGATTAGCCTTTCACTCCTATCCACAGCTCATCCCCTCATTTTTCAACATAAGTGGGTTCGGGCCTCCAGTCAGTGTTACCTAACCTTCACCCTGGCCATGGATAGATCACCCGGTTTCGGGTCTAATTCCAGCAACTTGGCGCCCTATTAAGACTCGGTTTCCCTGCGCCTACCCTAAACAGTTAAGCTTGCTACTAAAATTAAGTCGTTGACCCATTATACAAAAGGTACGCAGTCACCCAACAAGTGGGCTCCTACTGCTTGTAAGCACAAGGTTTCAGGTTCTATTTCACTCCCCTCGCCGGGGTTCTTTTCGCCTTTCCCTCACGGTACTGGTTCACTATCGGTCAGCTGAGAGTATTTAGCCTTGGAGGATGGTCCCCCCATATTCAGTCAAGATTTCACGTGTCCCGACCTACTCGATTTCACTTTAAAAAACTTTTCGCATACAGGGCTATCACCTACTATGGCCATACTTTCCAGAATGTTTTGCTAAATTAATTAAAGCTTAAGGGCTGATCCGCTTTCGCTCGCCGCTACTAACGGAATATCAATTGATTTCTTTTCCTCTAGGTACTTAGATGTTTCAGTTCCCTAGGTTTGCCTTCTATTCCTATGAATTCAGAATAGAATAATATACTTATGTATATTGGGTTTTCCCATTCGGACATCTCCGGATCGAAGCTTGTTTACCAGCTCCCCGAAGCTTATCGCAGGTTACTACGTCCTTCATCGCCTTCAGCTGCCAAGGCATCCGCCTTGTGCTCTTCCTTTACTTGATCATATAACCTTAAAAAGGTTATAGGTTTTTGAGAGTAACTTAATAAAATATATTAATTACTTTTAATTACTTGCAGTGATCTATGTGTAAAAAAAACTTTTACACAAGAAAATTACATACCAAAGATCATACATATCATGTTCTTTAAATTTGGTTACTCGTGTGGGCCTCAAATACAAAATTATTTTAAGGAGGTGATCCAGCCACAGGTTCCCCTACGGCTACCTTGTTACGACTTCACCCCAGTCATGGATCACACCGTGGTAAGCGCCTTCCCGAAGGTTAGACTACCTACTTCTGGTGCAACACACTTCCATGGTGTGACGGGCGGTGTGTACAAGACCCGAGAACGTATTCACCGCGACATGCTGATTCGCGATTACTAGCGATTCCGACTTCATGCAGTCGAGTTGCAGACTGCAATCCGGACTACGAGAAATTTTTTAGGATTAGCACCAGCTCACGCTTTAGCGTCCGTCTGTATTCCCCATTGTAGCACGTGTGTAGCCCTACTCGTAAGGGCCATGATGACTTGACGTCGTCCTCACCTTCCTCCGGTTTGTCACCGGCAGTCCCCTTATAGTTCCCGGCCGAACCGCTGGCAAATAAGGGTAAGGGTTGCGCTCGTTATGGGACTTAACCCAACATCTCACGACACGAGCTGACGACAGCCATGCAGCACCTGTATCTTGGCTCTAAAAGCACACTCTCATTACAAGAGCTTCCAAGTATGTCAAGAGTAGGTAAGGTTTTTCGCGTTGCATCGAATTAAACCACATGCTCCACCGCTTGTGCGGGTCCCCGTCAATTCATTTGAGTTTTAACCTTGCGGCCGTACTCCCCAGGCGGACAACTTAAAGCGTTAGCTGCGCCACTGAGAGATCTTGTCTCCCAACAGCTAGTTGTCATCGTTTACGGCGTGGACTACCAGGGTATCTAATCCTGTTCGCTACCCACGCTTTCGCACCTCAGTGTCAGTACAGAACCAGGAAGCTGCCTTCGCCATTGGTATTCTTCACAATATCTACGCATTCCACCGCTACACTGTGAATTCTACTTCCCTCTTTCGTACTCTAGTCATCTAGTTTTGGATGCAGTTCCTAGGTTGAGCCCAGGGCTTTCACATCCAACTTAAAAAACCACCTACGCGCGCTTTACGCCCAGTAATTCCGATTAACGCTTGGACCTTCCGTATTACCGCGGCTGCTGGCACGGAATTAGCCGGTCCTTATTCTGTAAGTAACGTCACGGATTGCAGGTATTAACTACAATCTTTTCCTCCTTACTTAAAGTGCTTTACAACCCGAAAGCCTTCTTCACACACGCGGTATGGCTGGATCAGGCTTGCGCCCATTGTCCAATATTCCCCACTGCTGCCTCCCGTAGGAGTCTGGGCCGTGTCTCAGTCCCAATGTGGCTGATCGTCCTCTCAGACCAGCTAAAGATCGTCGCCTTGGTGAGCCTTTACCTCACCAACAAGCTAATCTTACGCAGGCTCATCTAATAGCGAGAGCATCAAAGCTAAGCCCTCTTTCTCCCTAAGGAGGTATACGGTATTAATCCGAGTTTCCCCGGGCTATCCCCTTCTACTAGGTAGATTCCTACGCGTTACTCACCCGTCCGCCGCTCTACTCGCACCCGAAGGTACTTTCTCGCACGACTTGCATGTGTTAAGCCTACCGCCAGCGTTCAATCTGAGCCATGATCAAACTCTTCAATTATGATCAATGTGTCACGTTTAAAAACTGTGACAAAGTTTTTTATAATTTTCTCGTATTTTGAACACCCACACGAGTAACCAAATATGTTTAAAGAACAGCCGGCTCGCAGCCGGAAGGTGAATTCTACACGTTATTTAAGATAAAAGGAAACACTTTTTTCAGTTAATTTTTATCTTTATCAACAAGCTTTTTTTCACTTAAAAACTTCATCTTGGATCGTAATTCTTTTCCAACTGATTCTATGGAGTGTTCCTTAGTTTTTTCTCGGTTGTTTTTTAAAAAAGGGCCGCCGCTTCCATCGTTACTTTGACGACAATCATCAAGAAACTTATCCGCAAAATCACCTGATTGAATGTCTTGTAGGACTTTTTTCATTTCTTTTTTGGTTTCTTCAGTAATAATTCTGGGACCTGTTAAGTAATCACCAAACTCTGCAGTATTAGATATTGAATAATGCATATTTGAGATTCCTCCTTCATGAAGAAGATCAACAATTAGTTTTGTTTCATGCAAACATTCAAAATATGCCATCTCAGGGCTATAACCAGCTTCTACTAATGTTTCATAACCAGCTTTAATTAACGCTGTCATTCCTCCACATAAGACAGCTTGCTCCCCAAACAAATCTGTTTCGGTTTCTTCTCTAAAAGAAGTCTCTAGAACGCCGGCTCTGGTTCCACCGTTTGCTTTAGCATATGAGAGCGCGACATCTTTGGCATTAAATTCTTTTGCAGAAATAGAATCTCTATAGATTGCAATTAATGAAGGCACTCCTCCTCCTGACATATATGTGCTTCTTACAGTGTGTCCCGGTCCTTTTGGTGCAATCATCACTACGCTAATATCATCAGTAGGTTTGATCTTACCAAAATGAATATTAAACCCATGCGCAAAAGCCAAAATAACGCCTTCTTTAAGGTTTGGCTCTATCTGTTTTGAATACAAATCACTTTGAAACTCATCTGGCGCTAGAATCATTACAAAATCAGAGCCTTTAACTGAGTCTCGTACATTTGAAACTTTTAAGCCAGCAGATTCTGCCTTTTCCCATGAGGCTGAACCCTCTCTGAGACCAACTGTAATATCCACACCTGAATCATGTAAATTATTTGCATGAGCATGTCCTTGTGAACCATATCCAATTATTGCAACTTTAAGGTTCTTAATAATTTCTAGATTTGCATCTTCATCATAATAGATTTTCATTTCTTAATATTCCTTTTAAATAAGTGCTTTCATCATCACTTACAGCGATAACATCAATAAGTTTATTTATCTGTCTGAGAATTTGCCTCATAAGCTTATCTCCAACTGTTGTTCGAATTGTAAGTCTCGAAACCTCTCCTACTTGAAATTTTATGCCTAGCTCATCTTCGATAAATCTAAAGGGTTCAAAGTCCTCAATTGGATCTACATGTAAGCTATCAATGTTGTATCCTCTTTGATGGAAAAGCCCAACAACTCTTGCTAGTGCACCTGGTTTGTTTTCCATTACAAGAGTAAGTTTTCTTTGGATCATGTTTTTTCACCTTTACCTAGCCACATATCTTTTAAGCTTCCGTTAGGAGCAACAAGCATTGGATACACATGCTCATTTGGATCAACATATATATCAACAAAAACTAACTTATCTTTAATGGCTAATGCTTTAGCAATTCCTTCTTTGAGTTCAGAATTTTTAGTAATTTTAATACCAACATGCCCATAGGATTCTGCTAGCCCAACAAAATCTGGTAATGAGTCCTCATAGCTAATGGATGAGTGTCTGCCATCATAGTTCATATCCTGCCATTGCTTAACCATGCCGAGGGCAAGATTATTTATATTAAATATTTTTATCGGTAGTTTATATTGTGAGCATGTTGAGAGTTCTTGTATACACATCTGAATACTTCCTTCTCCAGTAATGCAAATTACTTCTTCTTCAGGATAAGCCAGTTTAACTCCCATTGCTGACGGAAGACCAAAACCCATAGTCCCAAGACCACCAGAATTTATCCATTTTCTTGGTTCATCAAAGTGATAGTACTGAGCAGCAAACATTTGGTGCTGACCAACATCTGATGTAACAAATGCTTTGCCTTCGGATTCTTGATATATATGTTGCACAGCTGCCTGAGGTAAAATTGGATACTCATCTGAATCATTCTTGTAGAGTTCATGATTAAGACCATGCTTTTCTTTCCATTCTTTTATTTGCTGATGCCATGGAGAAAGCTTTTCTCTATTTATTTCATCCTTTCTCGAGCTTAAATAGTTATTAATAGCTTTCAATGAGTCCTTGACTTGCCCAAATACAGCAATATCTGCCTCAATTATCTTTGATACTGATGAATGATCTACATCAAAATGAATAACTTTTGCTTTTGGAGCAAACTTCTCTGGCGTGTTAGTAATTCGATCATCAAATCTAGCTCCCACAGCAATAATTAAGTCAGCATTATGCATTGCCATATTTGCTTGATAAGTTCCATGCATACCCAGCATGCCTAAAAATCTTTTTCCAGTTCCTGGATAGACTCCCAAACCCATCAAAGTATTTGTTACTGGAAAATCAAGCAATTCATTTAGCTCTCTTAATTCATCAGATGCGTTACTCGAGATTGTTCCACCGCCAGCATAAATTACAGGCCTCTCAGCAGTTAGTATTGCATCGACAGCCCGAGAAACTTGATGATTTTCTGGTTTGACAGGAGGATTATAGGATCTGATGTTAGCTTTTTCAGGATAGTTAAAATCAAATAATTCATCAGGATTTGTTAAATCTTTTGGCACATCAATAACTACAGGGCCTTGTCTTCCGGAAGTTGCTACGTGAAAAGCTTCCTTAACAATTTGTGCAATATTTTCTTGTTTATCTACTGTAAAGCTATGTTTTACTATAGGTCTTGATACTCCTATCATGTCTGTCTCTTGAAAAGCATCAGTTCCAATTAAATGACTTTGCACTTGACCAGATATAACAACCATAGGAATTGAATCCATAAAGGCTGTTGCAATCCCAGTTATTGCATTTGTAGCTCCTGGTCCAGAGGTAACCAAAACAACACCGGGCTTGCCAGTAGCTCTTGCGTAACCATCAGCAGCATGTGTTGCACCTTGCTCATGCCTTACCAAAATATGTTGCATATCTTTTTGATTAAAGATTGCATCATAGATATGAAGAGCAGCACCCCCAGGGTAACCAAAGATATATTCCACTCCCTCATTTATCAGGGACTGAATTAATATGTCGTTTCCTGCGATTTTCATAATAAAAAACTTTTAGGTTGAGGTTTATACATTAAAATCGCTTGTAAAAACAAGCTTTTTAGAATATTTAAGAAATATTAAATTTTTCCAAAGTTGTTATCAATTCTTTAAAATCTTTTGGAATCTCGCTCTCAAATTCAAGGTAATCTTCACTATATGGCAATTTAAATCCTATTTTATGTGCATGAAGAGCTTGTCTTGGAAAAGATCTTATAAAATCTTTAAGCTCATCTGGCGTATCTTTGGCAATAATTTTTCTTGTATTGTAGGTCTTATCTCCTATTATAGGGAGCTTCTTGTGGGCTAAATGAGTTCTTATTTGATGAGTTCTGCCAGTTTCTATCTCAACATCAAGCAGCGAGTAACCTCCATAACTATCAATACTCTTTACATGGGTGATAGCTTCTTTTCCATCTTCTCTGCATGTCATTTTGGTTCTGTTATTTTTATCCCTGCCAATAGGTATATCTATTTCAAGATTACCTCTAAGTGTTCCAATCACCAGAGCCCTATAGTTTTTCTTCACTCTTCTAGATTGAAGAAGATCTATAAAATAAAGTCTGAATTTTTCATTCTTGGCCACAACCAATAATCCAGATGTATCTTTATCTAGACGATGCACTATTCCAGCTCTTGGAAGTTCTTCAAGTTTGGGAAACTTGAAAAGCAAACCATTGGCTAATGTTCCACTAGAAATGCCAGCTCCAGGATGAATTACTAGATTTATAGGTTTATCAACAATCAAGAAATCATTTGTCTCATGCAACACGCTAAAATCGATATTCTCAGGACACCATTCTGTTGAAACTTCATTTACTGGATTTACTTCAATTTCATCATCGAGACTTACCTTTTCTCTTGGAGAAGCAATTTCTCCATTTAAGAGAATATTTCCACTTAAAATCCACTCTTTTAATTTAGTTCTTGAAAACTCTTCGAATAAAATTGATGTTGCTTTATCAAGTCTCAAATTTATTAAATCCTTTGAAACTTTTTTTGTTGTTGACATAATGAACTTTTTTTAAGATTTATAATCAAATATTAGAGTAAAATAACACCCATGAATAGAAATCCTAAAAATATTTTATTTCTCTCGATTGCGTTAACATGTGCATTAAGCATTACATCTTGCAGTAAGGATCAAGCAGAGATTGAAAGACCAGAAAAAGTATATTACGACCAAGCACAAAGAAGAATAAAAGTTAATAATTATTTTGGTGCAATCGAATCTTTGCAGAGAATAGAAACTCAATATCCGTTTGGTAAGTATGCTGAGCAAGCCCAAGTTGAATTAGTTTATTGTTATTTTATGAATGGAGAAACCGAAGCTGCTCACTCCGCAGCTGAGAGGTTTATTAGGCTTCATCCAAGACATCCAAACATAGATTATGCATATTTTATGAAGGGTTTATCGAGTTATACCAGAGATGCTGGTCTTCTAGCTAGAGTAACAAATACTGATCTTTCATCGCGAGATGTATCGGGAGCAAAATTAGCATTTTCTGAATTAACAGAATTTCTGACAAGATTCCCAGATAGCCAATACTCTCCATATGCCAAAAAAAGACTCATTTATTTAAGAAATCTTGTTGCAAGTAATGAGCTTGCAGCTGCAGATTACTACATTACTAGGAAAGCATACGTAGCGGCTATAAGACGTGCATCTTATGTTTTAGAAAATATCCCTAATTCAAATCAAAATCATAGAGCTCTTCAACTTTTAAAAACATCTTATGAAGAGCTTGGATATACTGATCTAGCAAAAGATACTGAAAAATTGATAGCTTTAAATCCTCCTCCTCCAAATTCGGAGGTATCAGATGGATCCTTCCTGCAAAATATTCCGTTGCCAAACTCTTTACCACTTATCATAGGTGGAACTATTCTTTCAGGTGCAATAAATTAATTGAAGTTACTTGCTCCTTTGCTTGTAATAACTTTTTTTTTAATAAGATATCTTTTTAAATTAAATAAAGATGATCGCATGCCCAGAAACGAAATGGATTTATGTATCAACTGTGGAACTTTTGTTTCAAAAGATTTAGCAATTAAAAAAGGTAAAAATATTTACTGCTCTGAAAAATGTATTAGGTAGTACTCGGTATTTTTCTTAAAATCATAAACATTGTAGGAATATAAAATAAGGCTATGAGAGATGCTCCTATAACTCCAACAGACATTGCCCATGCTAATGGTTGGAAGAAAATACTTGTTAGAATCAGAGGAAATAATCCTCCAATTGTCGTAGCTGTTGTTGTAACAATGTGCCTTGTGGCTCTGGTAACTGTCTGAATTACACCATTCAAATCGTAGTCATACTTTTTGGAATCTTCCTCAAGAGCTGCAAGCACAACAATAGAATCATTTATTGCAAGTCCAGCTAAACCTATGGCTCCAACTAATCCAATAAAACCAAAATTCTGCATTCCAACGACCAATCCTAATATTGCTAAACCCAGGCATAATACTGCAACGGAAGATATCAAAAGTGTCTGTCTAAATGAATTTAAAGCGAAAACCAGTCCAACAAGAATTAAAATAAAAAAAACAATTGCTGAAGCAAATAATTGTGCATTAGATTCCGCGCTTTCAGCAGCTTCTCCTGCTTGTTCAAGCTTATATCCTATAGGAAGGCTCTCTTTAAATTTGATAATATCTTCACGAAGAAATTCTTCGGATACAGATGGAAGAGATCTTGGCCATGTCCATGCAGAAACTCCATTCTCTCTTTCACCTTTATATCTAGAAAATGCACCAAGCTTTCTTGTAAGCTTAATATCAGAAAAATTTTCAATATATTCAGCTCTATTATTACTAGAAATTGATAAAAGAGATGCTTGAGATATATCTGAAGCAGCTTCTTGTTCTCTTTTTAGTCTAATAGGTAATTCTTTTTTACCATCAAGCATGGTTCCAATAATTGCTCCATTACTCGCAAAGCTTATCTCATTAATCAATGAATCCATGTCGCTAGATGAATATGCAATACTTGAATTATCAAAATCTATTTCAAGATTTGTTTCATATTCATTTGATTGAGAGCGAGTTAAATACACATCTGGTGCTCTACTTAATATAAGCTCTAACCTGTCTCCAAGTTCTGTCAAAATAAATTGATCCTCACCCATAATTCTATATTCAATATCTGCAAAAACTGGAGGGCCTGAGGAGAATTGATCAACTATAATTCTTACTTCAGGATTATTATTAACTAAATCTTTGGCAATCATGTCGATGTTATTTTCCATCGTCCAATAACTAGAAGTAAAATAAACTGCGTTTGCTTCATTATTGCTTCCTAGCTCGCTATTTCCTCCAACAACATTTCCAAGGATTCTTGGAAGTTTTCTTCCAACAAACCAAAAATCATTCTCAATAAAATCATATTTAGAGAGTTGCTCTCTAATATCTTTGACTTTCTCAATTGTTGCATTAACTGAACTATTGTTAGGTAACTCGACTCTCACTTGAAACATATTCCTATCATTTGCTGGAAAAAAGTCCCTATCAAGAGTGCTAAATAACAATAAACCAAGTAATGGCATTGAAAAAGATACCAAAAAAGCTCTTCTTGGTTTTGATAAAGCCCAAAATAGAGCAGATCTGTAATACTCATAGAGCTTTTTACTAGAGAAGCCCTGATTAAAATAATCTGAAGAAAAAATTGGCATCTTCTCCAGATAATGAAGTGTTGGAAGAACAACAGTTAGGGAAAGAAAAAGTGACGATGTTACAGCCATAATTAGCGTTTTTGCCATGCCCCCAACATACTCATTACTAGGCCCCTCTCCAACTGCTATTGGCATAAAGGCTAATGCAGTTGTTGCTGTAGCTGCTAACAAAGGCATAAATAAATGTTTTACAGACTTAAAGATTGCCTGTTTTGAGCTAAGCCCATCAAGTCTTCTATATCTGTAGTCCTCAACAACAATGATTGCATTGTCTATCAAGAGACCTAAAGCAATTATCATACCAACTGTTGAGGTTTGATGAAGTGGCAGTCCTGTCATCTGACAAATAAATAAGACAGAGCACAGTGTTAAGGGAAGAATCAACGCTACCAATACTGCTGACCTTAAACCCAATAAAAATGCACTTAGTGCAAGCACTAAAAAAAGCGCAAAACCAATACTCGAAGTTAACTCATCGAATCTTTTTTCAACATAAAAAGACTCTTCATATATTGATGAAACATAAATTTCTTCTGGAAGATCTTTTTTAAAGTTTTCCACAACTTTATTTGCTCTGGAAACATATTCATCTATTCTTTGATTAAATGAACCTGTTACTTGAACAATAACTGAAGGATTTCCATCAACAATCGAAAAACTTTCTATTGGAGTAACAGCCTGTTGAGAAATGCTTGCTATATCAGACAGCTTGACTAGCTGAGAATCATATTTTGCAATAGGTAAATCCTCAAGTTGAGAGATTGTTTTAAGGTTATCTTTAGGCTTTATTAAAATTTCTTCATCTTTATTAGAAATTAAACCTACAGATCTTTTGTTATCAAATGAGGCGAGCGAATTTGATAAATTTTGTAATGAAATTCCAAGATTAGATAACTTTCTTGTATCTACCTCAACTAAAATTTCTTCATTAGCCTCACCATGAATCTCAACTTCTTCTGTTGATCCAAGGTATGCAAGTTTTCTTTTTAATTGCTCAGCCAATCTAGACATTAGTATTAAAGGAGCTTCGCCACTTCCTCTCCACTGAATAGAATAAAGAGCAGATATTGGTGGGCCAGAGTTTCGGCTAAGCTCAAGCCTAGCATTATCAGGGATCTCTTGTTCAGTAAGATCAATCTTATCTTGTACTTCACTCCAAACCTTTTCAACTAAATCAAATGAGACTTCATCTTTAAGCTCTACAAGGGTTGTAGCAGATCCCTGCCTCAAATTTGAATTTAGATTTCTTATTTCTGGTATTTCTCTTAAGTTAATTTCAAGAATCTCTGTTATTTGAGTTTCTATTCGTTCTGGTGTCGCACCTGGATAGACTTGAATTATTACTCCCCATCTCTCTGCCAGCTCAGGCATTTCTTGTCTAGGAATGTTATTAAAGCCAGAATAACCAACTAAAAGAAAAAATATCAAGGTTAGAATAAGTATTCTAGGTCTCTCAAGGAAAACTTTAATTAGGCTCATATTTCTAGAGAGTTTGTCCCTCAATGATCTTTGATAAACCTCCAAGGAGAACTAAATCACCATCTTTTAGGGTGCCTGATACATAAGCATAATTATTTTCAAAATGTACAATTTGAACTAAATCTCTTTCAACCTTATTTAATCCGTCATTTGACAGTGTAAAGACTGACCAGAGGCCTTGTTCAGACTGTGATAATGAATTTATAGGAAGCCATATACCCTCTTCATTTTTTTTAATCTTTATTATCAAATCAATAACTGATCCGGGAATAAAAAAATCATTAAACTCAAAGATTGCCAATCTGCTATTAGATCCACTTGCTGACATTGGAGCTAATCTCTTGAATTTACCAAAAACCTTTTTTTGACCTATCTCAAAAGCATAGTCATTTGATACTTCAAAATTAGTAATGAGATTTTCAGGAATAGAAACATGGGCTTCAACTTTATTAGCATCAAGTATTTCTAATATTGGATTACTTCCATTTATTACTGTTCCTTCATCAACAAATCTATTTTGGATAAAGCCATCATAAGGAGCTCTCAAAATGGTTTGAGATTTTTTCACTTCAAAAAACTTTACTTGAGATTTTGCTACTAAATATTCAGATTTTGCTTCATCAAAGTCTTGAATTGAGATAAAACCTTTTTTTCTTAAATCCTCAAATCTATTTAAAACTTGATTGGCTAAATCTAATCTGGCAATTGCCTGCTCAAGATTTGCATTTACTTCGCTGTCATCTAGTTTCGCAAGAACATCATCTTTTTTTACTCTGTCTCCAATATCTACATAGATTGACAAAATTCTTCCGGTAATTTCAAAAGCTATCTTTGATTGCTGAAAAGGAAGAAGCTCGCCTGGAAGATTTTTAGAGATTTCATATGACTGACTAGTTTTTACTTCAAGCACTTCAAGCTGCTTATCAGCATATAGTGAAAAAGACAGGGAAATCCCTATCAAAAAGATGGTTTTGCAAAAATGCTTATAAGTTGTCATAATGTTAACGTTGTAAACATGGATTATATATTATAAGTTAACACTGTCAACATTATGAATTCGGTAAATCATAAGTATCATCATGGTAATTTGAGGGATGAAATCCTTAGGGTTGCTTATGATTTTGTTTTAGTGAATGGATATGCAGCAATGAGCCTAAGAGGAATTGCTGATGAATGCAGTGTCTCTGCTACAGCAATCTATAGACACTATAAAACAAAGGAGCATCTATTAGCTGACGTAGTTGCTAAAGGTTTTATTGAATTTAATACATTTGTAGAAGGAAGTGAGAACGCTGATATTTTTGAAAAGTGCGATAATTATCTAGAGTTTGCCTTTGATAATAAGAATATTTATGACCTTCTTTTTAGCCAATCAGTAGTTGAATTTCTAAAGTTCCCAAATATCTTGGAGGTTGCTGATAATGCTTTTCAGACCCTTTTAGAATCAGTAAAAGATCATGATAAAAGTCTTAATGATCTCAGTGCGTCTAACAAAGCGGTTCATATATGGTCTTTTTTACATGGAATAACAAGTATTTCAAAAAAAATGGATGTTGCCCTGGCCTTGCCCGATAGCGAAATGCCAATTCCAGTAAGATCTATTAAAAGAGCAAGAGATAACCTTAGACAATTTATTGAAGATTTATTTTGAAAACTTCTAAAGTAAGAATAATTGGAGGTGTTTTGAAAGGAAATCATATTTCTTTTCCCTCCTCCTCCAAACTCAGGCCTACATCAAATAAGTTAAGAGAAATTCTTTTTAATTGGTTGAATTTTGAGATAGAGGGTCTTAAATGTGCAGACTGTTTTTCTGGATCTGGAGCGCTTGGCATAGAGGCAATATCTAGAGGAGCTAAATCAGTTACATTCATTGAAAAAACACCAAAGTTTGCTGCAAGTATCGAAGCCAATCTTGGAAGGCTGAATATTTCTGAAAGATGCAAAATAGAAATCAAAAATGCTTTTGAGTGGTTAAAGAGTGCATGTCTGGAGGAATTAGATTTAATATTCTTTGATCCACCATTTTTTGATGAGAGAATTCAAGGTCTTCTTGCTTCTCTAGAATCTCTAAAAATAAAAAAAGGTACATTAATATATTTTGAAAAAAGTACTTTTGATAAAATAGATATTCCTGATTCATTGAAGTTACTTAAATCGAAAAGCGTTGGAGATGCTGAGGGACTTTTATTAAAAAAATGACAATCAAAATTGGATCAAGAACTTCAAAGCTTGCTTTAAAACAGGTAGAAATAGCCATGAATAGAATCGGAGTACCTGGTTTTGAAATTGTAGGTGTAGATACTGCTGGAGATAAGAGAAGTAGAGAAAATAAAGTTCAGTTTGATAAAAAAAACTTTGTTGAGGATATAGATGATCTGCTTGCGGACAGAAAAATAGATATCGCGATTCATTCTGCAAAAGATATGCCAGCTGTCTCAAATCTTTCAGATCTTGATGAAATATATATATCTAATGACTTAGCCCAAAGAGATGAAAAATATAACTCCCGAAATGACATCCTCATATTCAGAAAGAATGAAGACCCAGTATTTGAAAAAAATATGAAAATAGGCACTTCAAGCTTAAGGCGTAAGTTGCAATCTAAATTCTTCTTAGAAGCTACAAAAATAGTTAATCTTAATGGGAATGTTGATACTCGAGTAAAAAAATTAAATGATGGTGAATATGATTGCATTATTCTTGCAAAGGCTGGATGTGAGAGGCTTGAGCTTGATCTAAATTATTCAGAGCTTAATCACCTTACAAATATTTCTCAAGGATCAATCTGTTTACGCTTTAATAAGAAAAGAGAGGACATCCTTAATCTATTAGAGCCCTTCAGTGATGATGAAATGAAAAGAAAGATTGATGAGTGTAATAATTTTCTTAATCTTATTAAAGCAGACTGCAATTCAGCAGTTGCAGTAGATTATAAGGATGAAGTTTTGCAAGCAGAGGTGTATGGTAAGAATGAATATATTAAGTTCTCTGCACTTGATGCAGATGAAGCCTTTATACGCTTTATGGAGTTAGATGGTTTAAGGTTGCTGAATGAACATAGTTGATACAAGAGCAAGGAATACTTTTAATTTTGTTAAAAGAAAGAATATAAAAAATATTCCCCTTTTTGAGCTTTCTTTTTTAGATCACTCAATAGATATTTCTGACTATTCAGATGTTATATTCCAAAGCACGCCTTCTGTTGAGTTTTTTAATCATCATAAGGATTTAATAGATAAAAATGTCTTTGCAATGGGACCAGGAACACAATCCTCTTTGGGTGCAAAAGGGATTTCTTCAAAAATACCTGAAGATCCTGGATCTGAGAGTCTCAAAAAACTAATTAAGAGTAGTATTGGTTCCGGGAAGTTCTTAATTGTTAAAGGTCAAGGCGGCTTAAATATTATTTCTGATTATCTTGAAGCTGAGGGAGCTGAGGTTGACACTGTTCAGAATTATCAACGAGTAAGATTTTCATCTTATTCCAATCTAAGTAAAGACTTTGATAATGCAGATTTTGTAATCTTTCCAAGCAGACTGGCTGCTGAGATATATTTCCAAGAAATCTACAATCCAGATATAAACAGTAAATTTGTAACTATCTCATCAAGGATTAGGGATTATGTCGACTCTTTGGGCTTTGAGAACTCCCAGCTGGATTATTTTGCTGATAACTTTGAGTCTGAAATATTAAATCTTATTTAGATTTCTTTTTTCCATTTCCATTTTTCATAGAATCAAAGAACTCAGAGTTGGTTTTAAATGATTTTAGTCTATCAATTAAAAATTCTATTCCTTGAGAATCTTCCATAGGATCTGTTACTTTTCTAACAGCCCACATGAGTCTTAACTCTTCTTCAGAAGTTAGGAGATCTTCTCTTCTTGTTCCAGATCTTCTTACATTGATAGCAGGATAAATTCTCTTTTCAGCAATCTTTCTTTCAAGATGGATTTCCATATTTCCCGTGCCTTTAAATTCTTCATAGATAACTTCATCCATTTTAGAACCTGTATCTACTAAGGCTGTAGCTAAAATTGTTAAACTTCCACCTTCTTCTAAATTTCTTGCAGCACCAAAGAATCTTTTTGGTCTTTCAAGAGCATTTGAATCAACACCACCACTCAAAATTTTTCCTGAGGCAGGCTGAACAGAATTATAAGCTCTTCCAAGTCGAGTAATAGAATCAAGAAGAATTACAACATCCTGCTTATGCTCAACTAATCTTTTTGCTTTTTCAATAACCATATCAGCCACTTGCACATGTCTTGAAGGCGGCTCATCAAAAGTACTTGCAATTACTTGACCCCTTACAGTTCTTGTCATCTCTGTAACTTCTTCAGGTCTTTCATCTATTAAAAGAACTATCAGCTTGGTTTCAGGATTGTTACTAGTAATTGAATGCGCAATACTTTGCAGCATCAATGTCTTACCAGCTTTTGGAGGTGAAACTATTAAACCTCTCTGTCCTTTACCAACGGGAGCTATTAAATCTATTATTCTTGCAGATAAATCTTCATTAGAACCACTACCTTGCTCAAGAACTAATCTTTCATTAGGAAATAATGGAGTAAGATTTTCAAATAGTATTTTCTTTTTGGCGTTTTCAGGAGTCTCGCCATTAATTGTCTCAACCTGAACGAGAGCAGTATATTTTTCTTTATCCTTAGGAGGTCTTATTTTCCCCTGAATCTCATCACCCTTTCGAAGACTAAACTTTCTTATTTGACTTGGTGAGATATAAATATCATCCGGTCCAGCACAATATGAGCCTTCTGCTGACCTTAAAAAGCCAAAACCATCATTTAAGATTTCTAGTACTCCGCCACCGAATATATCAATCCCATCATCAGCTTGTTTTTTTAGAATTTGGAAAATGATATCTTGCTTTTTGAGTCTGCCTACATCTTCTAAGCCTAGCTTTTCAGCTATCTCAACAAGCTCGGTAATCGTTTTAGTTTTTACTTCACTTAAGTTCATTAGTTATATCGAAAAATTCCTCTGAAAATTTGAATTGATATCAAAAAGATATCTAAGAAGGTTTGATAATATAAGTTTTTTTGGTATTTTGCAAAAAAAATCTATATTTCTGTATCTATAAATTCTCCTAATTGTTCTTGAGTTAGAGCTCCTACTTGAACTCCTGAAACTTCACCTGATTTAAAAATTATTAAGGAAGGAATAGATCTAATACCATATTGAACAGCAAGATCTCTATGCTCTTCAATATCAACTTTGCAAACTTTTATTTGCTCGCCATATTGTTGCGCTGCCTCTTCTACTCTTGGAGCCAGCTGCTTGCATGGACCACACCATTCAGCCCAAAAATCTACTAATACTGGAACATCTGAACTTAAAACTTCTTTTTCAAATGTTTCTGTTGTTACTTCTTTTACATTACTCATAAATTAAATTCCTTTATTAAATCTTTAGCGAAATATGTAAGAACTGCATCTGCACCAGCTCTTTTGAAGCTTGTTAAAGATTCTATTATAACACCTTTATCAAGCCATCCTTTATTAACTGATTCCATTATCATTGCATACTCTCCGCTTACCTGGTATGCAAAAGTTGGAACCTTAAATTCTTCTTTAATTTTAGAGATAATATCTAAATAAGGCATGCCTGGCTTTACCATTACGATATCAGCACCCTCTTCAATGTCCATAGCAACCTCGTTAAGGGCTTCAAGTGAATTTGCAGGATTCATCTGATAAGAAGATTTATCAGAAGTACCTAGATTGTTTTTAGAATTAACAGCATCTCTAAAGGGCCCATAGAATTTTGAATTATATTTTGCTGCATATGACAAAATTATTTTGTCTTCAAAGTTATTTTCATCTAATTTTTTTCTAATAACTCCGATGCGTCCATCCATCATGTCTGAAGGAGCAATAATATCTGCACCAGCTTCTGCTAGAACAAGAGATTGCTCTGTGAGAACCTCTAGTGTTTGATCATTTAAGATCTCATCATTCTCCAAAATTCCATCATGGCCATGATCTGTATAAGGATCTAAGGCAACATCAGCAATGACTAACATCTCAGGAAATTTAGATTTAATAGAACCTAATACTCTTGAAATAAAATTATCTCTTTTTATGGCTTCGGTACCTTTAGAGTCTTTTTTTAAAGGATCTATAACAGGAAATATAGCTATTGCTCTTATTCCCAGTTGGTTAATTTCTTCAATCTCTTTTAAAACAGAGTCTTCACCAAATCTAAAGATACCAGGCATTGATTCTATAGGCTCTTTATCGCTTAAACCTTCTTTTACAAATACAGGTTGGATTAGATCATTTTTAGTCACCGCGCATTCGCTGGTCAAATCAATTATGGATTCTGACTGCCTTAATCTTCGTAATCTAGTTGACGGATATTTCCTTGAAATCATAAATTAATCAGTAATAGCTCCTAAGGATGCAGATTGTACACTTTTTGAGTATTTTGATAAGACACCTTTTTTAGGAAGCTCTTTATTTGGTTTAAAGTTATCTAATCTTTTTTGGAGCTCCTCATCAGATATATCGATAGAAATTGAGTTTGTCTCAGCATCTATTGTTATTTTGTCTTCATTTTCAATGACTCCGATGGGTCCGCCAACATATGCTTCTGGAGAAATATGTCCAACAACAAAACCATGAGTTCCGCCAGAAAATCTTCCATCAGTAATAAATGCGACTTTATCGCCTAAGCCTTGTCCCATTATTGCAGAAGTAGGTTTTAACATTTCTCTCATACCAGGGCCTCCTTTTGGTCCCTCATATCTAATAACAACTACATCTCCCTCATTAATTAGGTTATTTTGAATTGCCTCATTTCCATCTTCTTCAGAGTCAAATACTTTTGCCGTGCCAGTGAATTTTAGCCCTTCATTTCCTGTAATCTTAGCTACTGCTCCTTCAGGAGCTAAGTTGCCATAAAGAATACGCAAATGACTACTGCTTTTAATTGGATTTGATATTTCTCTAATAATTGTCTGATTATCTGGATATGGATCAACTTCTGAAAGATTTTCTGAAATAGTTTTTCCTGAAACTGTTAAACAGTCGCCATGAAGTAAGTCTACATCGAGTAACATTTTCATGAGTGGCTGAATGCCGCCAACTTTATTCAGTGAGGACATATAATTCTCACCGAATGGTTTAATATCAGCTACTACAGGCACTCTTTTACCTATTCTTGTAAAGTCATCTAAATCTAAATCAACATTGATAGCATGCGCCATAGCAATAAGATGAAGTACTGCATTGGTTGATCCTCCAAGCGCAATAACTACTGTGATTGCATTTTCGAATGCTTCCTTGGTCATAATGTCAGAGGGTTTAATATCTTTTTCAAGGAGATTCTCAATTGCACTCCCTGTATTTATACAATCATTCTTTTTATCATCAGAAACTGCATCCTGACTACTGCTTCCAGGAAGAGACATTCCAAGAGCTTCAATTGCAGACGCCATCGTATTAGCTGTATACATTCCTCCACATGATCCAGGCCCCACAACTGAAACCTTTTCAACAGAGATTAATTCCTCTTCAGAGATTGAGCCTTTTGAGAACTCTCCAGTTTTTTCACAAACAGTCACATAATCAGTATTCTGCTCACTTGGTCTAATAGAGCCGCCATAAATAAATAAAGATGGTCTATTAAGTCTGGCCAAACCAATAATTACACCTGGCATATTTTTGTCGCAGCCCCCAATACCTACTACTCCATCATAGCCCAAACAACCTACAACTGTTTCTATAGAGTCAGCTATGACTTCTCTTGAAACGAGAGAATATTTCATCCCCTCCGTACCCATAGAAATGCCATCAGAGACAGTAATTGTGTTAAATGTTACAGCCTTACATCCTGAATTATTGACTGACTCTTCAACAATTTCTGCAAGGGAGTTTAGGTGTATATTGCATGGAGTTACACTTGCCCCGAGCGAAGCAATTCCAACAATAGATTTTTCAAAATCCTCATCCTTAAATCCTGCACCACGCAACATTGATCTTGATGCCGCCTGCTGGGGACCGTCATGCAATATTTTTGAATACTTCCTATTTGGCATCTTAATTTGATGAGTATTTAAGAGCTGCTCTTAAAAGTTTTTGAGTATATTCCTGTTGAGGATTTTCAAAAACCTCATCAGCTTTACCATACTCTACTAACTTTCCCTCACTCATAACAAAAATCTGATCGCACATAGATCTTATTACTTTGAGATCATGGCTAATAAATAAATATGTTAATTCATATTTGTCTTGTAATCTTTTTAAAACGTCTATCACTTGAATCTGAATGGATCTATCAAGCGCTGATGTTGGCTCATCAAGGATCATGAATTTCGGGTTTAAGATTATCGATCTAGCAATTGCGATTCTTTGTCTTTGACCACCAGAAAATTCATGTGGATATTTAAAAATTAGGCTGTCATCTAATCCAACATCTTTCATCACATTTGATATTTTTTCTATCTTTTCTTCATTGGAAAAATCAAAATGTATATCCAAGCCCTCTCCTATTATTTCACCAACTGTCATTCTTGGTGACAGCGATCCATAAGGATCTTGAAAAACTATTTGAATATCTTTTTTTAATAATTTCTTTTCAGCTGATCTAAGATCTTTAATTGATTTACCATTAAATTTAATTGATCCTTCAAAATCAAGAAGATTTATAATCGCTTTTCCTAGTGTTGATTTACCAGAACCTGACTCTCCAACCACGCCAACTGTTGAATTTCTTGGAATTTTTAAAGAAATATCAGAAACCGCACAAAATCTATCAGTTTTAAATAGCTTTTTTGATGGTATTTTATAAAAAACACTTAGGTTTGAAATATCTAAAATATTATCCTCTGAAACAAGTAAATGATCTTTTTCTCTAGGCTCTGATTTTAAAAGCTTGATGGTGTATTCATGTTTTGGATTAGAGAAAATTTCCGTTGTTACACCTTGTTCAACAATTTTCCCTTCTTTCATAACACAAACTCTGTCACTAAACTTCTCAACTAGTCCTAAATCATGGGTAATAAATAGAATTGACATTCCAAGCTTCTCTTTAAGCCTATTCATTAAATCAAGAATCTGGGCTTGAATAGTTACATCCAAAGCTGTTGTTGGTTCGTCAGCAATAAGAAGCTCAGGTTCATTAATAAGTGACATTGCAATCATTATCCTTTGACGCTGTCCTCCAGAGAGTTCGTGAGGATAGGATTTATATCTTCTTTCTAGATCAGGAATCTCAACAAGTTGCATCAACTCTTTTGCTTTATTTTCTGCATCTTTTTTTGAAATATCTTCATGACTTAAAATGGATTCGGTAATTTAATTACCGACTCTGTGATAGGGGTTGAGTGATGTCATTGGTTCCTGGAAAATCATAGATATTTTCTTTCCGCGAATTGATTGAAGTTGTTTGTTGGACATTTCCAATATTTCAGAATGATTAAATTTAATTGATGAATCCTTACTAAAAATTGTTTTACCCTCTGGCAAAAGTTGTAATATCGACATCGCTGAGACTGACTTTCCAGATCCAGATTCTCCAACCAAAGCCATAGTCTCATTTTTATTTATTTCAAAAGAAGCATCTTCTACAGCTGTGAAAATAGAATCTCTTACTTTAAAACCAACGGTAAGATTTTTTACTTCTAATAAATTACTCATAAGTTTCTTTTAATCTCTCTAAAAATATCTATTGTTGCTAATTTAGCAGTTTTTAATCTAGTTATATTGATGAAGCTGTGGAATAAACTTGGATAATGAATTTGCTTTACATTTTTTCCCATATCATTCAATTTTGCTGCATATGCTTCTGCCTCATCACACAGCGGATCAAAACCGGCGGTAATTATAACTGTTTTGGTATCAAATTTATTATTATTATCAATTTTCAGCAGATCAAATCTTGAATCTAAATTATTCGCTTCCTCTGCGGTGATATAGTGCCAAAACCACTTCATCTGCTCTTTTGTCAGCAAGAAATTCTCTCCAAGCCTCTCTAGAGATGGAAAATCTAATGATGGAGACACCATTGGATATATTAAGACCTGCAAGAAGGGAAGTTCTTTATCTTTTAGACTACGATCATGAAGTAATGATGCAGCTAAGTGACCTCCGGCACTATCACCGCAGATAATTATTTGTTCTTTGCTGTATCCATGCCTTCTCAACCACTCAAAGGCAATGTTGGCTTCCTGAAGAGCTTTTGGGAATTTATTCTCTGGAGAGAGGCTATACTCCAATGAAAAAATTTTTGTATTTAGCTCTTCACACATAAAGGATACAACTGGATCATATACATCTATGTTGGATATTGCATAACCTCCTCCATGAAAGAACAAAACACATTTATCAGACATTTCTGAGTCAAGCGAATACTGTCTTAGGACTAAGTTATTCTTTTGATCAATAATAAGATCTTCTTTTTGTATTATTTTTTTTTGGGCAGCATTATTATTTATCTTAATCCTTAAATTAGCCATTTTTTTACGCATATCATCGGAAAAATTAGACATATCTAAGACATATCCAAATTTTGTAGAGAACCAAGATATTAAAGAGATATAAATCATAGATTGATAATCAAAAACCTCATTTTTATAACTAATCTCCTTTCTAAGTGTTAGTATTTTTAGAGCCCAGTTAGGTAAAATAAAGAAAATACTTAAGAGAGAGTTAATTAAAAAATGTTTCATTTTATTCTGTTGCGTAATAAAAAATCACTATTCTCATTATACGCAATCTTGATATGTATGTTTTCGAATAATATTTTAGCTTCAAATAAAATAGTCCTTGGTAATGAGATCCTAGATCCCGAAGATGCTTTTAAAATGACAATCACTAAAATTGATGATTCTCTTTTAATGAACTGGAAAATAGAAAAGACTTATTATTTATATCAAAATTCAATAAAAGTTACTCATAAAAACCAGCCGGTTGAATTTGAGCTAATTGGTGATCCAATTGCGCATAAAGATGAATTCTTGGGAGAAACTGAAATATTTAGGGACAAACTTGCTTTAAAGATATCAGACCAAACAGAACTAAATTTGAAGAATTATGAGGTAATCTTTCAAGGATGTGCTGAAAAAAGGTTCTGTTATACACCAATAAAAGTCAAGTTATCATCTTTGTAAGTCCTGCAATAATCTTTTAATTTCCACGAAAAAGCATATAAAATCGACTGATGGAAATCCTTTTAATAAATGGACCTAACTTAAATCTTCTAGGAAATAGAGAAAACTCTATTTATGGGAACGATACTTTGGAAGATATTGAGACAAATCTCTCAGTAATTTGCAAAGAGAATGGTATTTCTTTTGCTTCCTTTCAAAGTAATGCAGAACACGAAATTGTTGAAAAAATTCATGCGGCTAAGGAAGATAATGTTTCAAAGATTCTAATGAATCCAGGCGCATTTACACATACAAGTATTTCAATACGAGATGCTCTTATTGGTGTGGGTATTCCGTTTTATGAAATCCATATTTCAAATATATTTGCTAGAGAAGAATTTAGACATAAATCATATTTTTCTGATATTGCGGAGGGTGTTGTATGTGGAATGGGAACTAAGGGCTATGAATTTGCCCTAGAAAAAGCAATTAATTCTAATTAAATTTTATGAGTATGGATATAAGAAAAATTAAAAAGTTAATCGAAATGCTTCAGGAATCAGACCTTACAGAAATTGAAGTTACTGAGGGTGAGGAGGCTGTAAGGATTTCTAGAAAATCCTCTAATGATATTGTGGTCGAGAAGCCAACTTCAGACAGAAAAGTTGAGACTATTACTAATACTGAAACCAAAGAAACCTCAACATCTGGCTCAAAAACTATTACATCACCAATTGTTGGGACTTTCTATAGAAGACCAGCACCAGATAAAGATCCGTATGTAAAAGTAGGAGATGTAATTGATGCTGGACAAATCGTTTGCATTGTTGAGGCTATGAAAATGATGAATGAAATTAAATCTGAATTTAGCGGGAAAATTGTTTCCATTGAAGTTGAAGACGGTGAACCGGTTCAATTTTCTCAAGATTTAATCACCCTTGAATAAATGTCAAAAAAAGTTCTAATTGCCAATAGAGGAGAAATCTCTTTACGTGCCATAAGGGCATGCAAAGAACTTGGCTTAAAAACCGTATGTATTTATTCTGAAGGTGATAAAGAACTAAAAAGTTTGAAATTTTCAGATGAGTCAGTTTGTGTTGGTCCTGCTGATCCTACTAAAAGCTATCTAGATGCACCTACTATTTTATCTGCAGCAGACGTTACAGGATCAGATGCAATTTATCCTGGGTATGGATTTCTAGCTGAGGATCACTCTTTTGCTGAGCAATGCAATCTCAGTGGATTTAAATTCATTGGCCCAAGCTCAAAAACTATAAGACAAATGGGAGACAAAATAACTGCAAAATCTATCGTTACCAAATATGGTATTGATGGAGTACCTGGTTATGACAACGAGCTACCTAATAATGAGGAAGAAATTCAAAAAATAGCTGATGAAATAGGATATCCACTTATTGTAAAAGCAACAGCTGGCGGTGGTGGAAGAGGAATGAAAATTGTAAGGAGCTCAAAGGAGCTTATTAATTCAGTACAAATCGCAAAGCAAGAAGCGCTTAATGGATTTGGTAGTGATGTCGTTTATTTTGAGAAATTTATTGAAAATCCTAGGCATATTGAGGTGCAAGTGGTTGGAGATGGAAAAGGAAATGCTATTCATTTAGGTACCAGAGATTGTTCAATTCAAAGAAGGCATCAAAAATTAATCGAGGAGGCTCCCGCAAGAGATATAAACAAAAAGAAGCTTGATGAAGTTTTAAAAAACTGTGTAAATCTTTGTAAGGACCTAAATTATGAGGGTGTTGGTACCCTAGAATTTCTCTATGAAAAAGAATGTTTTTACTTCCTTGAAATGAATACTCGGATTCAAGTAGAGCATCCTGTGACAGAAATGATCACTGGATTTGATTTAGTAAAGGCTCAGCTTAGAATAGCATTAGGCTTGCCAATGACTTTAAATCAAAGTGACATAAATTTCAGAGGGCATGCAATTGAGTGCAGAATTAATGCAGAAGACTCTGTTAATTTCATTCCAAATCCTGGAAAGATAACTAGGATGCACATACCTGGTGGATTTGGTATTCGTTATGACTCACATATTTATAATGGCTATGAAGTTCCACCCTACTATGACTCAATGTTGGCAAAAATAATTTCTCTTGCCGGCTCAAGAAAATCAGCTATTAAAAGAATGTTAAGTGCTCTTGATGAGTTTTTTATTGAGGGTATACAAACAACTCATCAATTTCATCAAAAAATGCTTAAAGATGAGAAATTCATTAAAAATCAACATACAATCAATTATCTTGAAAATGAGTTTCTAAAAAATGCTTGAAGAACAATATAATCCAGAAAAGATTGAATCAAGTATTCAGTCTGAATGGGAAAAGAGCAATAAATATAAGGCTACCCCAGATGATAGAGAGAAGTATTATTGCTTGTCTATGTTCCCTTATCCCTCTGGAAAACTTCACATGGGGCATGTGAGGAATTATACGATTGGCGACGTTATTTCTAGATATAAAAGAATGAGAGGATTCAATGTCTTTCAGCCTATGGGCTGGGATGCCTTTGGACTCCCTGCTGAAAATGCAGCTATTCAAAATAAAGTTGATCCACAAAGTTGGACTGAGCAAAACATAGAGAATATGAAGTTACAACTCAAAAGACTTGGGTTTAGCTATGACTGGTCGAAGGAGCTTAAAACCTGTGATCCAAACTATTATAAGTGGGAGCAAGAAATTTTTAGTCTTCTTCATAAGCAAGGTCTAGTTTATAGAAAGAAATCTCTAGTTAATTGGGATCCAGTTGATGAAACAGTACTTGCGAATGAACAAGTAATAGATGGAAAAGGATGGAGATCAGGAGCTACTGTAGAGTTAAAAGAAATTGACCAATGGTTTTTAAAGATTACAGACTATGCTGATGAGCTTCTTACTTCTATAGAAAATCTTGATTGGCCAGAAAATGTAAAATCAATGCAAAAAAACTGGATTGGTAAATCTTTTGGATCAGAGATAAGTTTTCCTCTTCCAAATGGAGAGGAGCTAACTGCTTTTACAACAAGAATTGATACTATTTATGGGGTTACATACCTTGCGATATCACCAAATCATCCAATTTCACAGAATTTAGCGAATCAAGATCCTCAGGTGGATGACTTTATTAAAAAATGCAATGAAACAAAGATGGCTGAAGCAGATATGGCTAAGGCTGATAAGTTGGGCTTAAAAACGAATTTAAAAGTTAAACATCCTTTTACAGGAATTGATCTTGGTGTCTGGATTGCCAATTATGTCCTAATGGATTATGGAACAGGAGTAGTAATGGGGGTTCCAGCTCATGACGAAAGGGATCATGAGTTTGCTCTCAAATATAATATAGATATCAAGCAAGTCATAAAAGCTGATGAAGTGCCCTCCTCTGAAAAAGGTGAGCTCATAAACTCTGAGAAATTTAACGGTCTGACTTCAAAAAATGCAATCCAAGATATTAATAGCTTCCTTGAAAAAGAAAAAATAGGTAAAGGCATTGAGAATTTTCGATTACGTGACTGGGGCGTCAGCAGACAAAGATTTTGGGGATGTCCTATACCAGTAGTCTATAAAAATGATGAGCCTATTTTTTTAGAGAAAACAGATCTGCCCGTTGAGTTACCAAAAATAAAAGATGGAGAGTCCCCAAAACCACTCAGTCAAAATAAAGATTTTTTTGATATTGGTCCCAATGAATCAAGAGAAGTTGATACATTTGATACTTTTGTAGACTCATCCTGGTATTACGCAAGATTTACAGCAGCAGATAATAATAACAAAGCTTTAGATGAAAATTCAGCATACTGGCTTCCAGTTGATCTTTACATTGGCGGTATTGAACATGCTATCTTGCATCTTCTTTATTCAAGGTTTTTTCATAAAGCTATGAGAGATATTGGCTTAATAGAGGGTGATGAGCCCTTTAAAAAATTACTTACTCAAGGAATGGTTCTTAAAGATGGGTCTAAGATGTCAAAGTCAAAAGGCAACACGGTTGACCCACAACAATATATTGATAAGTATGGTGCAGACACGATACGTCTTTACATGATGTTTACTGCCCCTCCTGAACAAAGTTTAGAGTGGTCTGAAACTGCTGTAGAAGGAGCTTTTAGATTCTTAAAAAAACTTTGGAGCTTTACCCATGATAAAAAGTTTAAAAAAGTAAAGATGCAAGGTGAGTTAGATAATAGTCAGAAAGACTTTAGAAGAAAAATTCACTTAACTATTAAAAAAGTTACTGATGACTATGAAAATAGATATGCTTTTAATACAGTAATTGCAGCTTGTATGGAGCTGTTAAATTCAACGCCAGATCAGATCAAAGGTGAAATATCATCTGAAAATGATCAATTCTGCCTTAATGAGTTCATTGCATCAATCCTGCAAATGCTTTATCCGATAGCGCCGCATATATGTGAAACTCTATGGAATAACTTTTTTGAGAATAGCTCAGAAATTGAGAACAACTGGCCGACTTTTGATGAAGATCTAATGGTCACTGATACATTTGAGTTAGTTGTCCAGATTAATGGAAAAGTCAGAGGAAAAATAGAAATATCATCAAACTTAGAACAAGACGAAATCGAAAGTGTTGCTAAGTCTATTAAAAATGTGGATGATTTACTTGGTGATAAGGAAATCAAGAAATGTATCTATGTAAAAGAAAAGCTAATAAATTTCGTAATCTAGCAACTCTAATTTTCCTCAATATAGCTATTCTTGGCTGCTCATTTAGTCCAGTTAATTCTGACTCTGAAATTATTGTAAATAAAATAAAGTTTGATCTATCTGTACCTATAAAGATAAAAAATAATCTAAGTATTTTTGTTAAAGAAAATGAGGTTTCGTCAACAGAAGTAAATATTATAGAGTTCGAATTCAAAGAAAATAATTTTTATGGTGGTGAAAATCTAGGTTCCCTTGAAAGTGAGGTTGTTGGAAGTATTCATGTATACATCCTTAATGACGAAGAGCATTCTAAAAAGATTAGTTCTTCAAGAAGATTTAATACTCAAAGCCTTAATCCTTTGGCACAAAAAGAATTAGTAAAATTAATGCGTGTTGAAATTATTGACGAGTTAAATAAAAAAATAGTCCTTTATTTAAAGACCCATGAAAATAAGTAGTCTCAACTTCAAAAATAATCTAAGAGGAAGCGCTGTGCTTAGTCTCATTCACGGAAAAGAAATGATACTAAAGAATGAGGTAAAGGACTTTCTAACAAAAGATTTTGCTGACCAAGGCTATGATGAAACAATAATCTTTGAGGCCAATGAATCAGATGGTCTTTTATCAGCAATTCAAAATAATCTTGGAGGTGATTTATTTGGGTCACAGATAATAATTAAGGTAGTTCATAGTGATGGAAGGTTTCCAAAGTCTCTTTCCGAAATATTAGAAAAGATTGATTTTTATAATATGAATAATATTAAGATTGTTATTGATAGTGTTTCTGAATCTATAAGCCCAAACACAAAATGGATCAAAGATAATAAAGAATTTATACAAATCTTTGAATGCACAAAATTAAAACCACTTGATGAAAAGAAATGGTTAAGAGAAAAGCTAAGCTTTCTTGATAAAAACGATGCAGATAGGGTTGCAAAGTATTTATTTGAGTTGAACTCTAGTAACTTAGTTGCACATAGAAATGATATTGAAACCCTTAAAATATTGCATTCATCTGAAAAAGATTCAGTTTCACTTGAAAACTCCATAAGTAGCTCAATCCATGCTCCTTATGAGCTCGAAGATTGTCTATTGAATTTAAATGAAAAGAAATCAATAAAAATCCTCAGGCAAATTAAACAAAATGATCCAAACTCTCTAGCCTTAGTGATATGGGTTTTAGACAAGTTGATAAGTACATCTCTTATGGCAAAGAAAAGTGCTTCGCCAAAAAGATATCTTGAAAATACAAAAATGTGGAACTCAAAGATTAGTCTTTACTTATCTTTTATTAAAAAAATGGAATCTAATCTATTAAATCTAAGTAAAGATATTTTTGAGATTGAGAAAACTTTTAAGGGTATCAAAAGACTTGATGCATGGAAGGAAGTTGAGAGACTAATAATTAGAATTTGTACTAGCTAAAATACCTTTTTACAAATGCATTTTTACAAATCCCAAGTAATTCACACTCAGGATTAATTTTAGTTTCAAGATTTACTATTTCCTCAACACCTACAATTCCCTTTGTGGTGCTGGTAAACCAAATTGATGAGGCCTCCTTTAAATCATCTATGCCATAAGATCCTTCCTCAAAATTTAGCTTCTGATCTTTAATTATTTTGATTACCTGATTTCGCGTTATGCCTGGCAAAATGTTTGGAGATAGTTTCGGTGTAAAAATAGTTTTATTTTTAACGAAAAATATGTTGCTTGCACCACCCTCAGTTAGCTCACCATTTTTATGCATTAATATTTCATTACAACCAATACTTTTGGCATCATTCATTTGAAGCACATTACCAAGCAATGAAGTTGATTTAATATCACATCTCTGCCAACGGATATCATCAACCAACATGACCTTTAAGGGTGATTGATTAAAAAAAGAAAATTCTTCAATAAAACCAAACCTTTCACAATCACTCTCCTCGGCGAAGTGAGATCTTATAGAATCAACTCCTCTTGAAACTTGGTAATAAATATATCCATCTTCAAATTTAGATTCATTTAAAAGTTTTACTATATCAGTTTTGCAGTCCTCAATAGAACAAGATATTTTGGTTTCATTGAGGCTGTATTTGAGACGATCAAGATGTGTTTCAAAATCAATAAACTTATTCTTATAAAAAGAAATAACTTCGTAAACGCTATCTGAAAAAAGAAATGCTCTCGACATCGGAGAGACTTTAATATTTTCTATTGAGTCAACTTTACCGTTGTAAGATGCTAATTTAGGCATCACCTAGGCCAAATAAACCTCTTAACCACAATACTAAGCTTGCCCACAGTCTGCCAAAAAATCCTTTTGCTTGAACATCATTTAAAGCAACCAAATTTTCAGTATGTAAAGTTTTTTCTCCATCTTTAATTACCAATGTCCCAAGAGTTTGTCCTTCTTTAATTGGAGCTCTTAAATTGTTCTGAAAGTCATAGCTAATTGTGATGTTTTTAAAAGTAGTTCTAGGAAGAGTTAGCTTAATATTATTTTCTGCACCCAGCGAAACCATATTCTTTTTACCACCCCATACATCAACATCTTTGAGAGCATTATCTTTTTTAATTACTTCTTGGGTTGAATAAAATCTAAACCCATATTCAAGCAGTCTTTGGGTATCATTAAAGCGCTCTTTATCAGATTTAGCTCCTGCCACAACAGCTATTAGCCTCATGTCATTTCTCTTTGCAGAGCTTATTAGGCAATATCCAGCAGATTCTGTATGCCCTGTCTTTACCCCATCAGAGGAATTGTCTTTCCAAAGAAGTCTGTTTCTATTTGGTTGCCTTATGTTGTTGAAGGTGTAATATTTTTCTTTATATAAACTATATGTTTCTGGAAAATTATTTATTAACAAACTTGTCATTGTTGCTAAATCCTTAGCACTAGAAAAATGATTTTCATCCGGTAGTCCAGTTGAATTTTGAAATAAAGTATTTGATAAGCCCATTGATGCAGCATATGAATTCATCAAATCTACAAATCCATCCTCAGTGCCTCCAACATATTCAGCTAATGCCACTGTCGCATCATTGCCTGACTGAATAATAATTCCTTTGAGTAGGTCAAGAACACTTACTCTTTTACCCTGCTCAATAAACATTTTTGAGCCTTCCATTCTCCATGCTTTTTCACTAACAAGCACACTGTCATTCAAGCTTAAAAAGTCATTTGCAATTTGATCTGCTACGACATAGCTGGACATTACTTTAGTCATGCTTGCTGGCTCGATTGGAGCATCTTCATTAAAGCTCGCGATAACTGTATTTGTATTAGGCTCAATTAAAATATAGCTTTTTAGGTCAAGAGTTGGAGTATTTGGAATGAAAGACTGGGCGAAAGACTCAATAGAAATCAAACTAAATAATAAGAACAATAATTTTTTCATAACCCTAACTCCCTTGCTAGATTGTAAACCACCATTGCATAAAAGTGACTGTAATTATATTTTGTAATTGCGACAAAATTTTCTGTACCGATAAAATATGTATTACTTTTTTTATTAATTTTAATCTTATTTCCTACCATTAATACATCTTTATCTTTTATGTCATTCAATTTCATCAACTCTGAAAGTCTAACATCGTTATCTAAAGCTATTTGAGATAAGGTATCTCCATTTTGAATCTCATAGAAAATATCCTTTCCTTGTTCTAGTTTTACTGGAATAAACTTACCATCAAGATTATAGGGCTTTCTGACATTGTTATGATCTATTTTTAGAACTATGTCAGCCTCTGCATTCCATCCATGGATGTTCAAATAATTTGCAATGCTTCCGATAGCATCTTCTTTAGAACCAAAAAGGTCTGCATAACCATCTCCATCATAATCAATAGCATATGCCAAGTATGAGGATGAAATAAATTGCCCATATCCCATAGCTCCAGCATAAGAACCTTTCACACTATAAATATCAAGATTATTTTCTCTAGTAAGTATGAAAAATTTAATTAGCTCATTCCTAAAGAATTCTGCTCTTCTAGGATAATCAAAACCGAGTGTTGTGAGAGAATCTAATACTCTATCCTTGCCTTGAATATTCCCATATCTTGTTTCAACACCCAAGATTGCAGTAATAATTTCTTTTGGAACTCCAAACTCTTCCTCAGCTTTTTTAAGAATTTGCAGGTTATCCTCAATAAATTTTTTACCATTTTTTATTCTTTTTTTCTCAATAAATATCTTTCTATATGCATCCCATGTAATTGTGAATTCAGCCGGAGTTGAAATCCTATCTATAATCGTTTGCTGCTTTTTAGCATTTTTTAAAACATCCAAGACTTCCTTTTCATCAAAACCATGAGAGTTGACTAATTCATTAACAACAAAATCTGCTCTTGGATGAACTGAGTAATCGGATTGAATAAAATTAAATTGAATTAATAATGTAACAAATAAAAGTTTTTTCACCTGGGTACCAATTTTTTATGAGATGCCATAGATATTATTATGCCAAATGCTATATAAAAAGAAATTAAAGATGAACCTCCTTGGCTAATTAGTGGCAAAGGCATCCCAACAACAGGTAAAAGTCCAATAACCATTCCAATATTAATGAATAGTGTTGATATAAAAACTAGAGATAGTCCTCCAATAACAAGTCTGCAGAATCTATCTCTTGCATTTATTGATAAATAGAAGCACCTAACAAAAATAAAAAAATATAGACCTATTAATATTGTTAATCCAACCAAGCCAAATTCTTCAGCAATAACTGCAAATATAAAATCTGTCTCTGTTTCAGGAAGAAAATTCAGGTGAGATTGAGTGCCTTCCCCAAAGCCTTTCCCAAAAATACCTCCTGATCCGATGGCAATTTTTGATTGTGTGATATTCCATGCAGATCCAAAAGGATCAAGATCTGGATTAAACAATGTCGCAATTCTTTGTCTTTGGAAAGGTTCTAAAAAGTTATTCCATAAAAACGGAAGTGAAATGACAAAAATGGCAAGTGCAGAACCAATGAATGTCCAGCTAAGGCCAGCTAAAAATAATACATACAATCCAGAAAGAAGTATTACGATTGCAGTACCTAAATCAGGCTGGGAAGAGACAATAAGAAAAACTATAAAAATTAAAAAAATTGTTAATAATGTGTTCTTTAAGTTAATGGGTAACTTAACTCCATATAGATAGGATGCAATAAATATTGGTAGAAAGATCTTACATAATTCTGAAGGTTGAAGTGTCACAAAACCAAAGCTTATCCATCTATTTGCACCATTAATCTCTGGTCCAAAAAAGATTGCAATAAATACTAAGATAATGCTGATAAGCAGAAAAAATCCTGAATATGAATAATAAATTTGAGGATCTGGTTGGCTAAGTACGATCATTAAGATTATGCCAAAAAAAACAAAGATTGATTGTTTAATTAAAACAGATGCATTCCCATCTGATGCGCTATAAAGAAAGAAAAGTCCTAGTATAGATAGCAGAGTAATAGAAATTATTAGATAAGGATCATAATAAATGGAAAATTTTTTAAAGTCTAAATATCTCATTCTTGAATCAAAGAATTTAATACTGAAATTGCAACTGGCCCAGCAACAGATCCGCCGCTTTCTCCATTTTCAACCACAACACTAACAGCATATCTAGGATTTGGCATTGGTCCAAAAGCAATAATAAGTGCATGATCTCTTAGACTATCATCAAGTCTTGTCTCAGAATATTGTTCTCTGTTATCTCCAGATACTAATTCAGCAGTCCCTGTTTTGGCTGCGACAATATAGTTCTTTCTTTCTCTCAATCTTCTTGCTGTTCCAGTGTTCCCCTCTATTACATTAACCATAGATTCATGAAGTTTAAACCAGTCATCATTTGAGAATTTGTTGAATTCAATGCTTTTTTCACTTTTAACTAAATCTTTTTTAAGAGACAAATCAGAAAATTTTCCTTTGTTAGCCATTATGTATGCATATTTGGCTAATTGAATTGGGGTTGAAACTAAATAACCTTGCCCAACTCCCATATTTACAGTGTCACCTTTAAACCAACCAAAGTTGTGTTTATTCATTTTCCATGACGGCTCTGGGACAAAAACTTTATCTTCTTCAAAACAATCAATGCATGCTTTGCCACCAAAACCCAAAGAAGATAGATGTTTATTGAGTTTATTGATATCAGATCTATATGCCAAATCAAAAAAATAGGTATTTGAACTTTGGGTTATGGCTTTGAATAAATTTGTGTTGCCATGCCCTCCTTCTTTCCAATCTCTATAAATCCTTCCATCCTCTGGTAATGTAAAAAATCCTTCATCAAAGATTGAGAAATCCCAATCAATCAATCCCTCTTCGATACCATACATTGCAATAGCAGGTTTTATTGATGAGGCAGGTGGATATCTCCCTTTCAGCGCTCTGTTAAAAAATGGTTTTTCCTCACTTAATAAAAGCTCATCAAAATCTTTTTGTAAGATGCCATTTGCTAATTGATTTGTTGGAAAAGTTGGTGAACTAAAGAGTGTAACTATTGAGCCATCTTTAATATCTATTGCTACCACTGCTCCTTTTCTATTATTGAAAGCTTTATGTGCTGCTTTATGAGAATTTAAATCAAGGCTAGTGTACAAATTATTGCCTACTTTTGGCTCTGAAGAAATCTTCTCATTCAATGTTCTTCCTCTTGCATCGACCTCTCTAAGGTTATTACCAAATTCTCCCGTTAAAATATCCTCATAAGTGAATTCTAGGCCTGTTTTACCAATAATTAATTGATTTGTATATGTGAAGTTAATTTTCTTGTTTAAACTTCTTTTTTCATAGATCTCATCAAGCTCATCTTCATTTGGCTTTCCAACATAACCAATTGAGTGTGAGAAGATCTTAGGATATAAATAATTACGTAAATACCTTTTCCCAACATATGCATTTTCAAACATATGACTCCTAACCAGAAATTTTGCCTTGTCTTCGTCGGAAATAGATTGCTTCAAGGTTAATTCTTTATTTAATGTCTTTGCTTTTTCAAATTCTGATAAAAATACTTTCTTATCCTCTTCATCTATTTCTAAAAAAGAAGAAAGTTTTAATAGAAAATCATCTGGATTATCAATAAAAAAAGGTTTAGTAATCAAATCAAAAGTTGGGATGTTATTTACTAAAATTTCCCCGTTTCTGTCAAAAATAATTCCTCTTAAGGGCTGAACTGATATCTCCTCATTTTTATTGTTTTCAGCCGCAATTTCGTATTCAGAATAATTTGAGATTTGTAAATTAAATATCTGATAATAAAAAGCTACTCCTAGAATGCCAAAAGCAACATAGAGAAAAATAAGTCTTTTATTAAAGCTTATCTTTTCTTTGTAGGTTTCATTTATTTCTGTCATTTGTGGTAAGACTTGTTTTGTATAATTGTTATAGACCTATAGAGCTGCTCAATAAGTAAAATCTTAAATAATTTATGAGGAAAAGTTAATGCAGAAAATGAAATTACATGATCTGATTTTGCAAGAAATGACTCACTCAACCCATAAGATCCTCCAATAATAAGGCTACAGCTTTTTCCTGAGCTTAAGAATTTTTGAGTAAGGTCCGCAAATTGTAAACTATCTAGCTGTTTACCTTTTCTATCAAAGGAAATTATTAATGAATTTGGCTTAATTCTTTTTAAGATATCTTTTTCTTCATTAATTTGAACTTCTCTTATGCTTAAGTTTCTTCCTTGAGCAGGTTTAATATTTTGTATAGTTATGTTGGCGAAAAAAGAAATCTGTTTTAAATAAAATTTTAAAGTCTCATTCTCCCATTTGGTTAGCTTGTTAGATATTGATATAACTTCTAATTTCATAAATTAGAATTTAAAGTGGCGTCCTCATACCCCCATAGTGTTTCTAAATCATAGTAAACGCGAGTCTCATTATTCATTATATTTATTACTAGGTCTTCACAATCAATTAAGATCCAGTCTGAAGTATCCTGTCCCTCAACTCCTAGAACTAAAATATTATTACTTTTAAGATCTTCAACAACTCTATCTGATAGTGCTTTTGCATGCCTTGATGAAGTGGCTGATGCAATAATCATTTCATCTGCAAAGGAAGAAATCTTCTTCAAATCGATGCATACAATGTCTTTAGCTTTTAATTCCTCAAGGGAGTTTATGCAGAGTTTTTTTAATGAAGTTTTTGCCAAGTTGTTTTTGCTTTTAATCCATTAAGTATATGATAAAAAAAGATATTATTATTAATTAATTATGCAAAAATATTTGTCGGAAAATCTTGTTGATATATTCTTCCTTCTTGGAATCAGCTCAATAGTAATTTTAGTAATAAGCGTTTTTTCAATAGGCTTCTTTATAAAAAGAATACCACATGACTATTTTTTAGATGATAAGAGAGGTATATCTGAATACAAGAATAATAATCCTATTTTTTGGATAATTTCATTAGCATTAAAGAATATCATTGGTTATTGCTTGATTATGGGTGGCATTTTAATGCTTGTGCTTCCTGGCCAAGGATTGCTGACGATTTTGGTTGGACTTATGTTAAGTGACTATCCAGGAAAATTTAAGTTGGAAAAAAGAATTATTAAAACAAACTTGGTTTTAAAAACAATAAATTGGTACAGAACCAAATCAAATATACCACCAATAATCTTCAAATAATTCTTTTATTAGAGCTCTCTCAAGGTGTATTATTCGACTTATTAATATATAAAGATTTTATCGGTGGAGGAGTAAAGATGTCAGTAAAAAATACGAAATGGGTTTTAAAAGAGAGGCCTGAAGGTCTTGTTAAGAATGAAAATTTTAAGCTTATAAAAGAAGAACTAAGAGATATTCAGGATGGAGAAATTCTTATAGAAAATCAATATTTATCTTTTGATCCAACACAAAGAATGTGGTTAACAGATTTACCTGGATATCTTCCTCCGGTTCAAATTGATGAAGTTGTAAGATCAGGTGGAATTGGAAAGATTGTTGAATCAAAAAATGAGAATTTTTCCGAAGGCGATTTAGTAAGTGGCATGGTTGGGTGGCAGACCCATCACATTCCCTCAGAAAATGACTTAAAGACAATGCGCAAAGTACCCGACGTACTGCCCATACCTACTATGTTAAATATCTTTGGATCAACAGGAATTACTGCCTACTTTGGCCTGCTGGATGTTGGCAATCCTCAACCAGGTGAGACTGTTGTTGTCTCTGGAGCAGCTGGAGCCACGGGAGCAATGGTTTGTCAGATTGCAAAAATTAAAGGGTGTCATGTAATTGGAATAGCTGGTGGTGATGAAAAATGTTCATGGTTAAAAGAGTGCGGAGTAGATGATGTAATTGATTATAAAAATTCCAATGTTGCAGAAGAGTTAACTAAGCTAGCTAAAGATGGAATAGATATTTATTTTGATAATGTAGGCGGACCTATTTTGGAGTCAGTGCTTTTTTTAATTAATATAAATGCAAGAATTATTTGTTGTGGCAGTATCTCAAATTACACAGGAGAGCAAATGCCTGTGGGGCCAAGAAATCTAACTATGCTTATTGTAAGAAGAGCTAAAATGCAGGGGTTTTTGGTTTTGGATTACTATGGCCGAGCTAGTGAGGCAATTGATGATATCTCTAAATGGGCGATGGAAGGAAAAATCAAACATCGAGAGGATATCCAAAAAGGTATTGAGAACTGTCCTGAAACACTAAATAGATTATTCACAGGGCAAAATCAAGGAAAACAAATGCTGAAGATCTAGTTAGGTTTTTCTTATTGATTCAAGAATCTTCGATAGTATTTTAAATCTTTGATCAGCATCAAATGCTGTAAGTAGCGTTTGCTTTTCATCTGGTGTTAGTGGAATTAAATTTCCTAAGTGATAAGAGACTGAGTCAGCAGAGTCTAAATCAATATCAAGTTGCAATGTTTTAATTTCTGGGTGTTCTTTAAGTTTGACTAAAACCTCAATCAGATCTGGATACTTCGCTAAGAGAGATTGGTCGTCAACTTCAGGTTCAGTTAATGGTAGAACCTCACCAAGATAAGACTTATCTTCTAGCTGAATTATATTATTTAGAGAAACTTTTGATTCAGCTTTAACTGTTATTCCTAACAATCCATTCGGTAAATTGTTGAAGTCAACAATCTGTACTGATGTTCCAACCTTCTCAATACCAAAGTCAAAATCATCAAATCTATCTGATTTATAGGAAATCACAAAATTTGAAGCATTGGACATGCACTGTTTCACCATATTTAAATAGCGGGGTTCAAAGATTTGCAAACCCTGAATTGTTCCTGGGAGAACAACTAATTTTAAAGGAAAGATTGGTAAGTTAATTGGCTTCAATGATGTCTCTTAAAGGTTCATAGATATTTCTACTATTTTTATTGGTCATTATTAAAATGATATCAAAATGTGAATAATTTTTTGAGACCGATTTAATCAAATCATCATGAGAATTATAAATATTCCCCTTTTTATTTTTAAGAATTGATTTATGATCCAGCCATAGAATATCTCTTTCTAAAGTATCAATAGAAAATAGTTCTTCTCCATGAAAACCTTCCGACATTGTGTTAGATCCAAGCTCAATAATATTTAGTATATTTTTTCCGTTATATTTTTCTTGAACTGCTTGAATAGTAGATTTTATAGCTGTTGGATGATGCGCAAAGTCGTCTAATATTGTTATTCCATTAAAAGTCCCCTTCTCTTCAAGTCTGCGAAGTACACCACTAAAATCTTTTAGCCCGTTATGAGCGACATTAAGATTTATTCCATAAGATGCAGCAGAAATGATTGCTGCAGCTGCATTAAGGTTGTTATGAGAACCATAAAAAGGTAAATCGTTTACACAGACTGACCTCCCATCAAATTTAATCATTGAAGAAGACGAATCAAAGCTAGCCCTGCTGGCATTTCCATTAATTTCAATAATATCTGCCCAGCAACCCTCATTGATAACATCTAATGCATTTTTATCATGGTTAAATAGAATTATTTTTCCGCTACTCGGTATAATTTTTAATAAGTGATGGAATTGTTTTTTTATCTCATCTAAATCATTAAAAATATCTGCATGATCAAACTCAATATTGTTTATCAAAAGAATATTTGGAGAGTAATGTATAAATTTTGATCTCTTATCAAAAAATGCAGAATCATATTCATCTGCCTCAATTACGAAGATTTCATCACTACCTATTTTTGCAGAGAATGTAAAATCAGGTGATATGCCTCCTATGAGATAACCTATATCTTTACCCAAAGACTGAAATATCTTTGCAATCATGAAGGATGTTGTCGTTTTTCCATGAGTTCCGGAGACAGCTATCACAAATCTATCTTTGATAATTTCACCAAGCATCTCGGGTCCAGATTTATAAGGGAGGTTTTTATTTAAAATTTCTTCCACGCATTTATTTCCTCTAGAAAGTGCATTTCCAATTACGTATAGATCAGCTTCAGGCATTGAAGATGGCTCAAATCCCTTTGTTAGTTCGATATCTAATTCTCTTAGTTGATCTGACATTGGAGGATAAAAATTATTATCTGATCCAGTAACCTTATGATCGGACTCAATTAAAATTCGAGCCAATCCTCCCATAAATGTTCCGCAGATTCCTAGGATATGAATTTTCATAAATACTTTTAATAATTAGAACATTTTTGCTAGCATAGTTAAATCTTTACTTAAGCTATGAAAAAAAATGCTTTTTATGCTCAATCAGGTGGTGTAACTTCTGTCATTAATGCTACTGCTGCTGCAGTAATTCAGGAAGCAAAGAAATTTCCAAATCAAATAAATAAAGTTTATGCAGGGCAAAATGGAATACTTGGAGCACTTCGAGAGAATCTAATTGATACCTCTAAAGAATCAAAAAAACTAATTCAATCCTTATATTACAGGCCAGGTGGTGTATTTGGATCATGCAGATATAAACTTAAAAGCTTAGGTGAAAATGCAAAAGAGTATAAAAGGCTCATAGAGGTTTTTAAAGCTCATGATATTGGTTACTTTTTTTACAATGGTGGGAATGATTCTGCAGATACTGCATATAAAGTATCTCAGATAAGTGAAAGTCTTGGCTATGATTTAACCTGTATTGCAATACCTAAAACAGTTGATAATGATTTAGCTGTTACAGATACATGTCCAGGATTTGGGTCAGTTGCAAAATATGTTGCGATATCGACTCAAGAAGCAAGTCTTGATGTTCAATCGATGATGGAGAGTTCTACAAAAGTCTTCATTCTAGAGGTAATGGGGAGACATGCTGGGTGGATTGCTGGGTCTTCAGCTCTTGCCAAACAAGATAACTCTGATGCTCCTCACATAATTCTTCTTCCAGAAATTACTTTTAATCAAACTGCTTTTTTAAAAAAAGTAAAAGAGACTGTAAACAAATTAGGTTACTGTGTTGTTGTAGCTTCAGAGGGAATAAAAAATAATAAAAATAAGTTTCTTGCTGAAGCTGATACAAAAGATGCTTTTGGCCATGCTCAACTTGGTGGAGTTGCTCCTTTTTTAGCAAATCTTATCTCTCAAAAATTAAAACTTAAAAATCATTGGGCGGTGGCTGATTATCTTCAAAGAAGTGCGAGACATATTTCTTCAAAAGTTGATTTAGAACATGCTGAAGCGGTTGGAAGACATGCCATTAAATATGCAGTTAAGGGTATGAATGGTGTCATGCCAGTAATAAAAAGAAAAAAGACTTTGAAATATTCTTGGGAAATAGTTCCTGCGAAGCTCTCTAAAATAGCAAATGTAGAAAAAAAACTACCAAAAAGCTTTATTACAAAAGATGGCTTTGGCATAACTAAGAAAGGTATAGATTATTTTAGTCCTTTAGTTCAAGGTGAAGGGCCAGTAGATTATAAGAATGGTCTTCCAAAGCTAGAAAAACCAAAACTAATTCTTGCTAAGAAAAAACTACCTAATTGGAAGTAGATTCAGGTCTTTCAACCGTTATCGATAAAACCCTTTTATAACCTTGTGGTAAAGATCGTCCTCTTTTTGCTCGCTCAAGTTTAAATCCTTCTAGTTCTCTTGAAGAAAACGCCCTAATATTTCCATTGTCTCTTTGAATATTTAATTTAGATCCTTCGCTAAATGGTTTTACAATGATTAGTCTTTCCTTCTTTTCAACAAACTGTTTTTTAGGAATATTTATTATCTTAGTACCTTTGCCTTTTGCTAGGACCGTCAGCTCATTTAAATTAAAAATTAATAACTTCCCAAAGTTAGTTACGGCAGCTACATATTTATCGTCTTGCATAATTTTCTCACAAGGAAGAATCTCAGCGCCATCTGGAACCTTCATAAAGGCTTTACCTGTTTTCTTATTGGAGATCATATCTTCAAAGTTTGCGAGGAATCCATATCCAGATGTATTAGCAATAAGAAACTTATCCTCGCTTTTTCCAATGGCAACACTCATAAATTCAACTCCTGAGCTAGAAGTAACTCTTCCTGTTAAAGGCTCCCCCAGGCCTCTTGCAGAAGGGAGTGTGTGCGCAGGCAATGTATAAGCTTTGCCAAGAGCATCAATAAATACACAGGGTTGATTATTTCTTCCGCGACTAAAGTCCTTTAATTTATCCTCTCCTCTATAGGAAAGAGTTGAAGGATCTATTTCGTGACCTTTGGCACTTCTAATCCAACCTGCATTTGAAAGAACAATTGTTACAGGATCAGATGTAATAGTATCTTCCTCAGAGAACATCTTTGCGCTTGAAGATTCAATAATGGGAGAGTTTCTTTCATCTCCAAAGTTTTCCTTTATTTCTTTTAATTCATTTTTAATAAAGGTTTTCAATCTTGCCTTTGAATTAAGAATCTTTTCAAGTTCTTTTTTCTCTTTTTTAAGAGCATCTCTTTCTTCTTCTAATTTAATTTGTTCAAGTTTTGCAAGCTGTCTGAGTTTTATCTCTAATATTGCATTAGCCTGAATATCAGATATTTTAAATTTTTTAGTGAGTTCTTTTTTGGGATCATCTGATTGTCTTATTATCTTAATTACTTTATTTAGATCGAGATAGACAATTAATAAGCCTTCTAATATATGCAATCTATCATCTACTTGATCGAGCCTATGTTCGAGCTTTCTGGTTACTGTTGTTTTCCTGAATGCTATCCAGTCGCTTAGAAGATCTTTTATTGAGTAAACCTTAGGTGACCCTTTTAAAGAAATTAAATTAAAGTTACCCCTGTAGTTTTTCTGCAAGTCTGTTGATGCATATAAATGATTCATGAGATCTTCTGTATTAACTCTATTAGATTTTAAGCTTATTACTAATCTTGTTGGCTCCTCATGATCGCCCTCATCTCTTAGGTCAACAATCATTGGAAGTTTTTTATTTATCATTTGATTTGAAATTTGCTCTAAAACTTTTGAGCCAGACGTTTGATGAGGAAGGTCAGTTACAATGATATCATTGCCCTCTTTTTTCCAAGCACACTTCATTTTAAAAGCACCTCTTCCAGTGCTATACATTTCATTTAACTCTTCTGGAGATGCAACAATTGAAGCCTTGTTAGAAAAATCTGGTCCCTTAATATATTTGAGAATTTGATCAACAGAAGTCTTAGGATTTTCTAAAACATGGATAGTTGCATCAATTACCTCTGTCATATTGTGTGATGGAATATCTGTAGCCATACCAACTGCTATGCCTGTAGTCCCATTAAGTAAAATGGATGGAACTTTCGCTGGAAAGATTACTGGCTCAAGAAGTGATCCATCAAAATTTGGCTGCCAATCAACTGTTCCTTGTTTTAACTCATCTATTAAAAGATCTGAAAATTTTGTTAGTTTAGATTCTGTATATCTCATTGCCGCAAAAGATTTAGGATCATCTTGCGATCCCCAATTTCCTTGACCATCTACAAATGGATACCTAAATGAAAAATCTTGTGCCATTAAAACCATCGCTTCATAAGCAGCACTATCACCATGCGGATGGAATTTACCTATTACATCCCCAACAGTTCTAGCAGATTTCTTGTACTTTGATGATGCATTTAGTCCAAGTTCTGACATTGCATATAAAATCCTTCTTTGTACTGGCTTCAGTCCATCTCCAATATTGGGTAAAGCTCGATCCAAAATGACATACATCGAATAATTGAGATATGCATTTTCTGCATATTTTTTAATGCTTTGTTTATCTAAATTTTCTTTAGTCATTAAATCTCCGCTAAGTTACCTTTCTTTTCAAGCCATTCTTTTCTATCTGGGGCTCTCTTTTTAGAAAGCAGTAGATCAAATACTGAGTTTGCATTATCAGAACTACTTAAAGTTAGTTGAACTAGTCTTCTTGATTCAGGCTTCATAACCGTCTCTCTTAATTGAGACGGATTCATTTCTCCAAGCCCTTTAAATCTTTGAATATCTATCTTAATTTTCGAGTTCTGTTTTTTAATTTTCTTAACAATAGATTCTTTTTCACTCTCATCTAGGGCATAAAAAACTTCTCTTGCAGCATCAATCCTATATAACGGAGGCATGGAGACAAAAATTTTTCCTGAGGTTACTAAATTCTTATAGTGTCTGAGGAATAATGCACATAATAAAGTTGCTATGTGCAGTCCATCTGAGTCGGCATCAGCAAGAATACAAATCTTTCCATATCTTAGGTTTGAAATATCTGTATCTCCTGGTAAAGATCCAATAGCAGTCGCAAGATCTTTAATTTCTTGAGATTTTATTATGTCTGCACTTTCTAAATCCCAGGTATTAAGAATTTTTCCTCTTAAAGGCATTATTGCTTGAAACCTTCTATCTCGAGCTTGTTTTGCAGACCCTCCTGCTGAGTCTCCCTCAACTAAAAATAGCTCGCTTTCTTCGATATTATCGCAGTTACAGTCTGAAAGCTTTCCAGGAAGAGCCGGACCTTTAAATGTCTTCTTTCTATCAACTTTTGTTGAGCTTTTAATCCTCTTTTGAGCAGCGGCAATTGCAAGATCCGCAATCTTTTCACCCTGTTCGGTATGTTGGTTAAGCCAAATACTTAGAGAATCTTTTGTTGAAGATGAAACAAAGCTCATATGATCTTTAGAATCAAGCCTCTCTTTAGTTTGACCAGCAAACTGAGGATTTTTTAATTTTGAGGAAATAACAAAAATGCAGTTAGCAAGAATGTCATCCGAGTTAATTTTTATACCTTTTGGAATCAAATTCCTGTAGTCGCAGAATTCTTTTATTGCCTCAAGAAGACCAGATTTAAACCCATTTAAATGAGAGCCACCTAATGCAGTAGGAATTAAGTTCACATAAGTTTCTTTGAGCAAATTATTTGAAGCCTCTTCAGTCCAATTCACTGCTACATCTAATGCTTGATCATCAGAAGTCTTAGAAAGAATAATAGTTTCATCAAGAAGTTTCTCATTACAACCTGAAAACTCATCAAGGTAGTCACTCAGTCCCTCATCAAAAATCCATTTAATTCTCTCATTCTTTTTTTCATCAAAGTAATCTATTTGAAGACCTGGGCAAAGAACTGCCTTAGCCTTTAGTAGATGTTTTAAGCTCTTTTTGTTTATCTCTAGTGTTTCGAAGTATTGTTTGTCTGGATAAAATCTAATTGTGGTTCCTGAATTAGTAGCCCCAACATCACCAATTGATTTCAAATCATTGTCTTTGTCTCCGGCAGAGAAATTTATTTCATACTCTTTTGAATCACGTTTAATTTTTACATTAAGTTTGGTGGATAAAGCATTGACTACAGATACTCCAACTCCATGAAGCCCTCCTGAAAAACCATAATCTTCTCCAGAGAACTTTGCCCCGGCATGAAGCTTACACATAATTAATTCAACGCCTGTTAGTTTATGCTCAGGATGGACATCAACAGGCATACCTCGTCCATTATCTGAGACTTCAACGCTATTATCTTTATAAAGATTTACTTTAATGCGCTTACAATAACCTGATAATGCTTCATCTACAGAGTTATCCAGAACTTCTTGAATAAGATGATTTGGGCATGAAGTATCGGTATACATACCTGGTCTTTTTTTGACGGGATCGAGACCCGACAAAACCTCAATTGCTTTTGAATCGTAAGCCTTTTTTGACAATGTTAGATACCTTTATAAGCGTTGGAACTATTTTACTCTAAGCTTAAGTAATATAAAGAAAATAATTCCTTAATGTAAAGTTTACTTGACACTTTATATTGACATAGATAGCATAAAGGTTGTTTAATGCAATCCAATTATTATTGTTATGTTTAAAAATCTGGTCTTAATATCATTCATTTCTTTGCCTTTAGCATCTGAAAACCTCTTAGATATTTATAACGAAGCTCTTGATAATGATCCTCAATATAAATCTTCAGAATATTCGCTTTTAGCTGGTAAAGAATTTGTTGTGCAAGGAAGAGCAGGACTTCTGCCAAATGTTACTTTGAGCGGATCAACAAACTGGAACGAATATTATCAATTTAATGAGTTGCAAAGCGCTTATAACAATAACTCAGTTACCGCTAGATTAACACAACCTCTTTTTAGACTTGATTCTTGGTTTAACTTTAGAAGATCAAAAAAGCTTACAGATGCTTCCGAAGCTGACTTCGCTTATGCGCAACAAAATTTAATTATTAGAACAGTGGAAAAATATTTTGGAGTTTTAAGAGCCATTGATAATCTTAATGCTGCTGTTTCAGAAGAAAAAGCGATTAAAAAGCAGCTTGACCAGATACAACAAAGGTTTGAAGTTGGGCTTTCTGCTATTACTGAAGTTCAAGAGGCGCAATTAGCATATGATTTGAGTATGGCAGCAAAGATTCGTTCTGAAGGTGTGCTTTTTAATGCAAGAGAAGAACTTAATTCTTTAATAGGGAGAGAAATATTCTCGATAGATTCTCTAAAGGCAGATATTGTTCCAGAAAATCCTAACCCTACAACTAAACAAGAGTGGGTTGATATTGCACTTAAAAATAACTATAGACTTCAAGCATCAGTACTTCGAAGAGACGCATCAAAAGATTCAGCGAGAAGCTCAGCCTCTGAGCACTTACCAAAAATTAATATTGTCGGAACAGAATCGGAATCAAATACCAATCAATATTCATACGAAGGTTTTGAAGACTTAGGTTTTCAAGCTCCCAGTGAGACACAAAGAAAGAACTATAGCCTAAGCCTTTCAATACCGATCTCTCAAGGTGGTGCTGTCAGCTCAAGAAGAAGACAGGCCTATGCGGAATACAATAGAGCTGTTGAAGAAACATTATTTGCTCAAAGAACAGTGATTCAAGAAGTTAGATCTGGGTTCTCAAATGTCATTACTCTTGGCGCCAATTTAAAAGCTCAAAAACAAGCTGTTGTTTCAGCAAATAGCGCACTAGAGGCAACAAGAGTTGGATATGAGGTTGGAACAAGAAACATTGTGGATCTTCTCCAGGCTGAAAAAAATCTTTATACCGCTGAAAAGAATCTAGCTAATGCAAAATATGACTATTTGCTATCTCAATTAAATCTTGAATTAGCAGCAGGGACTTTAAGCCCTCAGAGTATTAATGAGATCAACGGTTATCTCAATTAATGCCAGAACTCCCCGAAGTAGAAACCACTAAGAATGCCATCCTCCCTTTCAAGGGTAAAACTCTTAAACGAATAATTGTTAATAACCCGTCTTTGCGTTGGCCAGTTGATGAAAAAGCAATTAATAAAATAAAAGAGAAAAAAATTTTATCAATTACCAGAAGAGCAAAATATATTTTTTTACATCTAGATGAAATGACAATAATAATTCATCTAGGTATGACGGGAACATTTAGAATACAAAAGCTTGGAAGCAACAAGACAAAAAAGCATGATCATGTTGTGTTTGAATTCTGTAAAGAAATCCTTATTTTTAATGATCCCAGAAGATTTGGGTCTCTCCACTTATCAACAGATCCCCAATATCATTTCTTGATAAAGCATCTCGGCCCAGAACCACTTGAAGATGACTTCAATGCAGAATATCTCTTTAAAAAAATAAAGAAAGCAGGAGTATCCACAAAAAGCTTTTTAATGAATCAAAAGAATGTAGTAGGTATAGGAAATATTTATGCTTGCGAGATATTATTCAGTTCAGGAATTTCTCCTAGGAGAAAAATTAAGTATTTAAATAAAAGTCAATGCGAAGAAATAGTGAAAAATACAAAAAGGATTATCAAAGAAGCAATAACCAAAGGTGGAACTACTCTAAAAGACTTTTACTCTGCAGATGGTAATAAAGGTTATTTCAAGATTGAGTTAAACGTTTATGATCGAGAGAATGAAGAATGTAGAGTTTGTAATGAGAAGATTCTTAGGTTTGTCCAGAATCAGAGATCAACTTTTTATTGTAAGAGCTGCCAGAACTAATGATTTAATTTCGCTTTAAGAGCCATTTCTACATTTTCATGAACAAAATTTGAAATATCTCCTCCTAAACTAGCAATTTCCTTAACTAGACTTGATGATACATAAATGAGTGTGTCCTTAGGAGTCAAAAAAATGCTTTCTATGTCTGGAGCAAGTGCCCTATTCATTGTAGCTAGTTGAAACTCATGCTCAAAATCAGATACTGCTCTCAAACCTCTTATGATGGCACATGCATTATTCTCTCTTGCAAGATCAACTGTAAGTTTCTTTTTAAATGCAACGACCTCAATCTTTTCATTATCGGCATAGATTGAGCTCACTAAGCCTAACCTTTCTTCAGAAGAAAAAAGTGGATTTTTCATATCCGTTTCAGCAACGCTAATAATAACCTTATCAAAAAGTACAGTTGCTCTTTCAACAATATCCATATGTCCAACCGTAATTGGGTCGAATGAACCAGGGTAGATTGCTACTTTCATAGCAAAATAATACCTAAATTATTATCTATTTGGAAATTCTAAAAAACTAGAAATCCAATTTCGCCTACTGCCTTAAAAACTATATAGAAATAGCAAAAACCTAATATGCCATAAATCAAAGATGGAAATGTCACTTTTACCTCCGAATTTTGGTTCATTAAATGATAAATGTGAAAACTTTAATTTAAGGAATTGCAACAATTCTGTTAAAGAATATCTAACTTAAGTTAAGAGATTTAAATATGATTCCTGAGTTTGATAATCTTTTTATTAATACTTCCCCTAGCCCGGAAGCACTAGTAAGGACACCCCCATATTCGCATCCTCCCGGAAGCGTTTCAGGATCTTCAAGAAGTGATAATGCGCATTCAGCTGCAAACTTAGATGTAACTTTATAACCTGGATCGCCTTTACCAAACATTCTATAAAGAGACTTTTGACCATCCTCATTTTCAACTAAGAATTTACAATCAAACCAACCATTTTCTTGAACCTCTAAAGAGGGTCCCTCTCCTGGTTTTCTCAAGAATGATCTAACAATTTTTCTTAAAGGTGATACAAGAGTTAAGCCTAGCAGCCCTAGTCCCAGGGTTGAAAAAAGAGCTTTACTCCAGCTTTTATGAAAGGCATATTCCTGATATGTGAAATTATTTCCGTAAGACTTCTGACGTTCGGTCAATAGAGCTTCACTTCTCCTTACTACTCTAGTATTAGCGCCTGCCATCACAAATGGGCCTGACCATGCATTTAAATCTTTCTGTTTAGAAATCTTAAATACATCAGAACTTAATTTCTTTTGCTCATTTGTATATGACCCATCTGGATTAAGAAGAAAAGGATCCCGAATTTCTTTTCCAAGATCTAGATCTCCCATTGAAAACATTGTCTCTATAGTCCCACCAGAGGCTTCACCTTTCCATGAGTGGAATGATTCAACTCTTTTTACAGGCTTGCTTGAAGACCTTACGGCAAAGAAAGTTCCAATATCCGAAGGTATTGAATCAAATCCACAAGATGGAATTATTCTTATCCCCTTTCGTGCGGCTTTCTCATGATGTTTTTCAATCAATCCTTTAACCCAAAAATTTTCGCCTGTTATATCAACATAATGCGACCCATTTTCAACACATGCTGCAACAAGTTTTGATCCATATCTGTGGAATGGTCCAGCAGTAGACAGAACAACTTTCGATCTTGAGCAAATATTTCTCAATCCTTCTTCATCATTAGAATCAGCAATTAAAATTTCTACATTTGCAGCGAGTTTGTTGGCAACATCCTGAAGTTTCTCAAGATTTCTTCCTGCTATTGCCCAATTAATTTCTAGATTTAATGATTGGAAATACTTAACACAAAGTTGACCAGTAAAGCCAGTGGCTCCATATATAACTATGTCAATATCTTTTTGCATTAGAGAATTTTATCATGGTGAAAACTTTAAAGTTCTTGGTATGATAAAAACTATGAATAAAACTTTTATATTTGTAGCCATGCTCCTAGCCTCTTCTTGGGTAGAGTCAAAAGAAAATATTAATTACTTCGATGCAATGGATGTTTTCGAGCTTGAATGGGCTTCCGACCCTCAAGTTTCATCTGATGGAGAAACAATAGTTTATGTAAGAAAATCCAATGACATTATGAAAGATAGGGTGCGATCTAATCTTTGGAGAATAGCAAAAGATGGAAGAGATCATAGACCTTTGCACTCAGGACTAAAGAATTCATACTCTCCGCGATGGTCACCAGATAATAAAAGGATTGCTTTTGTTTCAAATAGCTCTGGGTCAACTCAGATTCACATGCATTGGGTAGATACAGGTGAAACTGCGGTGATTTCTCAACTGCAAGAATCGCCATCAAGTTTATCATGGTCGCCAGATGGAAAATGGTTGGCATTTACCATGAGAGTAAAAGCTGAAAGCGAATCCTTCGTTGATGAGAGAGATAAGCCTGATGGTGCCTCTTGGGCAAAAAAACCTATAACAGTTACCACTACAAGATACCAATATGATGGTAGAGGAATTGTTGAACCCTCATATCAACATATATTTTTAGTTCCTGCTGAAGGAGGTTCAGCTCGCCAAATAACAACTGGAGATTTTAATCATTATGGTTCGCTTTCATGGTCAAAGGATAGTAAGGATATTTTCTTCTCTGCATACAGATCAGATGATTGGGAGCTTGTTAGTAACGAAGCTGATATTTACTCTGTCTCTATTTCTAACAATGAATTGAAACAAATTACAAAACAATCAGGTGAGGAAAGATCTCCAGCCATATCACCTAATGGAAAAATGATTGCTTTTTACGTAAAGGAAAGGCGTCCATTGGCATACACTCCAAGCAGAATAGCTGTAATGAATCTTCAAAGCAGGGAGATAAAAATAATTTCAAAAGATGTAGATGATGATGCAGATAATTTATTTTGGTCTGAAGATAGTAAATCTATCTATTTTGCCTTTGATAATAGAGGAGAAAGAACTATTAAACAGATTTCCCTAAATGGAGACTTGAATGAAATTGCATCAAATGTTGGCGGTACAACAATTGGAAGGCCATATATTTCAGGTGGATTTCATATAGCTAATGGGACTGCTGCTTATACCTATGGAAAACCTCATAGGCCTGCTGATGTTGGTGTTGCTATAAAAGGTAAAACAAAAGTATTAACCCAATTAAATGAAGATATTCTTGGTTATAGGAAGCTAGGAAAGGTTAATGAAATCATATATAACTCTTCATTTGATAATGAAGAAATACATGGTTGGTATATTACACCTCCAAACTTTGATCCAACTAAAAAATATCCTCTAATACTTGAAATCCATGGTGGTCCACACCTAGCTTATGGACCTCACTTCTCAGCAGAGCTTCAAATGATGGCAGCCTCCGGATATATTGTTTTTTATGACAACTACAGAGGTAGTTCATCTTATGGTGAAGATTTTGCATTATTACTTCAATACAAATATTCAAGTTCAGAAGATTTTGCAGATCATATGTCAGGTATAGATGCCCTTATTGATAAAGGTATTGTTGATGAAAATAATCTTTTTATTGCTGGTGGAAGTGCTGGGGGTATAGCTACTGCTTATGCAATAGGTCTAACAGACAGATTTAATGCAGCCGTATCAGCAAAGCCTGTAATTAATTGGTTAAGCAAGCCTTTAACAGCGGATTCAATGGTCGGACAGATATATCATCAATTCCCTGGACCTCCCTGGGAGCATCTTGAACATTATTGGGAGCGTTCTCCACTATCTCTAGTTGGTAATGTAACTACTCCAACAATGTTAATTACTGGAGAAGATGATAGAAGAACTCCAATTTCAGAAACAGAACAGTTCTATCAAGCATTGAGGTTGAGAGGAATTGATAGCGCAATGATCCGAATTCCCAATACATCGCATGGCATTGCGAGTAGGCCATCAAATCTTATTACTAAGGTTGATCATATACTCGCTTGGTTTGAAAAATATAAGAATTAAAAAAATAGTTGATGAATTGGTGGGCCCGGGAGGACTCGAACCTCCGACCAATGGATTATGAGTCCACTGCTCTAACCAACTGAGCTACAGGCCCTATAGAATTAGGCTGATAATTATAAAGGTAAAATAAGTTAAATTCCTTAATTAATTATTTTTTGCAATATGCATCATAGTTAACAGCATAGTTAGCTGCTAACTCAGCTAAAGCGAGAGCATCTAAATACAGCTTATCAGCCATTTCTTGATGACCCATGCTTTCATGACCTTCACCTTCTTTCATAGCTTCACCAGCTGCATAAAGAAAAAAACCTGAGGCCTCGCTGACTTTTTTACAGTCTTCAGGTTTCCACCTTCCCCATCTTTCCATCTCTTTCTTCATTTGTGTTTCTTTTTTCTTCATCATTTCCATTTTTTTCATCTCTTTAGGGGACTTACCTTCTTTCTTACCATGATCATCTGCAAGAATCATCAGTGGAATTGATAAAAAAACTAATAGTGATATTTTCTTAAACATATACCTCTCCGTAAAAATACTAGATATAGTTTAGACTAAAAATAATAAAGGTAGTTCAAAAAACTTTTTTAGTCGTCTAAAAAGCTTCTTAAGTGACTGGATCTCGCTGGGTGCCTAAGTTTTCTTAATGCTTTTGCCTCAATCTGCCTAATTCTTTCTCTGGTGACATCGAACTGTTTACCAACTTCTTCAAGAGTGTGATCAGTATTCATACCTATACCAAACCTCATTCTAAGAACTTTTGCTTCTCTTGCAGTTAAAGATGATAGAACATCATCAGTAGCAAAATGAAGGCTTTCATCTGTTGCATTTTCAAGTGGAGACTCGATGACGGTATCTTCTATAAAATCTCCAAGGTTTGAATCTTCATCATCTCCAATTGGAGTTTCCATTGAAATAGGTTCTTTTGCAATCTTGAGTACTTTTCTCACTTTATCTTCAGGCATATCAAGCTCTTTACTGAGCTCTTCTGGTGTTGGCTCTCTTCCCATATCTTGCATCATCTGTCTCGAAACTCTATTTAATTTATTAATAGTTTCTATCATATGAACAGGTATTCTTATAGTTCTAGCTTGGTCAGCTATAGATCTTGTAATCGCCTGTCTTATCCACCAAGTTGCATAAGTACTAAACTTGTAACCTCTTCTATATTCAAATTTATCAACAGCTTTCATTAGACCTATATTTCCTTCTTGAATAAGGTCCAAGAACTGTAAACCTCTATTGGTATATTTTTTAGCAATAGATATTACGAGTCTTAGGTTAGCCTCAACCATGTCTTTTTTTGCTCGCCTCATCTTGGTTTCGCCCATAGACATACTTCTATTAATCTCTTTAACTTCTTTTGAGGAAAGTCCGACCTTTTCTTCGAGAGCTTTGATCTCTTTTTGAGAAATCATTACATCTTGTTTGACTTTTTCTAACAAGTCCTTTTTATATTTCTTATTTTTAATAAATGACTGCATGGTTGTCATTTTTGTAAACCCATCTTTAAAAGCTTCTAGGAAGTCTTTTCTGGGAACTCTTGCGCTCTTCACGCATAAAGTCTGAATGATTCTTTCGTGGCTTCTTATTGTTTCAAGATCATGTCTAGCAATGATACAAATTTCCTCAAACATTCTTGGACTGAATTTGAGGAACTTAAAAATATTTCCGAGTTTTTCAAACTCATCTTGAGTTTTTTTATGACTTCGGCCATTTTTATCCAGCACCTTCATTGTTTTGTTGTACTGTCTTTTTAAAGAAGTCATTCTTCTTTGAACTTCTTTAAAGTCTAACTCGCCATCATTTTCATCATCATCATCTTTTTTGTCTGCAAGCTGTTTTGCTTTTTCGCTTCCAGGTCCAGCTGATGGAACTTCTTCCATTTCTTCTAAGAATCCAGTTAAAAGATCATTGAGTTTTTTTTCTTCATCTTTGACAAGCTGAAAGTAGGATAAGACATATTCAACAGTTCTCGGGTATTGAGCGCTTGCAAGAAGAAGATCTCTCATTCCCTCTTCAATTCTTTTAGCGATCTCTATCTCACCTTCTCGAGTAAGTAAATCTACTGTACCCATTTCTCTCATGTACATTCTTACAGGATCGGTTGTTCTACCTGTTTCATTTTCAACAGCAGCAAGAGCTTCTGCTGCTTGTTCAAGCGCTATGTCATCAGTATTTTCAGACTCTCGAAGCATAAGAGTATCTAAATCAGGTGCTTTTTCATGAACTTGGAGACCAAGATCATTGATCATACCAATAATTTCTTCTACTTGATCTGGATCCGAAATATCATCAGGGAGATGATCATTTACATCATCGTAAGTAAGAAATCCTTGCTCTCTTCCCTTCTCTATAAGTTCGGCTATTCTTGAGCCTTCTTGTTTTGAAAATTTATCCACTTATCCTCTTTTAAATTCCGAAAAAACTTCTCTTTATTTAGTGACTAATCACGTATTTTCAATCTTTTTTTAAAGACAGATTTTTTAATAGCATTTTGTCTTCATTATCAATTTCTGATTTCTTAAGAATAAGTTGTTGAAGCTCTCTTCTTTCGGTTTCAGAAATAGACCCGGTATTATACTTGGTTTTTAAAGATTCCTCTCTATCTGACTCGTCTTTTAATAACGAGTTCATGCAATCGAAAAACATTTTTCTGGCATCTTCTTGTTCAATCTTAATTTCAGAAACCATTGCCTGACTAAATAGTTCTTTTAATGTTTTTGATTTGATGCTTTCAATGAGCTTTGAAACAAGAGTGTCAGATTCAACTTCTATAACCTCTTTTAACTCTTTCAAAAAGCTTATCGATGAATCATCCCTAATCTCATCAAAAATTGGATCTTGTGCGAGTGATCTATCAGTAAGAACAGAATGAATTATTAAATAAATTGAAGCAATTTGTTTAGTATTGCTGCTTTGGTCTTCCTTTAATTCTGCTGACGGTAATTTTGGTTTTGGTTGATTAGGTTTTGATATAAGTTTTTCAACTGGTATTTCACATATTTTGCTTGTTTCAGAAATAAATGCCTCCCTTAGGGGGACATTATTAATGGTTCTTATCAATTCAGATGCATAGCTAGCTATTTTTGATCTTCCCTCAAGAGAATTAATATCATCTACTTTTTTAACCTTTGAAAAGAAAAATTCTGAGAGTGTTTGGCCATTATTTATAAGCTCAATAAAACCTTTTTCTCCATGCTTATTGACATAACTATCTGGGTCGTCACCTGCTTCAAAAAAAACAAACTTTATTCTTGTATCTTCCCGAATAATTGGAAGTACATTTTGAAGTGCTTTCCATGCAGCTTTTTCTCCAGCTAGATCTCCATCAAAAGCAATGAAAATATTATTTGAATATCGCATCAACTTTGAGAGATGGTTAGATGTAACGGCAGTCCCTAAAGTTGCAACTGCATTCTTAACTCCCTTTTCATGAAGTGCAATAACATCCATATAGCCCTCTACGACTATAATTGAATCCATTTTTTTTGTTTCTTTACGCGCCTCATAAAGCCCATAAAGCTCATTTGATTTGTTGAAGAGTTTCGTTTCTGGAGAGTTTAAGTATTTTGGTTCGTCATCGGGATCTATTACTCTTCCACCAAATGCAATATTCTGCCCTTTGATATTCCTAATAGGAAAGATAACTCTATTTCTAAACCTGTCATAATTCTTTTTATTTTTCTCAAGGAAAAGTCCTGACGAGGCCATAACCTTTTGTTCAAATCTCTTTTCAAATAAGGAATAGAGGCTATCCCATGAATCATCAGAAAAACCAAGTTGGAACTTTTTGGCTGTTATCCCAGATATATTTCGAGACTTTAAATAATTAATTGCCTTTTTGCTTTCTTTTAACTTCGCTTCAAATACTTTTACTGCCTCATCCAATATGGAGTAGTCGTTCTCATCTTGAATCTCAGTTTTTTCATATGGAATCTCTAAACCTAAAGAAGATGCTAATGTTTCTACTGCATCTGTGAAATCAAGATTTTCATAATCTCTTAAAAAGTTAATAGAGTTTCCCGATGCCTGACAAACGAAACAATAATAAAACTGTTTATCCTGATTAACAGCCATTGATGGTTTATGGTCATCATGAAATGGACAAACACCCCAGTAGTTCGAGCCTTTTTTATTCAATTGAACCCTTCTACCAACCACATCAACGATATCTGTTTGATCTAAGACTTGATCAATGAAGCTTTTAGGAATGCTCATTATTCAACCAACTATCTAAAATTATCTTTGCAGCAACATCATCTATCATTTTAGAATCTTCATCTAATTGACGAGCTTCAAAAGACGTCAATCTTTCATCGAAGAATTCAATCTCAATATCTATTAAAGATCCAAGCTTTTTAGCAAATCTCTCTACCTTTTCCATAAAATCGCTTCTAGTACCATCCATATTAAGTGGTTTACCAATAATAATTCTATTAGGCTCCCACTCCAAAATCTTTTCTTTTAACTCATTCCAATTGAATCCAGTCTTTGCTTTTTTGACAATTGAAATTGGTGATGAAGTCATTGTTTCGGTGTTACCTACAGCAAGACCTATCTTCTTTTCTCCGTAATCAATAGCAATAACTACCATTGCTTATGACCCAAATTTCCAAATTCTATCTACTTGCAAAACTTCATACTCACTTAACATTTCATCTGAAAAAGGTTCGAATGGCGATGCTAGTCTTACAATTTCTTTAGCTATTTTATCAATTTCTGAGTTTCCTGATGAGTCGATTATTTTTGTTTCAATTAAATTACCTAATGAATCTATGCTCACAACTAGTCTAAGCTGGGTTAAGTCTAATTGAGAATACTCTTTCTTTAGAACATTATGTCCTACTCTCTCAATTTTCCTTTGCCATGCATTCAAATACTTTGACTCAATAGTATTTTGATCTGAATTGGCATCTAACATTTTTACTTTAAGGGTTTTTTGTTTGATTTGATCATCAATTAATTCAGATGATTCGGCACTATTTCCATTCATTAGGTTATTTACTTTTGGTAATAAATCTGGGTCTTGATCTACGTCTGCATTTGCTAACTTTATATTCACTACTGGAGAAGAATCAAAAAGTGGTTGCTTATAAATAAAAATAAAGGAAACACCGAATATTAAAAAAACGTGCATTAATGTCGATAGAAGAAATGATTTTTTAAGGTTAACCCTATTCTTAATGTTTTTGTTATAAAGAATGGGATGGCTCATAAGGAATCAAAAATTTTTGTTATTGGGTTTTCACCAGTTTGGTCGAAGATTTCAACTGCGCAGGTAGGACTAGTTATATTTATTTCAGTTAGTTTGTCATCAATTATGTCGATACCAGCAAAAAGTATATTTTCACTTTTTAATCTTGCACCAACTTTTTTTCCAATTTCTCTTTGATTAGAAGTAATTTTCTTTGCAACTCCCTTACCTCCTTGTGCTAAATTTCCAAGAAATGACCCATCCTTTGGTATTCTAGCCAAGCAATACTCAAATGGTTCTCCATCTATCACAAGGACCCTAAAGTCCCCTTCATTAATTTTTGGAAGAAATTTTTGACCAATAATCTGTGTTTTAGAGTCTTGCGTTAGGTCAAGTATTTTTCCCAAACTTTTTTGGTCATTAGTTGAAATTTTGTAAATATTATCACCGCCCATTCCATTAAGAGGCTTTATGACAATCTCTTCATGCATTTTTAAAAATTCTTCTATTTTTGTTGAGTCTGCTGAAATAATTGTGGGAGGCATAAGATCTTTAAATTCCATAGCAAAAATCTTTTCATTAAAAATTTTTATGGCATTTGGATTGTTAATTATACTGGCTCCATCCTGCGATGCTATGTTTAATAAATGCAAACAGTTCATGTAGTCTTGGTCAACCGGCGGATCTTTCCTCATAAAACAAAATGAAAAACTTTCTAAATCAAATTCATTCTTTTTTGCTGTCTCTAGAATGTCATTATTATTAATAATTTGTGAGCATTTTGATGATAATTTTTGCTTAAGCGTTAGATCGCTCATCTCACACTGAAAAACCTCAAAATCTCTTCTTAATGCCTCTTTCATAATAAATATAGAAGTATCTTTTTCTTGTTTTAAAGAATTAAAGGAGTCTGTTATGAATAAAATAGAGTTTTCCATCAATCTATAATAAACCAAGATTACTCTTTATCACTGATAACGCAGTTATAGGAGCGGTTTCTGCTCTTAATATATTTTTACCAAGAGAAATATTGTGACTCGTTGCAGCATTGAGAAATTCTCTCTCTTTTTTGCTAAATCCAGATTCAGGCCCTGTAATTAAGGTAATGCTATCTTCAACGCTCCTGATAGACTGGAAGTCATTAGTAGCACCCAAATCAAAAAAAATACTAAAGCTATCATGATCAATTGCAGATGACAGCGTCTCATATGTTTGAAAATCAGGAACTATATTCGATCCATTTTGTTCACATGCCTGGGTAATGATTGATAGAGCTTTTTCATTAATTTTTGATAAGTCTTTCTTTTTAATGCTTTGATCAATGTTGTCCGGTCTGAACAAAGAGATATTACTAACACCAATTTCTGTTACTTTTTGGATAGCAAATAAAAGGTTTTCTTTTTTTATATAAGGCATTAAAACCGTTACATTAATTCTTTCTGGTTCCTGAAATTCAGTGTCGCCAATTTGCTCCAATACTATCTTTTTTTTCTCAAGCGATACTATCTTACAAATAGATGAATTACCCTCTCCATCAAATACATCTAATTTAGATCCCTCTTTAAGCCTAAGAACGTTTCTTAAATGATTAATTTTAGATTTATTATCAATTGAAATTTGATCTGTTGGACTAAATTCTTTGTAATATACTCTATGGAGCTTCATTAAATAATTATAAATTGTTCTCAAACATTAATGCATAAGAAAAAAATAATCCTTATCCGTCATGGGGAAGCTGCTTCAACTTGGGATGGAGATGATAGAGATCCTGGTTTAAGCAAAAAAGGTATTGATCAAGCTAAATCAATTAATGATTTTACAAAAAGTATTTTTTCAAAAGGATATGATTTCATTTCAAGTCCCAAAAAAAGAGCTATAGAAACTCTTAATTATGCCTCTGAGGATATTGATGTTGATTTTGATATAAATGAAAGCTTTGTTGAGATACCCGCTGAAGATATTGATTCGGACATCAGATTTGAATGGCTCAAGGATATTAGCACAAGGAAAATAGAAACGCTTCCCGATGGCATTAAAAGTTGGAGGGAAAGAATTATTACAGAGACCTTAGGCCTTAAAAATAATTCCATAATTTTTTGTCACTTCATGGTCATAAATGTTCTTATTGGCTATGCCATCAAAAAAGATAGGTTGTTACATTTCTATCCAGATAATGCATCAATAACCGAAATTGAAGTAGAAAATGAAAAAATCTCTGTTATCTCAATGAAAGATGTTGAAAAAACCATCATAAATGTATGAAGTAGTATTGATCATTTTTTAATCAATTGTAAACTACAAGATCAATCAATAATTTTTTACATTTGAAAAAAAATAATAAAGTTTTAGTTAGCAAAAACAAAAGTCTTAATGAGGATGTAAAAAAGTCCCTAAAACTATATTTTAAAAGTTTAGACTCACAAGAACCCAGAGATTTATATGACTTAGTCATGCGTGAGGTTGAAACTCCGTTATTTAATTTTATTCTGCAGCATACAAATAACAATCAATCCAAAGCTGCAAAGATTCTCGGTATTAATAGAGGTACTTTTAGAACAAAACTAAAAAAATATGGGATCATAAAGTGAAATTTATTGCGCCTAAGTCAGCCTTGGTAAGTCTCTCTGATAAAACTAATTTAGATCTTTTAGTTTCATTTCTTCTAGAGAGAAATGTAGAAATAATTTCTACCGGGGGGACATTTAAAGCAATCAAAAAAATTACTGATAAAGTAATAGAGGTCTCAGAGTATACAGGACATAAAGAAATGATGGATGGAAGAGTGAAAACACTTCATCCAAAAATACATGCTGGCATATTGGCTCGTCGTGGAGAAGATGCAGATGAATTGAAATCAATGGACTATAAAGAGATTGATATCGTTGTAGTTAATTTATACCCCTTCGAGGAAACAATAAAATCTAGATGTTCATTTGAAGAAGCAATTGAGCAAATTGATATCGGCGGTCCAACGATGATTAGGGCAGCAGCAAAAAACTTCAAAGATGTCTTGGTTTTGTCTGATCCAAATGACTATGAAGAAATGATAAGTGAGTGGAATTCAAAGAATGGTATAAGTTATGAATTCAGAAAAAAACAGGCTTCAAAAGTTTTTAAAAAAATGAGCCAATACAATAGATCAATTCATCAATATATAGATTCAGAAAATGATGAAAATGTAATTATGGATTTATCTAATCCCAAAGTTTTGAGATATGGAGAAAATCCCCATCAAAAAGCAAAACTATATTTAAAAGATTCTTCTCAAAAAAAGAATATAGCTAATGCGGACATACTTCAGGGAAAAGAACTCTCATATAACAATATTGCGGATTCAGATGCTGCTTGGGAATGTCTAAAGCAGTTCCAAAAGCCTGCATGCGTGATTGTAAAGCATGCTAATCCATGTGGAGTTAGTGAGGCTGAAGATATTGAGACAGCCTATAGAAAAGCTTTCCAAACTGATCCAACTTCAGCTTTTGGTGGAATAATTGCAATCAATAGGACACTTGAATCAAGTTTGGCAGAAGAAATACTAGAAAATCAGTTCGTTGAAGTAATAATTGCACCTAAGTTTGATATAGGCGCTCTTAATGTCTTAAGGAAAAAAGAGAATATAAGAGTTCTAAGATGTGATCTTGATGGAGACGCAGTTGGTAATCAGTTTAAGGTTGTTTCAGGTGGTGTACTTGTGCAAGATGAAGACACAAAAATTATTTCTATAGATGATCTAAAAGTAGTTTCTGATCTTAAACCTTCACAGGAGCAATTAAATGATTTTATGTTTGCTTGGAAGGTAGCTAAATTCGTAAAGTCAAACGCTATTGTATTTGCAAAAGATGGGCAAACTATTGGTATTGGCGCAGGTCAAATGAGCAGAGTTGTTAGTGCAGAAATTGCAAGCTTAAAAGCCAAAGAAGAAGGCCTGAATGTTGAGGGGTCGTGCATGGCATCAGATGCATTTTTTCCTTTTAGAGATGGTATTGATAAAGCAGCTAGTAGTGGAATCAAATCAATAATCCAACCCGGTGGGTCTGTTAGAGATCAAGAAGTTATAGATGCTGCAAACGAACATAAAATGGTCATGGTGTTTACTGGCGTTAGACATTTTAGGCATTAACAAATGAAAATCTTAGTAATTGGTTCAGGAGGAAGAGAGCATGCTTTGGCATGGAAGTGCTCTACTGATAAATTTGTTGAAAAAGTTTACGTTGCTCCAGGCAATGCAGGAACATTACTTGAAGAAAAAATAGAAAATATTTCCTTGGATATAAATAACAATGAGGATGTCTCTAGCTTCTGTATTTCAAATAATATTGAACTTGTAATTATCGGTCCTGAAGATCCTCTAGTTAATGGTTTAGTTGACTTTCTTGAATCTAAAAATATAAAAGTGTTTGGGCCCAGAAAGGGAGCTGCTCAACTAGAGGGATCAAAAACCTTTGCGAAGGACTTTTTTATAAAATATGGCATACCTACAGCAAATTATAAGTCTTTTGATAATCATCATGATGCCCTGAAGTACCTCGACAAGATTGATTTCCCTTCGGTTGTAAAAGCTGATGGCCTTGCTGCTGGAAAGGGAGTTGTTATTTGTAATGATAGAGAGGCTGCAGAAAAAGCTCTTGAAGATATATTTGAATCAAATGCCTTTGGAGATGCTGGAAATAGAGTAGTAATTGAAGATTTCTTGAAGGGCGAGGAAGCAAGCTTTATTGCTGTTGTGAGTGATGATCAAATTATTCCTCTTGCAACAAGCCAAGATCATAAAGCTGTTGGAGATGGAGATGTTGGATTAAATACTGGAGGTATGGGTGCATACTCCCCTGCTCCAATTGTTACAGATGAGATTCACAAAAGAGTTATCGATGAGGTTATGCTTCCAACAATGAATGGATTAAAGGCTGAAGGATTTCCCTATCTTGGTTTTTTATATGCTGGCTTAATGATTGAAGGAGATGAGATAAAAGTCTTGGAATTTAATTGTAGGTTTGGCGATCCAGAAACGCAGCCAATTATGCTCAGATTAGAATCTAGCCTTACAAATTTATGTCTTGATGCAATTAATAAAAAACTTGATGTGCATCAAATTGAATGGTCATCATTGCACTCTTGTGGAGTAGTTTTAGCATCATCAGGTTATCCAGAAGATTATCAAACAGATATGGAAATAGATATAAAAAAACCATTTCAGTGGAAATGAGAAACTATTTCATGCAGGTACAAAGTTTGTAAATAATAAGATTCTCACATCAGGTGGTAGAGTTTTTTGTATGACGGCTTTAGGTGAAACCTTAGAAATTGCAATAGATAATGCGTATAATGCAATCCCTAAAATTAACTTTGAGGGCATGTTCTTCAGAAGTGATATTGGTAAAAAAGGTTTGAACAATGATTAATAAATTTGTTAATGAATTAGACATAGCTTTGAAGACTCTTTCTTATAGGAAAAGTGGAACTGATAGGGATTATCCTGCAGATAGAGAATCCAATGATGTAAATCTATCAGAATCTGAAAGAAAACTTTCAGAAGCTCTTATGAGAGTAAATTTAGCAGGTGAAGTTGCTGCACAAGCTCTTTATAGAGGACAGGCAATGGTTTGCAAAGATCCTGAAATTAAAGAGCATCTTATACATGCTGGCGATGAAGAGACTGATCATTTAATTTGGTGCAAAAAAAGATTGGATGAGCTTGATGGAAAACCTTCAGTTCTAAATCCCATTTGGTATGCAGGCTCATTTGCAATTGGAGCAATTTTTGGATCTTTAGGAGAAAAAACTAGTTTGGGGTTTGTTGAAGAAACTGAGAAACAAGTGGTAAAACACCTCCAAAGACATTTAGATAAAATCTCTGAGAATGATAAAGAGACAATAGAAATATTAAAAACTATGCAAGAAGACGAAGATTTGCATGCTGGTCAAGCAAATGAATCTGGAGCTGAAGAGTTACAAACTCCTACAAAGAAAGTAATGGAGTTCACAGCTAAAGTAATGACTTCTACAAGTCATTATATTTAACTATCTATCTTGTCTTTTCCAGGAAACTGGCACTCCCTCTTTATTATATCTTTTTGCTTCTTCCATGAGTTTATCAAATTCGGTCTTTGATGAATAAACTGTGACAATTAGAGCATTTGGTTTGTTCTCAGTGATTCTTAAAACTCTACCCATTCTTTGAACTCTTTGCCTTTTACTTGATGAGGCACTTAATATAAGCGCTCCATCTGCCTCTGGCATATCAAAGCCTTCATCTAGAGCGGTACAAGTAACCAATACATTAAGATCAGCTTTTTTAAACTTATTTAAGTTTTCTAATCTCTCTCCGCTGTCTAAGTCAGTATTGTAGAGAGCAGACTTAAAACCCTTTGTATTAATAATTTTGTTAAATTCCTTGGCCTGTTTTTTATTCTCAGTAAAAACAATCCAACTCTCTCTTCTATATTTTTGAATTAAATCAACACCATATGGAATTCTGTTTTTTGAATTTTTAATTAGGCGTGCCCTATTAAAAACATGCATTTTGAGTGGGTAATCATCCATATTATGGCCACCAATTGTGGCAGCCCTTCTTCTAATAGATTTACTAAAGTTTTCATATTTCTTTTCTTCCTCTTTCAATAAAGGTGCATAGGCGTAAAGAAGACTAAAATTTACAATTACTGCATCATCTCTTGCATCAATATAGTCGTATTCAAATATTATATCTCCAAGGATTTTTTTAATAATTACATAGAAATTATCATCGTAATCTCTTTCTGGCGTTGCAGATAATCCAAGAGTTGCTGACCAGTTATTGTTCAGCATATCCCCTCTCTTTTCAGTTCCAATCTTATGGCATTCATCAACAATAAGCAGGGAGTTTTCCGCATTGACTATGCTAAGAATATTTTTAAGGGAATCGATAGTGGTTACTATGATTTTTGCTGACTTATCAACTTTTTCTCCACCACCATTGAGGACAATTTCTTGATTTATATTATTTTCTAAAAGAGCCTCGTTCCATTGATCAAGGAGAGCAATTGATGGAACAACTATCAATATATCTTTTTTGGGAGAAGCCTTTAGATATTCTTTAATGCAGTGAATGGCAAAAAATGTTTTTCCTCCCCCGGTAACGACTTTAATGATGCCTTGTTGTTTATCCCACCAAAGAGGAAATGCTTCGGCTTGCCATGATCTTAACTTCAAAAAAGATTACCCCTCATCAAGCTCTCACCAATTAAAAAAACATTTATATCATTGGATACTAAATACTCTATATCAGCACTAGATTTTATTCCTGATTCCGCAATAAAAATCTGATTCCCATCATAATTTTTCCTTAACCTAACAGCATTCATAAGATCTACTTCAAAGGTTTTAAGATTCCTATTATTTACACCAATCAGCGCATTATGAAATTTTGAGACCCTTGCGAGCTCTTCCTCATCATGCACTTCAATGAGAACATCTAAATTTATGGCTTCCGCTGTGGATACATACTCTTCAATTTGAGAGTCCGACAGTATACTTGTAATCAGTAAAATACAATCGGCACCTATTAACTTAGATTCATATATTTGGTAATCATCAATGATAAAATCTTTTCTAAGGATAGGGAGATTAGTGACTTTCTTAACATCTTGAAGAACTTCATTACTTCCTTGAAAAAAGTCTTCCTCAGTCAATATAGATAATGCTCTTGCACCCATTTTCTCATATTCTTGCGCTTTTAAAATTGGATTAAAATCTTCAGCAATAATTCCAGCACTTGGTGATGCCTTCTTAATCTCAGCAATTATCGCTTGTGTTTGATTTTCTAAGTTATTTTTAAAATTACTCTTTAGTGAAGATAATTTTTCCAATTGATTTTGAATATCTTCAATGGATACAATTGATTTTGCTTCATTAACTCTTATTCTTTTTTTTGAAACTATTTCATCAAGGATATTCATAAGTTTTTAGACATTTTTACATAGCTTTCGAGTTTTGATTGAGCTAGACCTTCATTCATGGCTGATTTGGAAAGCTCAACACCATCTTTGAGGGAATTAACAATGCCTGAAAGTTTTAATGCAGCTGCTGAATTTACAGCGATCATATTTTGGACAGAACCTTCTCTACCTGCAAATGCTAAAGATACTTTTTCAAAGCTTTCTTGGGGAGATGAAGCCTTAATGGATTCGAAATTTCCATAACTTAGTCCAAAATCTTTAGGTGATACCTGATAGTTTTTTATTTTTCCATCCTTAAGTTCGCTTATAAAAGAATCATCAGTGATTGAAATCTCATCTAATCCGTCATTCCCATGGACAACAATTACATGCTCCATTTCAAGTTCCTTAGCTACGTTTGAGAAAGTTTCAACAAGTGATCTCTTGTAAACTCCGATTAGCTGTTTCTGGGCAGAGCAAGGATTAGTATGTGGTCCTAAAAGATTGAATATAGTTTTCTTTCCAATTTTTTGTCTCGCTGACATTACATATCGCATTGATGAGTGATGCAAAGGAGCAAAAAGGAATATAAAGCCAGTTTTTCTAAAAATACTCTCTAATAAACTTCTGTCATGAGAAATATCTGCTCCTGCTTCTAAAAGAAAGTCGGCGCTCCCAGTTTTACTTGAAATACTTTTATTGCCGTGTTTTGTGACCTTTGCCCCACATGCAGCAGCAACAAAAGCCGATGCTGTTGAACAGTTGAAAATATGTAGTCCAGTTCCTCCTGTCCCACATGTATCGATATGAGCTCCATCTCCAATATTAAATTTAAGAGACTTATCTCTCATCACTGAAGCTGCAGAAGATATTTCATTAATGGATGCACCCTTTTCATTCATGGCTATAAGAAATTCTTCTATTTCATTATCCTGTAAGCTACCAGACATTATTAAATTCATCACATCGAGCATTTCTTGCCTGCTTAAATCAATTTTTTCTCTTAGTTTTTGTAATTCGTTATTAATCATGATTTAAGAAAGTTATTAATAAGTTTTTTACCAAACTTTGTATCAATAGATTCTGGATGAAATTGCACGCCAACTATAGGTTTTGTTTTATGAGATAGTCCCATGATCATATTTTCATCTTCAACTAAAGTCGCTGTTATCTCAAGCTCGTCAGGAAGATTTTCTGGATTAACAATCAGGCTATGATATCTAACAACATTGTAGGGATTATCAATATCTTTGAAAACTCCTTTCTCACTATGATTAATTAATGAGAGCTTGCCATGAATTGGTTCATTCGCCTTAATTATTTCACCACCAAAAGCTAATCCAATGGCCTGATGGCCTAAGCAAACTCCCAAAATAGGTTTTTCAATTGCTTTAATAATTTCTACTGATATGCCTGCTTCTAAAGGCGTACACGGTCCAGGCGAAATAACTATTTTCTCTGGATTTAGTGCACTTGCTTCTTCACAAGTTATTTCATCATTCCTTTTAACTATTACTTCGTATCCAAGCTCTCCAATATATTGAACTAAGTTATAAGTAAAACTGTCATAGTTATCTATTACTAAAATCATTTAATCATCTCAATTGCATCTAAGAAAACATGAGCTTTTTGAAGACACTCATTCCATTCATTCTCCGGTATTGAGTCAGCTACAACCCCTGCTCCAGCTCCAATATGAATTTTATTATTTTTAATGACCGCAGTTCTGATAGCTATTGCTGTATCAATGTCTCCATCCCAAGATATGTGACCAATTGCTCCTCCATATATGCCTCTTGAGCTTGGCTCTAATTCATTAATAATTTCCATAGCTCTTATTTTTGGTGCTCCGGATAAAGTTCCTGCAGGAAGAGCAGATTTTAAAACATCAATAAAGCTCAAATTTTCTTTTTTAGTTCCTTCCACGTTAGAAACAATGTGCATAACATGAGAATATTTTTCTATTACCATTTTTTCAGAAACTTTCACTGTTCCAATTTTAGAAATCTTTCCGACATCATTTCTTCCTAAGTCAATTAACATCAAATGCTCAGCTAACTCCTTAGGATCTGAAAGAAGATCTTTAGCATTTTCTTCATCTTCAATCTCGTTTGAGCCTCTTTTTCTTGTTCCTGCTATTGGCCTTAAGGTTATTTGATCCCCTTGAAGCCTTACTAAGATCTCTGGAGATGCTCCAACTACCTGACAAATTCCAAAGTTTAGAAAATACATGTAGGGTGATGGATTTAAAAATCTAAGCGCCTGATATAAATCAAAAGGCTCATGAGTGAACTTCTTTGAAAAGTCTTGAGCTAGAACAACTTGCATTACATCGCCATCAACAATGTAGTCTTTAGCTACAGATACAGCTTTTAAGAAATCTGCTTTAGAAAAATTTGAATCAAAAGCTTCCTCTGTTGCCTTTAATGAGTAATCTTTCGGTTCAAAGTTGTTTTCTTTTTTAAGTTCATCTTCAATGTAGACAATTTCTTCAATTGATTGATCATATGATTCAGTATCTAAAAAAGTATTAATTATTATTTTTATTTTGTTGCTAAAGTTATCGAAAACAACTAATTTTTTTGCCTTCACGAGGAAAATATCTGGCATATTCTCATCAAATTTTGATGGCTTTTCTTTCATGCTTTCAATCCTTTTCTCTGCATATTTAGAGCTCTCATATGCAAAGAAGCCAACATAACCTCCAAAAAATCTGGGCAAATCATCAAATTTTGCACAGTTATATTTTTCTATTTTCTTTTTTATAAGATCTAATGGGCTTTCAGAACGAAAAGTAGTTTGTTGATTGTTTTCAAAGCTAGTAACTTCATTTCCAGAAATCTTGAAATAATCATGACAGTCGATACCAATAATTGAGTATTGAGCCCACTTATTTCCTCCCTCAACTGATTCTAAGAGAAAAGAGTTTTTTGTTTTTAGAAAAGTATTAAAAATAGATAATGGTGAAGCATTTGTGAGAGATATTTCTTTCACAACTGGTATTACGTTAAAGCCTCTATCTTCTAGAGTATTGAATTCTTCTTTTGTAATCATTTTATTTGTGTGCTTATTAAAGTATCACCACGATTTATTGCTTTTTCTTTAAACCAACCCCTATTCACCTCTAGAGCATATTTAACTTTATCGGATGAGCAAACTGATAAAGTCGAAAATGGATAAAGATTATAAATGTCTAAGATTACTCCCTCTTCTTCGATAAATGCAATGCTTAAAGGTATGGAAGTATTTTTCATCCACATGCATTGTATTTCTTCTTTATCCCATATAAATAACATACCAAAATCTTTCTCAATATTATCTCTATACATCAAACCTTTCTTACGTTTTGAATAGTTATCAGCAATCTCCATATTGGATAAAAGCTTTTCTATATTTACTTCTTTTGAAGCTGCTACTTCAGTATTGAAAAAAAATAGTATTACAAAGCTAAGAAGCCAGCTTTCTAAATAAGGAGATTGTTTCTTCATAATTATTGCTGTTAAAAATAGCTGAGCCAGCTACAAATGTATCTGCTCCTGCGCTATATGCTGATGCAATAGTATCCTTATTAATGCCGCCATCAATTTCTAATTTAATGTCTTTACCAGATGAATCAATCATTTTCCTTACTTTTTCAACCTTTTTGAGCGATGACTCAATAAAAGACTGTCCACCAAATCCAGGATTAACACTCATTATTAAGACTAGATCTAAATCTTCTAATACATCTTCTAATACATTTACTTGAGTTGCAGGATTAAGAACTAATCCAGCTTTGCAACCCCTATCTTTGATTGCTGATACTGACCTATGAACATGTTTTGAAGCCTCAGGATGAAAACTTACAAGTGAAGCACCTGCATCAATAAAATCTTGGGCAAGCCTATCTACAGGATCAATCATTAGGTGGACATCTATAAAAGAATCAATACCATAATCGCGTAAACTTTTGCAAACCATTGGCCCAATGGTTAAATTTGGCACGTAATGATTATCCATAACATCAAAATGAACCCAGTCAGCACCTGCATTTAGTACTTCTTCAACCTCTTCACCAAGCCTAGCAAAATCTGCAGACAAGATTGATGGTGCAATAATTATTTCACTCATTTATTAATTTTCTTCCTTTAATATTTTATTAGCATGCTCTAGTCTATCTTTTGTTCCAACATCTAACCAGATATCTGAGTAAATTTCTCCAGTTACTTTTTCCTTCTTAATTTGAGGTAAAACAATGCTTGACCAACTATCAAATGGAAAATTATTGTTATCAATCTTTGACAAGATATCTGTATTCAATAAAGAAATGCCTGACCATGTTAGTTGATTTATGTCGTTACAAAATACTTTCCCATCTGGCCCAATATTAAAGTCACCGTCTATATTGTGATCAGGATTCTCTATGCCCACCAAATGAATACATTCAGTTTCTCTATTAAGTTTTGATAAATCAAAAACATGAAAAATATCTGCATTGATGATTAATATAGTTTCATCTCCTAAATGATCTTTAGCATTTACAAGAGCCCCTCCGGTTCCATATGGATATGGTTCTTCAACTAAAGTTATATTGTGGTCTTTATAATTTTTAATTAGATGTTCCTTTATCTTATCTCCGTGATGCGAGACATTGATTATTATTTCATCAAAACCATTTAATAGAACATGTTTAATATTTCTATCAAGCAGAGTCTCATTTCCTATCTTTAAAAGTGGTTTAGGAGTTTCTTTGGTTAATGGCATCATCCTCTTGCCATAACCTGCTGCAAGAATCATGCATTTCATAATGCCTCCAACCTTTCGTTTAATTTATTTTTAACTTTGTCTTCAAAGAAAGATTTTGAATTATTTTTGTCTGGTATGAGGCAAGTGAGATTTGAAAGGATATTTGGTAAGTCCTTTAATCTGAAATCTCGTCCTTCATCACAATATAGATTCGCTAATGTGCCTAATATTCTCATATTTCTTTGAATTCCAGACCATCTAAAGAATTCAAAAAGATCATCTTCAGATAAGGAAATATCTGAGTGATCAAGAAAATACTTAAGATCTTTTTTAATAATTGATCTATCAAAACTCATATAGTGATCTAATAAAATACCAGCAATATCTATTCCAATTGGCGCAATGCACATATCTTGAAAATCTATGACATTTACCTCATTACGATCGTCTAGAATAAGATTTCTTCGCTCAAAATCAAAATGGCAATTATTTTTTGGGCATTCCTGTAAATTATCTAACGCATTCATTATTAAATCATTCACAAGTTCATCAGCAGAAATATCTAAAAATTTTTCACAGAATATATATTTAAATTTATTCATTTGATCTTTAAGATCGCTCGAACTTAGATGCACAAGCCCTTCAATATCTGCCTTATGAATATCTACTAAGAGATCGATACTTTTATTTATAAGAAACTCCCTATTTTTATCATTCATTAATGAAATTAGGTCATCATCTCCGAGATCATTTTGAATAGTTACGCCGATTGTCGGATGATGAGAAATTATTTTAGGGACATTGATATCATGATCTTTTAATTGCTCAGCCACTGAAATGAAACTTTCATGATCCCCAAGATTTGGATTTAAATAACATAAAACAAAGGAGTCTTTACCTCGTGAAACTCTCCAATAAGATCTTCCACTTGCTTCGTCTTTAAGTGGAGCTATGGAATCAAAACTTAAATCACACTTTTTGGCTATTTCTCGTATTTGTGATTCTTTCAATTAACTATTCTTTACGTCTTCCGGAAGTGGAGTATCGTCAGGTACAAAGAAATCTGGCATAAGCTCATTAAAAGGAACAGATGCATATTTAGAGAAATCTTTTACTCCCGCTTCATGCAGAACAACATCATCGATACAGAAGTTTCCAGTAAACTCTTTAGAATCTTTAGTTAAAATCTCATATGCTGCATCAGCCATAATTTCAGGTGTTCTTGAAAGACGCATTATTTCATCGCCTCCGAGATGGTTTTGAACCGCCGCTGTTGCGATAGCTGTTCTTGGCCATATAGCATTAACTGCAACTCCTCTATCTTTAAATTCTTCAGCCATACCAAGAACACACATACTCATATTATATTTCGCCATAGTATATGCAGTATGGCCAGCAAACCATTTTGCTGACATATCAAGTGGTGGTGACAAATTTAAAATATGAGGATTTTCTGCTTTAAGCAAGTGTGGAAGACAATATCGACTAACCATATAGGTACCCCTACCATTAATTTGATGCATTAAGTCATATCGCTTCATTTCTGTATCCATAGTATTGGTAAGTTGGATCGCAGATGCATTATTGATACATATATCAATGCCACCAAAATGCTCAACTGTTTGATTCACAACCTCTCTGACGTTGTCTTCATCTCTAATATCACAGATTAGAGGTAAAGCTTCTCCCCCTGCTTTAGCAATTTCTTCTGCAGCAGTATAAATAGTGCCTGGAAGTTTTGGATGCGGATCAGCGGTTTTTGCTGCAAGAGCAAGTTTTGCTCCATCTTGAGCTGCTCTTTTTGCAATCGCTAACCCAATTCCTCGACTACCACCAGATACAAATATTACTTTATCTTTAAGGCTCATAATTTCTCCTATTAAAATTTTTCCATATATGGTCTTAGATCCATCTCTTGAGTCCAAGCTGAAGGATGCTGCTCATGAATATTCCAATATGCTTCAGCAATTTCCTTAGGTTGTAAGATACCATCTTTTTCTTTCAAGGCGTATGTATCTGGGAAATTTTCCTTTATGAATGGAGTATCTATAGCACCATCAATAATAAAATGGGCAACATGAATGCCTTGCGGGCCAAGTTCTCTTGCCATGCTCTGAGAAAGAGACCTTAATGCAAACTTTGCTCCTGAAAATGCAGAAAATCCTGCACCTCCTCTTACAGATGCTGTAGCACCAGTAAAAAAAATAGATCCATGTCCTCTTTTCTTCATATATTTTGCAGCCTCTCTACCAGTTAAGAATCCTGCAAATGCTGCCATCTCCCAAACTTTTTTATAAACTCGTGCAGTTGTATCTTCAATTGAGAAAAAAACGTTTGCACCAGGATTAAATACTACGACATCAATTGGAGCAATATTCTCTTCAACCTCTCTAAATAATTTTGCTATTGCATCCTCATCTCTAGCATCAACACCATAGGGAGTGGCTTGATAACCAGCCTCTTGAATGCCTTTAGCTAATTTTTCTAATTCAGAAAAGTTTCTTTCTCTTCTTACTGGACATACGTGATATCCCATTTCAGCAAACTTTCGAGTAATGGCTGATCCAGTAGATACGCCTGCACCAATTATGATGGCAGAAAATTTTGTAAAATCTCTCATTTAAAACTAATATTTACTAAGTGAAGTTTAACTAAGTAACTTTACCAAATATATATAGTGTTATGAAAGTAGATTTTATTTTTGATTTTGCAAGTCCAAATGCCTATTGTTGTCATAAGGTTATTCCTGAAATAGAGAGTAGGACTGGTATTAAATTTAATTATATTCATTGTCTTCTGGGTGGGATATTCAAACTAACTAATAATCAGGCACCAATGATCCAATTCTCCGAAATTAAGAATAAGCTTGATTATGAAGGAATTGAGATGGAAAGGTTTATGCAAAAACATAACCTCGATAAATTTAAAATGAACTCAAATTTTCCAATTACTACCGTAAGTCTTCAAAGAGGTGCTTTGGTAGCTGAAAAAATGAATTTTGTCGAAGAATATAGAGATAAGGTTTTGCAAGCAATGTGGGAAGATGACATTAACTTGGGTGATCAAGAAACTTTATTTAACTTTATAAAAGAGTTTGATGTTGATCATGATCATTTTTTTAGCGAAATTACTTCTGAAGGTATAAAACAACAATTATTTGATAATACTAATATGGCTGTTGAAAGAGGCTCTTTTGGGGTACCAACATTTTTTCTGAATGATCAAATTTTCTTTGGAAAAGATAAGCTTGTTGAGATTGAGGAATATTTATCAACTTTAAAATAAACTTTTTCATCCAAATCTTTTCAATATAAGTATGCCGCTTAAAAGATTAGTTCTTGTTTCGTTTATCCTTTCAAGTTTTTTAGAAGCTAATGAAGAAATTCAAAAAAGTTTTTTTGAAGAAAGTAAATCTCTTTCTCAGTGCACTTTTTACTATCCAATCCTCTCAGAGCAGGAAAAAATAGATATTCAGTCAGAAAAGATTTCTATTTCAAAAGAATCGATATTTTTAGAAGAGGATGTTGTGCTTAAGTTTGACGGTGGCATCTTCACCTCCTCTTCAGCTGACTTAAAAGAAAATAGCAATTTAATTAGTTTTTATAATAATGCTGATATTTTTCTTAATGATCTTTTTCTGCAAGCGCAAAGAGGTGAATTTGATAGAAGTAATAATACTTTTGAGCTGTATTCTGGAAACTCTTATTGGAAAAGACCTAACATATTTATCAGCTTTGATATTGCGGATGGAACCGATGATACCGTAACTTTTAAGAATGCATCTCTTTCATCATGTACGGATACCTCTTCAGGATGGGCATTAAAGGCAGATCAAATAAAAATTAATGATGATCTTGGAAGAGGATCAGCAAAGAAAATAAGGCTTGAAATTTTTGATAGGACTGTTTTCAGGTTTCCATTTCTTCCAATCTATTTATCTGAAGATTTACAAAATAATCCAAAGAGGCACTCAAGATTTCTTGATCCATCAATATCATATTCCTCTGATGGTTTTGATTTTACATTGCCATATAAAAAGATTTTATCTGATAACTCTGATCTTATTATTGGTCCTAGGACAATTGCTAAACGTGGAAATGGATTCGAGTTCCAACTAAGTTTAGATAATGATAAGAATATCTTTGGTGCTAATCTTATATATTTAAATAGTGATAAAGAGTTTGATAAAAGATATCCAAACCATAAAAATAATGGAGATCAAAGATGGGGATATGAAATAAAAAGTTCCTCAGATCTTCAATTTGGAGTATTAAATATTAATCTCTCCGATTTTTCAGATTTACATTTTTTTAGAGATGTTCCTGGTGAATCAGTTAATTTAAATTTTCAAAGAGAAGAATATTTTGAGCAATCTATTTCTTTGAGAGGAAACTTTAGAAATCTATCCTATGAGTTAGGATCGATGGGATTTGAATCATCAAATCCGATACTTACAAATGGTTATGTTAAAAAACCTTTTATTAATCTTGGGTACAAAATTGATCTCAGGAGCGTTAAATTTGAGTCATCGCTTAACTATGCAGAGTTTTCTGCTGAAACTCTTCATGACTATATTGGGTATGAAGTTCACGAAGGAAAATACTTATTGCTTATTGAGAATCCACCAGAGGGCTCTAGGCTTTTCATGAATAACATGTTAAAAGCTGAAAGAAGATACAAAAACTTTGATATTGACGCATCTGTCGGAATAAAGTCAGTTAGCTATGATCTTAAAAATACTGAAAATAATACTGAGGATATAAATGTTCCGAACATTCATATAAAAATCTCCAGCGATCTCTTCAAGAACTCTAATGATGGAGTTTCATTTTTAACTCCAATGTATGCATTCGGATATGCTAAGACACAGGATCAATCTGATAATCCGATTTTTGATTCAGCTTTGATACCTGTGGGTGTTAATACTTTTATGAATCAGCAGTTCTCTGGTTATGATCGAATCGCAGATGAGAAGTTTCATGCCATTGGGCTGAATTTCTTAAGGTTTGAGGATAATCTTGAAAAAATTAACTTTACAATTAAGAAGAAGTTTTACTATAAAGACAGACGAGTCTACTTAAACAATCCTTTTGAGAGCAGAGATGATACTGGGCCAATTGCATCATCTTTTTTATGGAATCCTTCTAAAGAAATAAAATTTAATTCATATCTAAACTATTCTGATGAGCAATCAAAAATAAATAATCTTGGATTAGGAGTGCTTTATACAAATGAAAATATCAATATTGGGATTGGTCAGAAGTTTAGAAGAATAAATTCATCTCTACAAGATGATCTTAATCTAACAGAGTTCTTCATGGATCTACCTCTTGAAAATGGTTATTCATTTTTTGCCTTAGGTCAAAGAGACAATGAAACAGATAAATTTATTGAAACTAGATTCGGCCTCGGCTATGAAAACTGTTGTTTTGCAGCGTCTTTGAGTGCATCTAAAAGAACATTAATTCGATTCAATGACATTAATTTTTCAAATAATATGTTTTTAAATGAGTTATGGGACAATATAATAGAGACTGAAAATAAAAGTCGTATTAATATCTCTTTTCAGTTAAAAGGATTTAATAATGCTAAAAGAGGTTTTAAGAGATATATACAAAACTCAATTCTTAATTAAATGAAAAAATTATTACTTATACAAATCACAATACTTATCTCTACTTTTTCATTTTCAAAAATTGAGGTTCTTGATAGAGTGGCGATTATTGTAGATGAAGGAGTTGTGATGGAGTCACAGATCAATGAACTTCTTCTGTCAACAAAATTAAGATCTGCGGAACAAGGTATTCAACTACCGCCCGATGATGCCCTGCTTGATGAAATTAAAGAACAACTGATTATCCAAGAGCTTCAGTTGCAAAGAGGTCAAGACTTTGGAGTAAGGATAAGTGATACAGAACTAAATCAAACATTTGCACAAATAGCATCAAGTAATGGTGTTGATATCGAAAAATTTATTGATGAATATGAGGCTTCGGGACAAGACTATGAAAAGCTCAGAGAAGAAGTAAGAAGAGATATGATCATTCAAAGAGTTCAAAGAGGAATAGTTGGTGGATTAATTAATATTACAGACCAAGAAATAGACGGCTTTTTAGCCACTGAAGAGGCTATTGCTCAACTAACACCTGAACTACTAGTTAGGCAAATCCAAGTCAAAACAAAAGCTTTAGCTGAAGAAGTTCTAAAAAAAATTGATGAGGGCGAAAGTTTTGAAGACTTAGTTGAGAGTAACTCAATAAATCAAAATAGATCACAAGGTGGTCTTATGCCCTGGAGGAAAATCAATGAAATGCCCTCTATCTTTGCTAATGCAATAAAGGAACAGTCCTTAGGCTTTATCTCTGAACCAATTGAAACTGGATCAGGGTTTCATTTATTAAAACTTGAAGATAAGAGAGGTCCGCTTGTTAAGTTTGAAGAACAATGGGAAACAAGACATGTCTTATTAGTACCAAGCGCTATCCGAGATGTTGATGCTACAAAAGCTGAAGCTGAAGTCTTGAGGGAAAAAGTTCTTGCTGGTGAGGACTTCGCTAAAATTGCAGAACAATACTCTGAAGATCCTGGCTCAGGTTCAAATGGAGGGAGTCTTGATTGGCTTCCAATGGGATCCACGGTGTCAGAATTTGAGAACGTTATGATCAATTCTGACCTCAATGTTGTATCAGAAGTTTTTGAATCTCAATTTGGGTTTCATTTCCTTGAGGTAACTGGTAAAAGATTAGAGGATATAACTGATTATCAAATTGAGGAAAGAGCCTACTCAATTCTTTTTTCAAGAAAATTCGATGAAGAGCTTGAGAATACTCTCAGATCAATGAGAGCTGAAGCTTTTGTTGAATTTAAAGATCTAGATTGAAAACTATTATTTATTCTCCCGGTGATCCTGCTGGTGTAGGGCCTGATCTCTTTATAAGTCTTGTTAATGAAGATTTTTTTAGATCTTTAAATGCAAATGTTGTCTGCCTTGGTGATAAATCACTTTTTGATTCAAGAGCTAAAGAATTAGAATATGCGTTTGAAATAAAATCATTCACGAGTCTTGATAGTGTTAATGAAAAAATTGCACTCCTTGAAATTGCTAAATGTCCTGATATTTCGAGCGGAGAACTAAACTCAATTAACTCTGAGTATGTAATAAAAAATCTTGATTTTGGGATTGATGCCTGTTTAGAGAGAAAGGATTTAGGATTAGTGACAGGTCCAATCAGTAAGGAAAACATTATTGAGGGAGGATATACCTTCTCTGGCCATACTGAGAGAATTATGGAAAGGACTAATAGTGATGATGTATTGATGTTGCTTGCCTCTGAAAGATTGAAAGTAGCACTGGCAACAACACATATCCCATTGAGTATGGTTTCTGAATCAATAACAACAGACCTTATAATCAATAAAGTAAAAATCTTAGATCAAGAGTTAAGATCAAAGTTTGGTATTGAAAAACCTAAGATTTCTCTTCTAGGGCTTAATCCACATGCAGGAGAGGGAGGAAAATTAGGAAAAGAAGAGATTGAAATAATAATACCTGCTGTAAAGGAGTTGAAAGCTTCTAATATTGATGTCTCTATGCCTCTATCTGCAGATACAGCATTCAATAAAAATCTGCTTGATGAAACTGATGCATATTTTGCTATGTATCATGATCAAGGACTTCCAGTGCTAAAGGCTCTAAGTTTTGGAGATTCAATTAATATAACTTTAGGTGTGCCAATTATTAGAACTTCAGTTGATCATGGGGTTGCCTTAGACATTGCTGGAAAGGGTATTGCAAATAATTCCTCCTTGAAGAATGCTTTCTATGCAGCTGATAATTTAATCTAATGATTGATAGATCATCCCGAAGGCGCTTTGGGCAAAATTACCTAAGAGATAAGTCTGTTATTTACCAAATAGTAGATAAAATTAATCCTAGAAAGGAAGATAGCTTCATCGAGATTGGTCCCGGTCAAGGAGCAATAACGGGAGGTATAAAAAATAATTCTAAAAATCTTACTCTTATAGAAGTTGATAAAGAAAATGTAGCTTATCTAAAGAACTCTCTTGGTAATGAAGTTCAGATTTTCGAAGAGGATGTTCTAAAAATTGATCTTAGTTTTATAAAGAATAATGATAGGATCATCGGTAACCTCCCCTACAACATAGCGTCGCAAATAATACTTAGATTTTTAGAATTAAATAAGAAGATTTCTGATATGCACTTTATGGTCCAAAAAGAAATGGCCGAAGTTCTTACCTCAAGTCCAGGAAATAAGAGTTGGAATAAATTTGCTGTGAAAGTAGCTTTTTTTTATGAAACTGAGATTTTGATGGACATATCTCCAGAAGCATTTGATATCAAGCCTAAAGTTGATTCTTCTCTTGTAAGGTTCAAGCCAATAAATAGCCAGGCTTTTGAAATAAAGAAACTATTCCAAATTATAGATTTATCCTTCCAGTCTAAAAGAAAAACCATATTCAATAATTTAAAAAAACATAATATAAATTGGGAAGAGTTGAAGTTTGACAAAAATTTACGAGCTGAACAGCTAAGCCTTGAGAATTTTCTAGAGATTTACAAAAATGCCTAGCTATGTCATTGGTGATGTCCAGGGATGTTTCGATGAGTTAATGCTTCTTCTGGACAAAATAAATTTTGATCCAAAAAATGATGAATTAATTTTTGCAGGCGATCTTATAAATAGAGGCCCCAAATCTCTGGAGGTCCTTGAATTCTGCCTTGAAAACAAGAAGTCAATTGAGGTTGTGCTTGGAAATCATGATATTTATCTTCTTTATCTTATTCATCAAAATAAAAAAAACTATCAGCTAGCCCCTATCCTTGAATCTAAGAATAAAAAGAAGTTTTTTAGCTGGCTAATTGAAAAACCTCTTATGCTTGAGAGAAAAAATAATAAAAATGAGAAATTTATTATTTCACATGCTGGGATTCCTCATATTTGGGATTTAGGAGATGCTCGAAGACTTAATGAGGAGTATTTAAAAGCGATCAAAAAGAATCCTGGTGGTGTTTTTAGAAATATGTGGGGAGATCATCCTGATATATGGTCAGAAAGCTTGAGAGGTTTTAGCAGAATAAGAGTAATAATTAATTACTTCACAAGAATGCGGTTAATAACTCAAGAAGGTCAGGTTGATCTTAAAACTAAGGTCTCTGCAAGAAATAGTAAATATAAAGCTTGGTTCAAATTTATCAAAAATGAAAAAGATAGCTATCAACTATTTGGTCATTGGGCAGCTTTGAAAGGCAAGACTAATAAAAGAAATGTAATCGGTCTTGATGCTGGTTGTGTTTGGGGTGGGCATTTAAAAGCTATAAGGATTAATGACAGAAAAATCTTTAAAATAAAGTCATTATGAAAATATTTCAGGTTGGTGGATCCATTAGGGACGAGATTCTAGGCGTAGAGGCAAATGATAAGGATTGGGTTGTAGTTGGGTCATCACCAGAGAAAATGATTGCCGAAGGTTTCAAACCTATCGGAAAAGATTTCCCTGTCTTTCTGCATCCTGAGTCCAATGAAGAATATGCTCTTGCAAGAACTGAAAAAAAGTCGGGAAAGGGTTATAAAGGTTTTACATTCTACTTCGATGAAACAGTGACTCTTGAGGAAGATCTTAAGAGACGCGACTTCACTATTAATTCTATAGCAAAAGATGAAAATGGAAGTCTAATAGACCCACATGGTGGTCTTGAAGATTTGAAAGATAAGATTTTCAGACAAACCTCGGAATCTTTTTCTGAGGATCCCCTTCGATCAATAAGATATGCAAAATTTAAAACATATCCTCATTTGGCTGATTTTGCTCTGGACAAGACTACTGAGGAAAGTATAAGAAGTATCGGTAAATCGAATGAATTAAATCATTTATCTGCTGACAGAATTTGGATGGAACTAAGAACTGCATTATCTTCACCAAGGTCTGCGAACTTTTTTTCATCCCTTGTTTCATTAGGCTTAACTGATCCATGGTTTTCTAAAATAAGCTCATTTGATGTAGATGAGAGTAATTCACCCCAATTAAAATGGGTCGAACTAGAGCTTCAAAACAATTTTTCACTGCACGAATCTCTTGAGCTTCCTAAAGAATTTATTGATCTTACAAATTTATCTTTTCAGCTTGCTGCTGTTGATATTGAAGAAAATCAGGAAAATCTTATCGATAAGTTAGAAAAAATAAATTTTCATAGAAATCAAAAAGAAGTCGAAGAAATAATAAAACTCAAATTTTTTGAGGACAAAAGAGATTATTTAATAAAATTGAAAGATAATATCCTATCTAAAGATTTTTCTATTTTAGGTGAAGCTCCTAAAGAAGATATGATGAAAATGAAAAAAGATCTCTATATAGAATCAATAAAGGAATCTAAATGAAAAAAACAATCTTAGTAACAGGTGCAGCGGTAAGAATTGGAAGAGAAATTGCATTAACTTTTGCTAAAGATGGTTGGAATATAATAATTCACTGCAATAGTTCTACTGAAAAAGCTGAAGCTTTAGCGAAAGAGATTGAGGAAAATTTTGATTCATCAGCAAAAGTTGTTCAAGCTAACCTGGATAAAGATGATCATGTTGAAAGAATGATTGATGAGGTAAAAAGCTGTTTTGGGTCACTGGATGCAATTGTAAACAATGCTTCCTCTTTTTATCCAACTCCTATTGGAGAGCTAACCCTCAAAGACTGGGATCAACTTATTGGCAGTAACCTTAAAGGTCCCCTCTTTCTAATTAATGGATTAATTGATCTGCTAAAAGAATCAAAAGGCGTAATTATAAATATGACCGATATGAATGTTGGTAGAGGTTTAGCAAAGTTTTCAATCTATACAGCTGCAAAGGGAGGTCTTTTAGCGGCGACAAAGGTCTTAGCAAGAGAGCTAGCTCCTGATATAAGAGTAAATGCTGTTGCTCCCGGAGCAATCCTAGAACCGCCTGGATCTTCGTGGAGCGAAGAAGTTAAAAATAAAATACTCTCTGCAATCCCGCTAGGAAGACTGGGAACTGAAAAAGATATTGCTGGAACTGTAAAGTTTCTTGTAGATTCTGAATATATTACTGGTCAAGCTATTAACGTAGATGGCGGCAGATCTTTATTATGACAGAAGAGTTTCAGCTTAATGATGATACTTATACTGGAACAAAAGAAGTTTCTGAAAATCTAAAATTTGAGTCTAAGCTTCTGCAAGAGTGGATTAATGATAATGTTAAAGACTCAGGCAATATAGAAAAAATTGAGCAATTTAAAGGTGGGCAGTCAAATCCAACATATAAAATTTCGACTGAAAATAATGCTTATGTTTTAAGAAGAAAACCACCTGGCAAGCTTTTACCAAAAGCGCATGCAGTTGATAGAGAGTATAAGGTCATAACTGCATTATATGAAACTGATGTGCCTGTTCCTAAAACTTATGGCCTTTGTGAGGATGATTCAGTTGTGGGAACTCCGTTTTTTTTAATGGAGTACGTTGATGGAACAGTTTATTGGGATCATATGCTGCCAAAATGCTCTCCTGAGAAAAGAGCACTAATTTATAAAAATAAAAATAAGGTTATAGCCAGCCTTCATAGTGTTGATTATAAAAAAGTTGGTCTTGAGGATTATGGGAAGTCCGGCAACTATGTTGCTCGACAGGTTAATACTTGGACAAGACAATATCTTGCCTCTGAAACTGAAAATATCGATGAAATGAATAAACTCATAGAGTGGTTACCTAAAAATATTCCAGAAGATGATGAAACATCAATCGTTCATGGTGACTTTAGATTGGATAATATGATTTATTCTAATTTTGATGTCGTCGGTGTTCTTGATTGGGAGCTCTCAACACTTGGACATCCAATTGCTGACTTTTGCTATCACTGTTTAACATGGAGAACTCTGCCTAATTTTTATGATCATGCAAAGTTGAAAGATTTAGGAATACCAAATGAGATGCAATATAGAGATATGTACTCAGAACAAACCGGTAAAGATTTATCTCAAGACTGGGAGTTCTATATGGTTTACAGTCTCTTTAAAGTCGCTGCAATCTGTCAGGGTATTTTAGGCAGAGTAAGAGATGGAACTGCCGCCAGTAAACATGCTGAAGAAAGAGGCATGAATGTTTTCCCTCTATCAAAGGGTGCCTGGTCTATTGTTGAATCAAACTTTTAATTAATCGTCTGAATTCAATCTATTAATGTTCATCTTGTGAAGGTCATTAATAGTATCGCTCGCTATTGAAGTAAGAATAAATGGGAAAATTGCATGCAATATCGCACCTATACCACCTATCAAAAGCCTAAATCCGTAATATAAGGCATCTTTTAGATGCTCAAAATACGATTTATTAATTGCACGAAGATGCTCAGTCAGAAAACTCCCTTTTTTCATAATTTAAGTATAGCAAGAAGTCTAGTTAACAAGTATTCAAATTAATTCTTTGAGAGGCTCTGATACGAAAAGATATTTTTTAATTTCATCACTTTCAAAAACTATTTCGTCTCCATCTAATTGAAGAACAATATCTATATCAAGAGTTCTCGCTGAAAACTTTGGGACATCTCTTTTTCTACCTGAGCTATCTTCGATTGTTTTGAGTTCTTTGTTAAGCGAGTCAAAATCAATTTTTGAATCACCTGCTAAAACAAGATTTAGGAAATCATCTCCTTCAAAACCTTCTGCTTTAGTCCTGTGGGTTGATGAAATAATTACATTTGAAAGAATCTTATTAAGCTCTTCAATGGCAAAAGCTATATTCTCTTCTGCGTTAATATTGCTTCCAAGTGATAGGTAATATTTCATCTATAGATAACAAGACCAACATCTTTAGCGCCACGAAGTGCACCTGGTTTAGATACTCTTAATTTAATTGATTTAACGCCGAAGTCTCTTTTAACCAATTCTGCAATATTTTCAGCCAGCGTTTCTTGGAGCTGGAATGATGATTCTTCAACAAATTTAATAACAGCTTTTGTAATTGCTTTATAGTCTGTTGTATCTTCAATGGAGTCTGTCTCTGCAGCTTTTTTACAATCAAATGGAAACTCCATATCAATAGAAACTTCTTGTTTAACTTTTCGCTCCCAATCAAAAATGCCAATTATGGTTTTTATCCTAAGATCTTTTATATAAATAATATCTTCCATTTAAATCTCACTCACCGGCCATCTGGCTCGAACATTAGAATTATAAATGTTTTTGCTCTCTGTTTTGAGTGAACCAAGATATGCAATCATTGCTGCGTTATCAGTGCAATGCTTAATTGAAGGATAAAAAACTTTAAATCCTTCCTTCTCTTCTAACATATCTAAAGCAGCTCTAATTTTTTTATTTGCAGCTACACCGCCAGCCATTACAAGAGACTTATTGCCTGTTTGTTTCATTGCCTTCTTGATTTTTGTGGAAAGAACATCAATAACTGCTTCTTGGAAGGAAGCTGATATGTTTGATCTTTCATCATTTATGTTTAGGTCTTTAGTTGCGTATAAAACTGCTGTCTTTAGTCCGCTAAAACTTAAATTTAGATCATCTGAATGTTTCATAGGCCGCGGAAAATCATATTTCATAGGATCTCCATTTTTTGCTGCTTCTTCTATATGAGGACCTCCTGGATATGGCAACTGAAGTAGCTTTCCAACTTTATCAAATGCTTCTCCAACTGCATCATCTAGGGACTGACCAATAATTTCATAATCCTCAAAATCTTTTACATCCACTATTAAGGAGTGCCCTCCTGAGACAAGCAAAGAAGTAAATGGATACTGAATCTCAGGAAAATCTAAAAAAGGTGACAAAAAGTGTGCCTCAAGATGATTCACAGGAATTAAAGGTTTATCCAAAGCAAATGCTAGGCCTTGCGCAAAAGATTCTCCAACTATTAGAGCGCCTAATAATCCTGGTCCAGCCGTATATGCAATTCTATCTATGTCGTGAAGATCAACTCCGCCTATTCCATCATTAAAAACATCGATAATTTTTTCACAATGGTCTCTTGAAGCTAGCTCAGGCACCACACCACCATACTTTTTGTGCAAATCGATCTGGCTATAAACGGTCTCAGCAATAATTCCAGATGTAGAATCATACAGCGCTACTGCCGTCTCATCACATGATGTTTCAATTCCTAAAGTTTTCATAAAAATTGTTTTGCAAATATCTCCAGAAAAGCATAAACTACGTTCCAAATTATGCCTTCAATAATAATAAAAGACACGGAACATTTCGATATTGGTCTTCGAAAATTTAAGCGTGCTTGCGAAAAAGCAGCGATTATTCCTGATATTAGAAAGAAAGAGTTTTATGAAAAACCTACTGAGATGAGAAAAAGGAAGATGGCAGCTGCCAAGAAAAGAGCAAGAAAGACCAATAGAATCAATAACTTCGGTAGGCAAAGATCCTACAGATAAAGCTTGTCGACCCTAGATCAAATAAATTCAGACCTTAAAGCTGCAATGCTTGCTAAAGATAATGCAACGAGGGATACACTTCGCATGCTGATATCTGAAATTAAAAGATATGAAATTGATAATAGAGTTGACGCTGATGACTCAGTGGTTCTTGCAACCCTAAAAAAAATGATCAAGCAAAGAAAGGATTCAATTGAGCAATTCGATAAAGGTGGTCGAGCTGATTTATCAGAGATTGAAAAAAATGAGCTTCTTGTTCTTGATAAATACATGCCCGAGATGATGTCAGAAGAAGCTATCAACGAACTTGTTACAAAAACTATTTCTGAGCTTGGCGCTGCAGGCCCTCAGGATATGGGTAAAGTAATGGGTCATCTCAAGGGTTCAGTTGGTGATTCAGCTGATATGGGCCTTGTAAGTAAGATTGTTAAAGAAAAATTAATTTAATTCTTTTTTAATTCATAAAGATATAATTACTAAATGTCTAGAGATAATAGAAAACCAACTCAAGCAAGAGAAATTTCCATTGAGACAAATGTAAATCTTCATGCTGAAGGTTCAGTACTGGTCAAGTTTGGTAATACACATGTAATTTGTACTGCAAGTATTGATAACAATGTCCCAAGATGGATGAAGGGATCAGACAAGGGCTGGGTAACTGCTGAATATGGAATGCTTCCGAGATCAACTAATGAGAGAATGGGCAGAGAAGCAGCAAGAGGAAAACAGTCAGGGAGAACTCAGGAAATACAAAGACTTATTGGAAGATCCCTTAGACAATCTGTAAATCTTAAATATTTAAAAGATAAAACTATCCAAGTTGACTGCGATGTTATTCAAGCAGACGGAGGTACAAGAACTGCTTCAATTACTGGTGGATGTGTTGCGCTTTTCCTTGCAATAAAGAATCACCATGATGATCAAAGAGCAATTGAACAATATGTGGCTGCAATCTCTTTAGGTGTTAAAGATGACGAAATACTGGTTGATCTTGACTACCAAGAAGACAGTACTGCTGATGCAGATATTAATATTGTAATGACCCAGGATCTTGATTTGATTGAAATTCAGGGTACCGCTGAAGAGCGTCCTTTTTCGCAAGAACAACTCACTGAAATTGTAAGCAAGGCTAGTTCATCTATTAAGGAAATAGTTGCTATCCAAAAACAGGCTGTAGAAGGATAGTGAAGGATTATCAAGAGAAATTTATTAGACTTGCTTTAAATGCTGAGGCATTAATTTTTGGTGATTTCACTCTCAAATCAGGAAGAAATAGCCCATACTTCTTTAATGCAGCAAAAATGTTAAATACTAAGTTTCTAGCTGACCTTTCGGAATGCTATACAAAAACTCTCCAAGATTTAGATGTTTCTTTCGATAGTATTTATGGTCCTGCTTACAAAGGTATCTTTTTAGCATCAATTATTGGTGCAAGTATAGGAAAATCTGATCTTGATATTCCTGTGTCTTTCAACAGAAAAGAAGAGAAGGATCATGGTGAGGGTGGTGATATTATTGGCCAGCTTCCTTCAGGTAACGTTCTCATCATAGATGATGTTATTTCTGCTGGAACAGCAGCTAGAGAATCAATTGAGAAAATAAAGTCTATAGGTGCCAATCCAAAAATTATGCTAGTAGGTCTAGATCGACAAGAAAAAGGCTCATCAAATATCTCTGCAAAAGCTGAGCTAGAGAATGATTTCGGACTTATTGTTTCATCAATAGTAAACCTAGATCTTTTAATAAGCTTTGTTAGCGATGATCCAAACTTCAAGGAGTTCAAAAGTGATCTTGAAGAATATAGAAATAATTGGGGTGCCTAATGTTTTCAGGTATTGTCCAAGAAACTGGAAAAGTAATAGAGTTTGTAAAAGAAAAAGATATCTATAACCTTTCTATAGATTCTTCATCTGAGTTTATTTCTGGTCTTAAAAAAGGTGCAAGCGTATCTGTAAACGGAGTATGTTTAACTGTCAAAGATACAAATCCAGAAGTATTGAGATTTGACCTTGTTGAGGAAACAATAAAGAGAACAAACTTTCAAAAGATAAATGCTGGCGACAACGTAAATCTTGAGAGATCATTGAAGATGGGAGATGAGATAGGTGGCCATCTCGTATCGGGACATATTCATGGGACTTCAAAAGTTGTTTCTATAGATATGAGAGATGAAAGCTGGGATATTGAATTCTCTGTTGAGCCTTTCATGCAGGATTATATTCTGCACAAGGGTTATGTTGCTATTAATGGTTGTAGTCTAACTGTGGGAGAAGTTTCTAAAGAATCTTTTATGATTCATTTAATTCCTGAAACTCTTTCAATAACAAATCTTTTTCAGCTTCAAAAAAATAGCATTGTTAATGTTGAGCTTGATCAAAACACAATAGTTATTGCTGATACAGTAAAAAAATATTTAGATGGTAAAAGTTAAAGAACTAGAAGCAACGAAATTTGAAATCCTTCTAAAACCTAACAGTTCTCTTACGGGAGCAGCAAGGGTTCTCTTTCTTGGAAGTATTTTCTTTATTTGTAGTGTAATTGGTATTGGTTTCTTTCTTGCTGGAGGGACAATGATTTTACCTTTTGCAGGATTAGAAATTATTTTAGTATATTTAGCTTTTAGGCTTAGCTTCAATTGGAGTAACCAAAAACAAATAATTATCTTATCTAAGGAGCATGTGGAAGTTAGAGTTGATGGTTTAAAGGAATTTTTTACATGGAAAGAGTTTAGATCTTTTGCAACCTTCAATGTAACAAAGAATGGCACTAAAGATGATGATTTAAGTTTTCGATCAAAAGGTAAAGAAATAATTGTTGGAGGTTTTTTAAATGAAGAAGATAAAACTATCTTAAAAGATGAAATCTCTAGGATTATTCAAAAACTTAATGCTATTGGGTTTGCAGGCTAACTACTGAGATAGATACTTTATTAAAATAGCCATTCTCATAGCGACGCCGTTAGCTACTTGATCTAATATTACAGAGTTAGCAGAATTATAAACATCCTCTGAGATCTCAATACCTTGATTTACAGGTCCAGGATGCATGACTATGCAATCATCATTAGCAATCTGTAATTTTTCATTATTAATTTGATAGTTACTAAGATAGCTTTCCTTATCAAGGTTTTTCTTATCTTCAAATCTTTCATGCTGAATCCTAAGAGCCATAACAACATCCTGGCCTTTAAGTGCTTTGTTAAGATCTTCCTCATAATTAAGATTAGAGGAATCTTGAACTTCTTTGCACAGCTCTTTAGGCCCACATAAAGTAATTTTAGAATCAAAGTTAGCCATCCCATCAATGAAAGACTGGAAAACTCTAGAATGATCTAAGTCGCCAACAATCAAAATATTTGAATTATCTAGATCCTTCCTATGCCTTACTGTCATAATGTCTAAAAGCCCCTGAGATGGATGGGAAATAGAACCTTCTCCTCCACTTACAAAGACCATAGAATCTGTTTGATCTATCAATTCATGAATAACTGAGTCTTTATGCCTTAAGACACAAAGATTAATGTTCATCTTTGCTAAATTATCAATGGTATCTTTGAGTGTCTCACCTTTTTCTAGAGAGGAAGAGCTCAAATCAAAATCTATTATTTGGCACCCTAGATTAGATGCAGCTATCTCAAATGATATTTTGGTACGAGTGCTTGGCTCACAAAAAATATTTACAACTTTCTTATCTGGAAAAAGTGGATCTCTTCTAATGAGGCCTTCTGAATCAATAAAATTATCTGCTAAGTCTAATAATTCAAGAATTTCACTTTTTGATAGCTCCTTAAGTGATGTTAAGTGTCTCATTATTTAAGGCTGACTATAGCATCCATTTCAATCATTACATCTTTTGGTAATCCAGCAACCTCAACGGTTGCTCTTGCAGGAAATGGTTGAGAAAATTTTTCTTCCATAATCTTGTTCAGAGATGCAAAGTTTCCTAAATCTAAAAGATAAATATTTAGCTTAACAATATCATCAAGACTTGCGCCTGCCTCTTTGCATATATTTTCTAAATTGGATATTACCCTTAAGGCGGATTCCTCAAATGAAGCATCTTCAACTTCCATTGTTTCGGGATTTAGAGGAATCTGGCCAGATATAAATAGTAAGTCTCCTGCCTTGATTGCTTGAGAATAAGCTCCAATTGCTTCAGGTGCTTTGTTAGTTTGAATAGGTTCTTTTGACATAGTGGACTCCAAAGAATTTAAGCATTGTAAAGGAAGTATAAAACATATAAGAAAATAAATTTTTAGATTATTTTTTCTTAGCTTCATTAACATCTCGAACGCAGCTTGAAACAATTTTCATTGATCTTACTTTTTGCATTATCTTTTTAAGCTCATCTAGGTCAATTATTTCAATATCAAAACTAAATTCTGTAAGCTTGCTTCCTGCTGACTTAGAAACAACTGAGATTATATTTATGTCAGATTTTGTAAAAGTTGATGCGATATCTGCTAGAACTCCCGGACCACTCTCGCTAAGTACCTTGATGTGGCATGGTCTTATCTGTTTCTTATTAGTCTTTGACCAAAAAGTGGGTATGTACCTTTCTTTATCTTGTTTATAGGGAGTAATCTCATTACATCTTGAATGATGAATAACAATGCCCCTCTCTGTATCAGAATGGGCAACTATTGAATCACCCTCTATTGGCATACAACATTTCCCATAAGTTACGCTCAAGCCATCAATCTTATTATTTTTTAATTCAAAAGATTTCACTGTTTTGGTTTTATCTTTCCTGATTTGGAGACCATCAAAAAATCTTTCTGCAACGATAGTACTTGTTTTTCTTCCTAGTCCAATATCTGTAAGCAACTGATTCAATGACTTAACACCTGTTTTCCGCAAAATATTCGTAAGAATATTACCTCTATACTCTTTTAATGCTTTACCCGATCTTTTCAACTCACTTTCTAGGAGCAGTTTTCCTGCTTTTCGTGCTGATGATGTCTTTTGGTGCCTTAGTTGGGCTCTTATTGCTGTCCTGGCTTTACTCGTAACAACAAAATTAAGCCATCCTGGATCTACAGTCGCTTTTTTATCTGTTTCTATTTCGACAGTTTGCCCACTTTCCAGCTGAACATTTAAAGGTGCATACTTTCTGTTTATCTTGCAGCCAACTAGACTGTTACCAATATCAGTATGGACTTCATAAGCAAAATCTACAGGAGTTGAACCAGTCTTAAGATTAAAAATCTGTCCTTTAGGAGAAAAAACATAAACCTCATCTGAGAAAAGATCTGTTTTAATTGACTCAACAAAATCCTCTGTACTTGGTGATTTGTCATGTAAATCTTGTAAGCTTTCCATCCAGTTCCTAATATGAAAGGAACTGTCATTTATATCCTTATTCTTATAACTTGCATGTGCACAAATACCATTTTCTGCAATAAGCTCCATACTTTTAGTTTGTATTTGTACTTCGATGGGTATCGAATCAAGAGCTAATAATGTTGTATGCAGTGCCTGGTATCCATTTGATTTAGGAATAGCTATGTAATCTTTAAATCTTTGTTCGATTGGTTTGTAGTAATTATGAATCAAGCCAAGAGACTTATAACAATCCTCAACAGAATTAACAATAATCCTAAATCCATAGACATCTAACACCTCAGAAAATGGTTTATGTTTAGTTTTAATCTTTCTATAAATGCTAAATAGATTTTTTTCTCTACCTTTTACTGTTGACATGATTTGATTAGTCGTTAAATGACTTTTTATCTCTTTTCTAATCTTATAAACAATTTTTTTTCTTCCGCCACTAGATTTTTTTATTGCTGATCTGAGCATTTCTGCTCTGAGAGGATGCAAACAATCAAACGCTAGATCCTCTAGCTCAGCTCGGACTTTCTGCATACCAATTCGAAGTGCGACTGGTCCATATATTTCAAGAGTTTCCTTCGCAACTCTTATTTGTTTATTTCTTGGAAGAAAGTCAATTGTTCGCATGTTGTGCAATCTATCTGCAAGCTTGACTACAATAACGCGCACATCTTTTGCCATGGCAAGAGCCATTTTCTGGAAACTGTTTATATCTCTCTCAGCTTTAGACTGGAAATCTAGTTTTCCAATCTTGCTAACACCATCGACTATTTCTGATACGTCTTTACCAAAGATTTTATCAATATTTCTTTTTTCAATATTACAATCTTCTAGTACGTCATGCATGAGACCTGCACAAATTGAATCAACATCCATATTCATCTCGACTAATATCCTTGCAACTTCTAGTGGGTGACTGATGTATGGTTTACCATCCATTCTTTCTTGGCCATCATGAGCATTGGAAGCAAAAGTATAAGCTTGCCTCATGAGATTAACTTGATTGCGAGAGAAGTCTTTCTTTAGTCTGGTGTATAAATCATTTGGGAAACGAAGAAGTTCCTTAGATTTAAAATTTGTATCTAAATGTTGACCTTGGAGAACTCTTTCACTCAAAATAGTTCTCCGAAAAGTTTATCCAATTATGTCTGACTCTTTAGGCTTTGAAGTAGAAAATTGATCTAAGAGCACATCTTCTTCAAGTGTTTTCTCTAGGGTTTCGGCATCTATTAAGCCCTCTTCAATTTCCCTGAGAGCTATTAATGTGTTTTTATCATTATTTGTTTCAACCATTGGCTCTCTACTGGTAGTTGATAGCTGTCTAGCTCTTCCAGATGCCAAAAGGATTAAATCAAACCTACTCGGTACGTGCTCTAAGCACTTTTCTACTGTTATTCTTGCCATATATTTCTCCTAGAAGCGTATTTTAATTGCAAATTACCTTTTAAGACAACAAATCTTGCAATATCTTTAGTTTTTTATCACGTGAGTAATCTATATAGTCATTATTTATAACCATTTCAAGCAATTCTTCAATGGCATGTTCAAATACATCATTTATAACAAAATAATCGTATTCCTCTGCTTCACCTAACTCTTTTAAAGCATTTTTCATCCTTTTTTCAATGACGCCTTTTGAGTCAAGACCTCTTTTTTGGATTCGCCTTCTTAGTTCATCAATTGATGGCGGTAAGATAAACATTGACCTAAATTCAATATTTCTACTTCGTAGTTTTTGAAATCCTTGAACATCTATTTCTAAAAAGACATTTATTCCTTGATTTATATTCTTATCAATAAAGTCTTTTGATGTTCCGTATTTATAGTCATGAACCTCAGCAGTCTCAATAAAGTTTCCAGCTTCATAAAGCTCATCAAATATTTCATTTGATACAAAAAAATAATCGTTGCCATCTATATCACCTTCTCTTGGTAATCTGGTTGTATGAGAAACAGAAAATGTTGACTTCATGTTCTTATCATTTAGTTTTTTTATAACATTCTTAATAATAGAAGTTTTTCCAGCTCCTGAGGGAGCTGAAATAACTATAAGTTGGCCTTTTTCATTCGACATTGCTTACCTGCTCTCTCATTTCTTCAATATATATCTTGATATCCAGGGCATACTCTTTCTCTTTACTAAAAGTTACTTTAGCAAGAATTGTGTTCACTTCACGAAGCATTTCTAAAAGAATAAAATCTATTTTCTTTCCTTTTGCTTGTTTAGATTCTAGCTCTGCTAATAAAGAGGATTTATGAAACCTTAATCTGTCGATCTCTTCTGAGATATCAGATTTGATAATTTGATTGACTACTTCATTTGAAATAGATTCATCCGATACAACAAAACTTGATAAATTTAGCTTGTTTAAAATACTTTTTTTTCTTTTATGTTTGTTCTTAGCTACACCATTAGCAAGGGATATTAGATTTTTATGAATCTTTTTTATTCTGTCGGTGAATGTTTTTTTTATTTTATTACCTTCAATTTCTTTATTTTCAATTAGGGCAATTAATGCCTCTTTAAAAACTTTTTTAATAATATTTTCTGAAAAAGCTGATTTCTCTTTATCTATAAAGATATCAGGGATATCTTTTATATCTGAGAAATTGAGATTCTTTATATCCAAATCAGATTTATTCAATTCTTTTTTAATTTCTTTAATTAATGTTTTGTTTAGGACAAAAGAAGGCTGGCCAATAGTCTCAACATTAAAGTTAATTTCTAAATTACCTCTATGAACTTTTTTTGAAACTAAGTCTCTTATGACTAACTCAACTTTCGGCAATATAAAGTTTGATTTAAAATTTATGTCTAGAGATTTACCGTTAACCGACTTTATATCACATGATATTGAATAGCCATTATGATTATGGTTAGTGGAAACATATGCGGTCATACTTCTAAGCATACGTATATTGTATTTGTTTAGTGAGCCTAATTAAATAAAGTAACTATTAGACCATCAACTGGCAGAAGACCAGCAATAACTAAACTTACAATTGCCATTACATTAATTAAGATATTCATCGCAGGTCCGGAAGTATCTTTAAATGGGTCTCCAACTGTGTCGCCCACAACTGCAGCAGCATGGGTTTCTGAACCTTTTCCACCGAGATTTCCTTTCTCAATATATTTCTTAGCATTATCCCAAGCTCCTCCAGCGTTAGCCATCATTAGAGCAAGAAGGACACAACCAAGTAATCCTCCGGCTAACATTCCGCCAAGGGCCTTTGCTCCTAATAAGAAACCAACTAGTGGAGGCATTGAAACTGCAATAACTCCTGGTAAAAGCATTCTTTGTAATGCTGCTCTTGTAGCAATCTCAACACATTTGTCAGTATCTGGCTCTCCTGTACCCTCTAATATTCCTGGAATCTCTCTAAACTGTCTTCTTATCTCATTGATCATCTCAAATGCTGCATCACCTACAGCAGTCATTGTTATTGAGGAAACTAAAAATGGTATAGAGCCTCCGATAAACATTCCTACTAAAACAATTGGATCAGATAAAATCAACTGGAATCCATCATTATTTACGCCAACTACTTGAACAAAAGCTGCGATTATAGCTAATGCAGCCAAGGCAGCTGCTCCTATCGCAAACCCCTTTCCAATGGCGGCAGTTGTATTCCCAAGCTCATCTAAAGAATCAGTAATTTCTCTAACATCTTCTCCCATCCCTGACATCTCAGCAATTCCACCAGCATTGTCAGCGACAGGACCATATGCATCAATTGCCATTGTTATGCCAACTGTAGCAAGCATTCCAACTGCTGCAATGCCTACTCCATATAAATCAAATAATGTTGTAGAGATAAAAATAATTGTTGCCAAAATTAAGATAGGAATTACAACGGACTGCATTCCAACCGAAAGACCAGAAATCATGACAGTTGCAGATCCTGTCTCACCTGATTTTGCAATCTTCTCTACAGGTGTGCTACCAGTATAATATTCAGTTATTAATCCAATTAATACTCCTCCAACTGCTCCTGTAAGAACACAAAACCAAACATTTAATGAAATATCCAAGTATGAAATTAATCCAAAAGCTAAGGCTATAAAAATAACTGGAGAGCCTATTGTTCCAGTCCTCAATGCTGCAGCAGGTGCTTTCGCAGATTGAGCCCTAACAATTAAGATACCTAAAATTGATGATATTAAACCAATAGACGCTAGTGCTAGAGGTAAGCTCATCAAAGGACCATTATTTCCTTCTGTCATAGTGTATGCAATTGCTATAGTTGCGATCATTGAGCCGCAATATGATTCAAAAATATCTGAGCCCATTCCTGCAACATCGCCAACATTGTCTCCAACATTATCTGCAATTACTCCTGGATTTCGTGGATCATCTTCAGGTATTCCTGCTTCGACTTTTCCAACAAGGTCAGCTCCTACATCAGCGCTTTTGGTAAAGATTCCTCCGCCAACCCTTGAGAATAGTGCTACAACTGAAGCTCCCATTCCAAATCCTTCAAGATAATGACCTTCTCCTAAAAAATAAAATAATCCTCCCAATCCAAGAAGACCCAAAGAGGCAACACAGAGACCCATTATTGATCCACCGTAAAACGAAATAGATAAAGCTGAAGCTGCTCCATTTTCTTGAGCTGCTGCAGCTGTTCTGGTATTAGCTTTAGTTGCGGCATACATTCCAATAAATCCAGCTAAAGCTGAACTTGAAGCGCCAACTAAGACTGCAGTTGCTGTTTCCCAACCCAGAGCAAGGAAAACTAAAACAGCTAAAACAAGAACGAAAACAACCAAATAGGTATACTCAGTTTTCATAAAACTCATTGCACCTGAATGAATCATGTCACCGATTTTCTTTACTTCAGGATTTCCTTCTGGATAGCTAAGAACAACTCTAAATAATCCTAGGGCTATAAGAAGACCTATGAGACCTAAAAGTGGTGGAATGAATGCTGACATATTTTACTCCGAAAAATTTAAACGAATTTTATCAAATTTATGTTTTATTAAACACCATTTCGTCAAAAGAATTCTCTGACTTAGCAACCACACAGGCAACTGTTGCATCACCTGTGACGTTCACAGATGTTCTAATCATATCTAGAATTCTATCAACAGCTAATATTATTCCAATTGCTTCTAGAGGAAGACCGAACTGTTGAAGGATTATTACAAGAGTTATAGTTCCTGCAGAAGGCACTGCTGCAGTTCCTATCGATGTTACAACTGCCAATAGGACTATTTGAACATACTGTATTAAAGTTAAATCAATCCCTGAAATCTGGGCGATAAAAACGGTTGCCATACCCTGCATAATTGCAGTTCCATCCATATTAATTGTTGCACCAACTGGAACAACGAAAGAAGCTATATCTTTTTTAACACCCATATCCTGGTTAACAGTCTTTAACGTCACCGGAATTGTTGCCGCACTTGAAGAAGTAGAAAAAGCGAATATTGCAGCATCTTTCATTTTATAAAAGAAATGTAATGGATTTATGGAAGCAAAAAATCTTAAGATCAGCGAATAAGTAACAAATGCATGAAAAAGAAGAACTGATATTAATAAAATTACATACATGAATACATCTTGGAAAATATTAAAACCGTCTGTAATGACAAACTTTCCAATTAAACAGAAGACACCAACTGGAGCAAATTTCATAACCATTAATACCAATTGAAGAAAAACCGTATTAAGTTTTTCAAATGACTCTGACAAGTTTCCCGTTAAGTGATTTGTTTTATTTAAAGCTAGGCCAAAGAGAATACTAAAAAAGACAATTGCTAACATCTGATTTTTAGCCATTGCATCTATTATGTTTGCTGGAACTATATTAACAATTGTTTGATATATCCCCTGTCCTTCTGGCAAATCTTTCAACGCAACAGTATCTGCCATCAAATAACCAGAACCAGGCTGAAAAATCGATCCAACCATAAGAGAAATTGATACTGCTATTGCTGTAGTAAGCAAATATAAGGCAATAGTTTTTGAAGCAATATTTCCAAAGCTTTTCAAACTTGATAGGGAAGCAATACCGGATACTAGCGAGAAAAATACTAACGGGACTACCATTAGTTTTAAAAGATTTATAAAGATTTCACCGCCAAGTTTAAAAATATATTCAAAAATAAAATCTTTGAGGTCATCTGAAAAAGAGCTCGAATAATATAAAATAGCGCCTATTAGAGCGCCTAAAAACATTGCAATTAATACGTTTCTAGTTAGATTTTTGGGTGCATCAAGCATTATGATATCTCAACCATATCAAAATCTTCCTTTCCAACACCACAGTCTGGACATATCCAATCTTCAGGAACATCTTCCCATTTAGTTCCAGGTTCAATGCCATCTTCAGGCCAGCCTTCAGCTTCATCATAGATTAACCCACAAACAATGCATTCCCATTTTTTATAGTCCATATTTCATTTCTTAGTGTGTAAAAATTATAAAAAAGATCAGCGTATAATACCAAAATTGAGATACTTAAATATATGAAATTCAATAAATTAACCTCATGGGTTTCTGAGACTAAATCCCTTGAAGTTCAGAATAAAGAAATTCTTTCCTGGTTAAATGAGCCTGGATCAATAACATCTAGAATCAAATCATTTTCAGATTTTAGATTAAAGCTTCTTAGAGATGGTCCTGGAGAGCTAGATGCTGCTGAAGATGACCTTATTATTTCAAACTATGAAGAAAATAATATTAGAGAAGTAGTTCTTTATTCTGATGATGAGCCATTTATTTTTGCAAAAAGCATCATACCGCTTGAAACAATTAGACTTGGTCTGGGCATTCTTGGGAACCTCAAAGAAAACCCATTAGGAGATATCCTTTTTTCAAATCCTGAAATTAAAAAAAAATATATGCTATTTGCTGAGTTTGAATCAAATAAAAAAAAATTCTATGGGAGAAAAGGCATATATACAGTTAAAGGTTATCCTTTTAGTGTTTGTGAAATCTTTTTAATAAATGATTGCTGAAAAAATAAGTGGATTTATTGGAATAACTCGGCTTGATAAGCCTATTGGTATTTATCTCCTTTTATGGCCTGCCCTAATTGCTCTATTAATCTCAACTGAAGCATCCATTAATTACTCATTCGTAATCATTATTGTAATTGGATCAATTTTAGTGAGATCAACTGGATGCGTGATCAATGATATATTTGATATGGAGTTTGATAAGAAAGTTGTAAGAACTAAAGAAAGGCCATTAGCGTCGGGCCAACTTAATAAGCGTGAAGCCTATTTTATATTTTTTTTACTTTCACTGTTTTCTTTGTTGCTTGTTTCCAGTTTAGAAAGACAAGCGCAGCTGGTTTGTTTATTCTTTGCAGTTTTCATAGTTTCCTACCCCTTAACAAAAAGATTCTTAAAAATCCCACAAATTTTTTTAGGATTAACTTTTGGTTCAAGTGTTCCAATTGTTTTTTCAATGAATGAGAAGTTGCTTGATGCCTCAATGTGGGTCTTGTACTTAGCTAATTTCTTCTGGATAGTTGCTTACGACTCATTTTATGCAATGAGCGATTACGATGATGATAAAAAATTAGGAGTGAACTCTTCTATTACTTACTGGGAACAAAAATCTCAAAACTATATTGTTCTATTTCAAAGCTTCTCTATCCTGTCTTTCATTTCTCTTGGTTACTTAAATGATTTGGGTTTTGTTTGGTATTTGGCTATATTTTTTGCTGTTCTTCTCTTTTATTATCAACATTTAATATCAAGAAATAATGAGCACCTAAAAGCTTTTAAAAATAATAATTTTATAGGTTTATTATTTTTATTAGCTTTGTTGATTGAAAAATATAATATTTTTATTTAATTTATAGAAATGAAAACTCTTCCTAAAACTTCAACGCATTTGAATGTGTGCGGGAGTAATTTCTTTAAACTAGGAAAATTGCTGCAAGATTTTAAAGATCCTAGGAAAAGTTTTGAGAAGTCTGTCGGAAAAAATGAAAAAGTTATTATAAAGTTTAATTTATTATCAAAAACTAAGCACACCCTAACTTATGAGGTAAAGCATATTCATCCTGAAGATAGCCTTAATGATTACATAATCAGATTCTGTGTCTTCATTGATGCAAAAATGGTTGAAGTAATTTCCTTTCAGGGAGAGAAGCCTTTCCCTTTTTATATAAAAAATAAATCTGTTCTTCAGTCATCTGACGAAAAACATCAACAAAATACTTTCTTTTTTGACCTACTTGAGAATTTACTTACTTTTGCAGAAGAAATAATTGAATAAAAATATATTTTATTTTCATGGCTTTGCATCATCTGCTGATTCAACGAAGGCTATAGTTTTTGATAATTTTATAAAAGAAAAATTTCCAAATGTTTATCTGCATATCCCAAATATTGATAACTCTATAGAAAAATCTTTTATTCAGTTAAAAAAATTAGTAGAAGAGAATACAGGCGATAGATTATTTATTGGAAGCTCACTTGGTGGTTTTTATGCATCTTATTTTGCAGAAAAATTTGATTCAAGAGCTGTTTTAATTAACCCTGCATCAAACCCATATTTAGGTATGGAAATGTATTTAGGAAAGAACACTAACTTTTCAACAAATGAAGAGTTTTATCTAACTAAAAAAGATCTTGAAATATTGAAGCTGAATAATGTCTCAAAAATAAAATCCCCATTGAACTATTTAGTGCTAATTGAAACTGGTGATGATGTTATTCCATTTAAGTACACTCTTGATTTCTATAAAGGTTGTAATTTTTGTATCGTTGATGGGGGAAGTCATTCTTTTGATTCTTTCAAAGAAAAGCTCGAAATAATCACCAAATTTATGAAACTTTAAAAATTCTTGTAACAATTCTGAAAATATTGCCCTTAATATTAATATGTCTATTGCTTAGTTATTTCATTTGAGTAAACTTTACTTAGCATTTTAATTTGCACCATTTCCATGGTTAAAAAGGAACTCAATTATTTGAGTGAAGAGTTAAAATCGTTCAACTTCTTAGGAAGTCGGAAGTAGGTGAAAACCGAAGGAACGCGCCCGTTAACAGGATAACGTTAATCGTTCAACTCTTTAAGAGTCGGAAGTAAGCGAAAGCTGAAGGAACGCAACCGTTAAACCCGATCGAGTTTAACTTCAAAAATCCTGCAGACTAAAAAATGCATGAAAATTTATTTTTTAGGAGATATTTATGAATACTTTTGAATATATATGGCTTGATGGGTATCAGCCAGAACCAATGATGCGAAGTAAAGTTAAAGCCACTGAGGACGATACTCCTCCGGATTGGTCTTTTGATGGATCTTCAACTCAGCAAGCTGAAGGTGGTAGTTCAGACTGCTTACTTTTACCGGTGCAAACCTATGCAAATCCAAATGGGCATGATTTAGTTATGACTCAGGTTCAAGCTGCTGATCATACAACTCACCCCTCAAACTTTAGAGCTGCAGCTGCTGAAGTTGTTACAGATGAGTGGTGGTTTGGCTTTGAGCAAGAATACTTCTTTACTGACCCACAAACAGGTGAACCTCTCGGATGGGAAGATGGAACACCAAGACCTCAAGGAGAATATTATTGTGGAGTTGGTGCAGGTAATGTCGTTGGAAGAGAAATATCAGATGCTCACTTAGAAGCTTGTTTAGATCTTGGTATAACTCTAACTGGAACAAATGCTGAGGTTGCTCTTGGTCAATGGGAATATCAATGTTTTGGTAAAGGCATTAAAGCCGCTGATGATCTTTGGGTATCGAGATATCTTCTTTATAAGATTGCTGAGGAATATGGTGTTGGTGTAAATATTCATCCAAAACCTAAAACAGGAGATTGGAATGGTTCAGGAATGCATTGTAATTTCTCAAATGAGGAAATGAGAACTGCTGGATCTGAAGAGTTATTTTCTTCAATCTGCGATAAGTTAGGCGAAGTTCATGCAGAAGGAATCGCCTCATATGGTTCTGATAATGATATGAGACTTACCGGTCTGCATGAAACACAAAGCATCGATAAGTTCTCTTATGGTGTGAGTGATCGTGGTGCTAGTATTAGAATTCCAGTCTACACAGTTGAGCATGACTGGAACGGATATCTTGAAGACAGAAGACCAGCATCTAATGCTGATCCATATAAGATATTAGCTCATCTAGTAGGAACTCTTACTAAATAAATTTGTCTCTTTTTAATATGCGGGAATTCTATCCCGCATATTTATTTTTGAATAACAGGAAGGTTTTCTTGCATCCAAGTCATCATTCCGCCGTTTAACCTAAATGTTTCTTTAAACTCGGCTTTTTTGAGCTTTTCTCCAATATTTGCTGAGTTCCTTCCCATATCACAAACTAAAATTATTGGACGTTCTTTAAATTTATCTAATTCATGCATCTGATTATCAAATTCTTGATGAGGATAATTTAATGCAGTCATTATGTGCCCATTTTCATAATCTTCTTTTTTTCTAAGATCTATAAGAATTGCATTTTCCTTATTCACTAGTCGTGTAAGTTCATTGGGTTCAATTTTCTTACCGCCTTTATTCATTTCTGAATAAGCAAACAAAAATAAAAATAAAAATAGTGGTACTGAGAAATACCAATAATCAATTAAAAAAAGATTAAATTCCAACATATGAAGTCATATTATCTATTAAAATAGGATTTTATCTAATAAAAATGAATCTAATTTTAATAAGGCATGGTCAAAGCGAGTGGAATGCCCTAAATCAATTTACAGGTTGGAAGGATCCTGATCTTACGGCTAAAGGTATTGAAGAGGCTCATAATGCAGGAAAGATAATAAGTAGCTTAAAAATTAATTTTGACCTGGTTTTCACATCTGCATTAATAAGAGCTCAGAACACAGCTCAAATAATCCTTAAAGAAATAAATCAGCCTTTATCAACTATAAAAAATCAGGCTCTTAATGAAAGAAACTATGGAGACCTTGCAGGTCTCAATAAAGATGATGCAAGAAAAAGATGGGGTGATGAACAAGTTCATATTTGGAGAAGATCATATGATATACCTCCTCCTGGCGGAGAAAGTCTTAAAGATACAGGTGAAAGAGTGCTCCCATTTTTTATGAAAGAAATACTCCCACATGTTTGTGAAGGTAAGAATGTTTTAGTTGCAGCTCATGGGAACTCTCTTAGATCGTTAATTAAGTTTCTTGATAACATTTCGAATGAAGACATTGTTAAGTTAGAAATCCCAACTGGGGCACCAATACATTATGTAATTAATGAGGATGGTTCAGTTAAGTCGAAACAAGACTTCTTCAATGAATAGTTTTAGTGACAATATTGTCTCCTGGTACAAAGAAAATGGCAGGCATGATCTGCCTTGGAGAAAAAATATATCTCCTTATTCCATATGGATATCAGAAATCATGCTTCAGCAAACTCAAGTAAAAACTGTTATTCCCTACTTTAATAAATTCATTGAAAAGTATCCTAATCTTGATGCTTTGCTTAAAGCTTCAGAGGATGAAATATTAGCTCAGTGGTCAGGATTGGGTTTCTATAGAAGAGCAAAGAATATTTATAAAGCTTGCAGAGTAATCAGTGAAGATTTTAATAGTAAACTGCCAACCAATATAAATGATTTAGAGTCCTTACCTGGCATTGGAAGATCTACTGCAGGTGCAATTATGTCTATAGCTTTCAATGAAGGTCATCCTATCCTCGATGCCAATGTAAAAAGAGTTCTTGGAAGATATAAAAAAATATCTTTTAAAACTGAAAATGAAAAACAGAAAAAGCTTTGGCTTATTTCTGAGGAGCTTACTCCAAATAAAGAATCCTTTGAATATACCCAAGGAATTATGGATTTAGGAGCTACGCATTGTTCAAAATCAAGACCTAGTTGTGATTTATGTCCGGTCAGTAATGATTGCGCTAGTGCATTCGAAGAAGTTTCTAATAAAGTAAGTTTAAGAAAGGCTATTCAAAAACCTACTATAAAGCTTAATTTTATTTTGCCTCATACAAAAAATGAGATCCTTATGCATAAAAAACAGACCTCCGAATACTGGGAAAGTTTATGGATTCCAATTGATGGGAATGAGGTAAAAGTTAAAGGTGGCCAAAAGTATTCAAAGATTAAAGTTAATCATCCGCTAAGTCATCTTAATCTTGATATGAAGATTAAAACTTTCGAAATTGATAAAAAATATGATCTTAACTCTAATTTAGAGTATAAATGGATTAAGAAAAGTAAAGTAGATGAATATGCAATGCCAACTCCTATTAAAAAAGTTGTGAGTGCCCTATGACAAAAACAGTCTTTTGTAAGAAATATCAAGAAAATCTTCCATCGTTAGAAATTCCGCCAATGCCAGGAGAACTTGGTATTGAATTACAAAAAACAGTTTCTGCCAAAGCTTGGGAAGAATGGAAGTCTCATCAGGTAACACTTATCAATGAAAAGATGCTTGATATGTCTGATCAAAAGAACAGAAAATGGCTCATTGAGCAAATGCATCTATTTTTTGATAATGCAGACTACGCAAAAGCTGAAGGTTTTAAGTCATTAGACTGATTAATGACATTACCTTCATTCTTGCATATAATCCTTTGATCTAATATGCCCAGATAGCTCAGTTGGTAGAGCAAAGGACTGAAAATCCTTGTGTCGGTGGTTCGATCCCACCTCTGGGCACCACTTAAAAAGTGACTTTATAGAAAGTCCTATTACTTTTTATATAGGTTCTCAGAAAATGCTTGACCATCGCATCCAAGACACGTAAAAAAACCGTATAGGTTTCCATCCTTGACCTCATAGTGTGTTGTCCCGACATCATTAAATCCAGGATAAATATATGTTACTGCAAGATAATTGCTGCTCAGAACTCCAAGACCAATATATTCAATTTCATCATCTCTTATATAGTGAATGTAATATACATCTTTGTATTTAAAAATTCTTGCACTTCCAGTTTCGCCAAAACTAGCTTCATACCGATATTCTCCACACAACAAATCATCGACACAGTCCTTTAATAATTTTTCTTGTTTGCCAAAGGGCGGGACGTTGTAAGGAAAATCCGCAACGACAAAGGATGATAAAAATAATACAGAAATTATGATTTTTTTCATATAAAACGTTTGTCTTTACTCTAACATAGACTCAAGCAATTCAGGATTTTCTTGCAAAGCAATTGCTATACTTTGACCTAATTTCATAGCGTCATCGCTGATCATTATCATGGATTTTTCAATCACGAGAGATTGTTTCTTATTGATAGAAATTCCCTCCGCAGTTTTCATGAAATTGTAGAGTGCTAATATTTCTTCTTCAGTATAAATATCTTTATACAAGGCAGGAACTTTTTTTTGTATGCCACTTAAATATTCTTTTATAAGAGGATCTAAAAAATCATCAAATGTTTTGCTTTTAACTTTTAAACCCATTGTCTCCATCATGGTATACATTGAATCTCTCATTGTTTTTTCTTGTGTTGACAAAAATTGTTCTTGAACAATGAAGTCTATCATCTCATCAACAGATGTTTCATCCGCAATGATGCAAGTATTAAAAATTACTATTGCAGAGATATAAATTTTGTACATCCATAAACTTTATCAAAAAACTCAAGAAAATTTAAGAAAGGAATTCAAATTAGATTGGTAACTTTATGCAAAGCGGTATGCACAGTAACCTCTGAAACACTAATAGGTAAAAGATTTATTAACTAGACACAAGGACTGAAAATCCTTGTGTCGGTGGTTCGATCCCACCTCTGGACACCACCTTATAAATCAAATCTATAAATTCTATCCATTTG